>JAJZNF010000291.1 GCA_021847985.1 Actinomycetes bacterium | reverse complement strand
GGGCACCTCGAGCGAAGCGGTCATGTTGGTCACGATTCGAGCTGCCGCTCCCCGTATGGCGACCACCTCAGCGCCGGCAGGAGGCGCGTATGGCGCGGGGGCGGGCCGGGCCGCCGCAGCGGGAGCGACCGGAGCGGGAGTGACCGGGGCCTGGGTCTCCACAGGAGCAGGCGCGACCGGAATCACCGGAGCCTGGGTCTCGACCGGAGCGGGCACGACCGCGATAGCGGCGGACTCACTCGCGGCGGCCGGCGCGGGAGCCGCAGGGGCGGCCTCCGCCTGGGAGGCGCCGGGCTCGTCCCGGTAGTATCCCGAGAAGAAATCGCGCCACGACTCGGGTACGGAAGCGGGATCGCGCTTATAGGCCTCGTAATACTCCTCCACCAACCAGGAGTTCGGGCCAAAGGTATTCACTGCATCGATGTGTTTCTCTGCCACGTATAGATGCTACCCATCGTGGACATCTTTTCAAAAATGCCGCGGCGAACAGGATCGTCCGCATTCCTGCCCCACGACGATTGTCCTGTCTCGCCCTAAAGGTTGGGATATTCTTGGCACGCGGTTTGCGGGAGGATGAATGCGCGGGATGAGAATTTCGACAATTCGACTGATCGTAGGAATCGTTTGCACCGGCTCGGTAATCGGGATGATTGTTTCGGCGATCCTTGCCCATATCGGTGCCGTGGTCTCCTTCGGCTCGGTTGCCACCGCCGCAATCATCGCCCTAATGGCCGCGACATTGGCGGTGAGCGCAGAGCGCCGCCGCGACGACTCCGTCGCCCAATCGGCTTCCCAGGATCTGGAGGCGTCAATCGCACGCCTTAGCGCTGCTGCGTCGGTGACCGAGGCGGATCTTCGCGACCTTGCCCGCGTCGCCGTGCGCCTTGGCTCTGCAATTGGCCACTCACAGTAATGAAATTACTCTGTGTAGCTACAGGACGTAGTTAAACTAAAGGGTTTCGGAATAGCGCCGATACCACGGCCATGCCTGTGACATCGCCTATTACCAGCAGCCGCGCCGCGCTGCGTGCCGTCATGCCCGGCACCTACGTCGACTGCGCATCATGCAACCAAAGAGTCGCCTACTCTGCCAAAACACGTCCAAACCAAGTTATCGCAAACGTTTACTGTGACGGTAAGTGGGCTCGCGTCGAGCATTTCCACGAAGAGTGTTATTACCGCGCAGGGAGCCCATACGGACCGCCATCCCCGGACGTGCGTCACTAAGCCGACCCCCGCCCGGGAACGGTCGGGTCGGATAGGCTCTCAACCGTGTCGGCAGCCGCACCGCCTGGAATCCACCTCACCCATCACGCCGCCCGCGGGATCCTCCCGGGCGGAGCGACGCGCGTCGTGCTGGTGCACGGTGCGATGGATCGAGGGCGATCTTTCACGCGGATGGTAAAACTCTTGGCCGACCAGGGCTTCGAGTGCGTGACCTACGACCGTCGCGGGTACGAGTCGTCCCATCTGGACGCTCCGTTTAGCAAAGCGAGACCGCCTTCGATAACCGATCACGCCAACGACCTTGCCCAGGTGATCGGCGACCAGCCGAGCATCGTCTTTGGGCACTCCTTCGGGGGGACCATCGCGCTGCTGACGGCGGCCGCGGGAAGCTGTGCCGGGATGTCGGCACTCGTAACCTTTGAAAGCCCGCTGCCTTGGATGGACTTCTGGAGCCGGTCCGGGGCTTACGCGATGCAGCCGGGCGAAATCGGCGAGGTGGCGGCCGAGGACTTTGCGCAAAGTTTCATGGAGCGGATGATCGGGGAGCACAGGTGGGCCCGCTTGCCGTCCCACACGCGTGAAATGCGCCGCGCCGAGGGTCCGGTGCTTGCCGAGGAGATGGCGAGTGCCAGTCACCTTGACCCTCCTCCCGACCTGGGAGCCATTCGCGTCCCCCTGATCGCCGCCCGGGGAGAGCACGCTCCCTCCAGGCACGTGATGGCCGTGGAGCACCTGGCCGCGACTGTTCCAGGCTGCGAGACTGTGATAGTGCCGGAAACGAACCACGGCGTGCACCTGAAAAACCCCTCCGCCGGTGCCGCGCTCGTCCAGCTGGCCTGGCGACGCTTGAGGGACTCGGAGCTGGGCGCAACCGGCTGAGGAGGCCCTGGGGGAATTGCCTCCTAGCCACTTCTGTTCAACAAGGGGCATGGAGCGGCCTATGAAAGGGGCGTCTAGATGAAGGTGTTGATAACCGGGGCCGGCGGCCTGATCGGCTCCCACCTGGTGCACCTTCTCCGAGCGCGCGGCGACGAGGTGCTGGTTGCCACGCGTGACGCCGATCGGGCGAATGACTCCGCGATACTTTGGGACACCACCAGCGGGCGCTTCGACCTTCCACCCCGGCCGGGCTTGGACGCGGTGGTGCACCTCGCGGGCGCCGGGATCGGCGAAAGACGCTGGAACCCAAAGATCAAAGCCGAGATACGCGATTCGCGCATCTCGGGGACCCGGCAGGTGGCTCGGATGCTTGCGGGAGAGTCGGACCGGCCAATACGTTTCCTTTGTGCCAGCGCGATCGGATTTTACGGGGACCGGGGCGAAGAGGTGCTTACCGAGCAGTCGCCCGCCGGCCGTGGCTTCCTTTCAGAGGTGGTTCAGGCCTGGGAGACTGAGGCGGCCGCCGCAGCAGGGGACGGGCACAGCGTGGCAACGCTGCGGACCGGCATAGTCCTCGACGCCCGCCAGGGTGCGCTCGCCAAACAACTTCCCCTCTTCCGCGTCGGCCTCGGTGCGGCGCTCGGAAACGGGCGCCAGTGGATGAGCTGGATCCACCGCTTCGACGAGGTGGCGGCGATCGCCTTCCTACTCGACCACCCCGAGATCACCGGGCCGGTGAACCTCGTGGCGCCCAATCCGGTCACCAACGCCGAGTTCACGCGTACCCTTGCCAAGGCACTGTCGCGGCCCGCCCTCCTCCGCGCACCGGGTTTCGCACTCGGCGCGCTTCTTGGCGGCGAGATGGCATCCGAGCTCCTGCTTTCCTCTCAGCGAGTGAAGCCATCCGTGCTGGAAGCAGCCGGCTTCGAGTTTCTGCACCCTCTCCTCTACAGCGCCTTAGCCGACCTGCTCTGGTCCTGAGCGCCGCCGCGGAGTACTTTCAGGCACAAGGAGGCCGCTCCACGTTGCAGGACGGGCGCAACCAGGGCGGACTCGTCCCCACTCCGGCGCGCCCGCCCTGGTGGGAGCACCCCCGGCACCGGCTCGCCGAAGCCACGCGGCGATAGGCCCGTCGTCCCCGTCGGTCGCACGGCTCAGGTCCACTCCCGAGCGTCTCGTGCCGCGATTCAGTCGACCCGGCGGCATGGCCCGCCGCGTGCGTCGTCGGGCTGCAGACAATTCTTTTCCCAGCCTTGCGCTCGTGTCGGGCTGGCGTATTGTAATCCCATGACAATCTCATACGAGCACGGCACCGCTCTTATGCCGCTTCTCTCCGAGACGATCGGGGCCAACCTCGATGCGACCGTGGCGCGATTCCCCGATCACGAGGCCGTCGTCTCGGTGCACCAGGGGGTGCGCATGACCTATCGGGAGTTTTCCGACAGCGTAGTTACCCTGGCCCGAGCCTTGCTGGCCGACGGCTTCAAGAAGGGCGACCGCGTAGGCATCTGGAGCCCGAACCGATACGAGTGGGCGGTGGTGCAGTACGCCACTGCAAAGATTGGCGTGATCCTGGTCAACATCAACCCGGCCTATCGCACCACCGAACTCGAATACGCCCTGAAGCAGTCCGGGTGCTCGGGCCTCTTCTCCATGGCCGAATATCGCACTTCCAACTATCGCGCCATGGTTGACGAGGTACGCGGCGCGCTTCCGGACCTGCGCGCCGTCTACTACTTCGACGACCCCAGCTTCGACGCCCTGCTGGCCAAGGCTCCAGCGGTGGCCGCCGAGGAGGTGGCCGCGATACAGGACGGTCTCGACTTCGACGACCCGATCAACATCCAGTACACCAGCGGGACAACCGGTTTCCCGAAGGGTGCGACCCTGAGTCACCACAACATCCTGAACAACGGCTTCTTCGTCGGAGAGACCTGCCACTACAGCGAAGAGGACCGCGTCTGTATCCCGGTGCCCTACTATCACTGCTTCGGCATGGTGATGGGCAACCTGGCCTGCACCTCGCACGGATCGACCATGGTCATTCCCGCCTATACCTTCGACGCGCCCGCCACGCTTGCGGCCGTGGAAAAGGAGCGCGCCACATCGCTCTACGGCGTCCCTACCATGTTCATTGCCGAACTCGCGGACCCGGCCTTCTCGAATTTCGACCTCAGCACGCTGCGAACCGGGATCATGGCAGGCTCTCCCTGCCCCGTGGAGGTCATGAAGCAAGTCGTATCCCGGATGAACATGGACGAGGTCACCATCTGCTACGGGATGACCGAAACCTCGCCGGTATCCATGCAGACGCGCACCGACGATGCGCTCGAGAAGCGCGTCGCGACCGTGGGCCGCGTGCTGCCCCACCTCGAGGTCAAGATCGTCGACCCCAGCGGCCACGTTGTACCCAGGGGCGAGATCGGAGAGTTTCTCACGCGCGGCTACTCCGTGATGCTGGGCTACTGGAACGATCCGGTCAAGACCGCGGAGGCGATAGACGCCGCTCGTTGGATGCACACCGGCGACCTCGCCGTAATGGACGACGAGGGCTTTGTCAACATCGTCGGTCGCGCCAAGGACATGATCATTCGTGGCGGCGAGAACGTCTATCCCCGCGAAATCGAGGAATTCCTATACTCCCACCCCAAGGTAAAGGATGTCTCGGTCATCGGCGTCCCCAGCGAGCGCTACGGGGAAGAGGTAATGGCCTGGATCACCCCCAAAGAGGGGGAGCAGATCACCGAAGCCGAAATCCTGGAGTTCTGCGAGGGCAGGATCGCCCGCTTCAAGATTCCGCGCTACATCAAGTTCGTCGACGCCTTCCCGATGACCGTCACCGGCAAGGTCCAGAAGTATCTCATGAAGCAGTCGGCCATCAATGAGCTAGGCCTGCAGGAGGCATCGAAGATCGAAACCGCCTGAGCTGGGCGGGCTTTGCGCAACTTGGCGGCGGCGATAGATTTGGGGCATGGTGCCTGACAACGCCGTCCAACGCTTCGACCGCACGGCCACGGGCCGCTGACGAGGCGGCGGGATGGATGCCTCCGCAGGTGGCCGTGCCAGACGCATGACCAAGGTCGCAAGGGTTGGCTCGAAGCTCGCCACCGCGGCGGCGCGGGCCAAAGCCCAGGCGATCTTCGCCTCGCGAAAGCCGGAAGGCGAGACCGACCGCAGCCGCGAAATCGCCTCGGTCGCGGACGTGGCCCGAGAGCTCGGCTCCATGCGCGGAGTCATGGCGAAGTTCGGCCAGATGCTCAGCTACGTCTCCACGCCGCTCGACAGCACCATCCGAACCGGCCTATCCAGCCTGCAGGACCAGGCGCCACCGATGTCCCACCAACTTGTCGAGCAGGTCTTTGCCCAGGAGTTCGGCAAGGCACCGACGGAGATCTTCGAGACCTGGGACCCCGACCCCATCGCCTCCGCCTCGATCGGGCAGGTGCACCGCGCCATAACGCTCGACGGCGATGCGGTGGCGGTGAAGGTGCAATATCCCGGCATACGCGAGACGCTCTTCGCTGACCTGGCCAATCTGCGGATGATAGCGAGGGCGTTCCGCTTCGCCTTTCCCGCCATGGATACGGACTCGATCGTCGCGGAGATATCCACGCGAATAGCGGAGGAGCTCGACTACAAAAAGGAAGCAGCCAACCAGCAGCGTTTTGCGGACTTCTACAACGGCCATCCCTTCATCCGAATCCCGGCGGTCCACCACGACCTCTCCACCCCCTTGGTGCTGGTGACCGAGCTCGCCGCCGGACTGCGCTTCGCGGAATTCCTGAAGGAGGACCAACGGGAGAGGGACCTCGCGGGCGAGACGATATTCCGCTTCGTCTTCCGCAGCCTCTACAGGCTGCAGTGCTTCAACGGGGACCCTCATCCGGGCAACTACCTCTTCGACGGGGACGGGCGGGTCACCTTCATCGACTTTGGGATGACCAAATACTTCGTGCCGGGGGACCTGGTCATCTTCGAGGAGATGGTGAAAGCCGCGGTCATTGACCGCAGCCCTATCGCCTTCCGATCCGCCATCGAGGCCGCGGGCCTCCTCGCCCATGGATGCACCTTGCCGGACGAGGACGTGTACCGGTTCTTCGAGCCCTTCTACGAGTCCATCGCCACGGACGCCGAGTTCACTTTCAGCGAGAGCTACACCACGTCGCTATTCGCCCACATGTTCGACAAGAACGACCCGGTCGCCAAGTTCCTGCAGGTCTCGGAGCCTTTCGTGGTTATCCAGCGCATCAACCTCGGGCTGTATTCGATCCTCGCGTCCCTGTCCACGACCGCGAACTTCCGGAGGATCTCGGCCGAGATCTGGCCCTTTACCCAGTACCCGCCGTCCTCCGAGCTGGGCCGGCGAGAAGCGGAGTGGCTTGGGCGGAAGTGAGGCGCAGGGCTGCGGCAATGTGGCCCGGCGCGGCGATGCGGGACTTTCGACGCCCCCCGTTTGGGACCGATTGCAGGTTATCCTGCGCGTCCGGAGCGCTAGTGTTGCGGTGGTAAGGGCTTTTAGGAGGCGACAATGGCCAATATCCTCGTCCTTGGAGGGAACTTCGCTGGACTGACGGCCGCTCTTGAGACCAAGCGTCATCTTAAGGACACCGGCCACACCGTTACGGTGATTTCCGCGAGAGACTACTTCCTTTTCGTGCCCTCACTGATCTGGGTACCCTTCTCCGAGCGCGAGATAAAGGACATCACGGTACCGGTGGAGCCGATCCTGCGCAAGAGGGGGATCGACTTCGTCCACGCCACCGCCACCCGAATAAATCAGTACGAGAACTACGTCGAAACCACCGCGGGCCGCTTCGACTACGACTACCTGGTGATCGCCACCGGTCCCAAGATGGACTACTCCATCAGTGGCGTCGGCCCCGACAACGGCTACACGGCCTGCATCTGTGATCCCGACGGCGCGCTCGACACACGTGCGCGCTTCGAGAAGCTGATAGACAACCCCGGTCCGGTCGTGATCGGGGCGACACAGGCGGCCGGCTGTGTCGGAGCCGCCTATGAGTTCCTTTTCAATACGGAATTCAATCTGCGCAAGAGGGGCGTGCGCAAGAAGACGGAAATCACCTGGATCACCCCTGAACCCTTCGTGGGCCATTTCGGCATCGAAGGCATCACCGGCGGCAACACAATGTTGCGCAAGATGTTCGGGAGCCTCGACATCAACTTCATAACCAACTCCAAGGTCGACCACGTCAGCGAAGACGAGATCACTCTGGATGATGGGCGCAAGCTCCCGTTCGCCTTTTCGATGCTGATGCCGGCATTCCTGGGGCAGGACGTGGTGTCCAACTCCCCCGGGCTCGGCAACGCGAAAGGCTACGTGCCGGTCAACGCCGCCTACCAGCACAAGGAGTTCCCCAACATCTTCGCGGCCGGAATCGCCGTCGACGTGCCGGCTCCGTTCACGACCCCGGTCCCGCTCGGCGTCCCCAAGACCGGCTTCCCCGCCGACGAGGAGGCCAAGATCGTGGCGCACAACATCACCAATCTCGTCAACGCGCGCCTGGATCTGAAGGTGAAGGAATTCGGCAACATCCCGGGCGTGTGCATCCTGGACGCCGGCCACAAAGAGGTATACCTGGTCGCCAACCACCTGTTCAAGCCACGCCAGTTCGCCGCGCTGATTCCCAATCCGGTGTACGACGGCGGCAAGCGTGCGCTCGAGAAGTATTTCCTCTGGAAGACGCGTAACGGGCTCTCTTATCTGACCTGAGGCGGAGGTGTCCCCGGCTGCAGCCGCAGCCCGGGACACGCCGGCAGGGAAGGAGCGAAATGGCGATCTTCTCGACGCGCCGCGCCGGCAACTTTGCGCTTGCACTTTCCACAGTTCTGACCGCCGCCGGTGGAGCATCCCACCTGGCGGGCGAACCGACCTGGTCGCACGTGCTTTTCCTCGCCGCCACCTTGGTCGGCGTCGTGACGTCCGCGGCCACCATCTTGGCCGGGTTGGTCAAGAAACGCTTTGGCGTCGACGTGATCGCGTTTCTCGCACTGCTCGGCACCGTGCTCGTTCACGAATACCTTGCCGGAGCCGTCGTCACCCTTATGCTCCTCGGCGGCCGCAGCCTGGAGGAATACGCCACCGGGCACGCGAAGCGCGAACTTAAACTCCTCGTCGAGCGGGCGCCCGTCAGCGCTCACGTCGAACAGCCCGGGGGGCTGTTCACGATACCCCTCCAAGACGTGCACCCCGGCGACAAAATCATGGTCGCCAGTGGCGAAGTCGTCCCGCTGGATGGCGAACTCGTGGATGATAGGGCGGTTCTTGACGAATCGGCGCTCACCGGAGAGCCGATGCCAGTCGAACACGTCAAGGGGGACAGGCTCTCCAGCGGGGTGGTTAACGTCTCCAACCCGTTCATGATGACAGCCACCTCGGATGCTCAGAGTTCGACCTATGCGCGGATCGTGCGGCTGGTCCAGGAAGCCGAGGCGGAATCCGCCCCGTTCGTACGCATGGCGGATCGATATGCCCTCTGGTTCCTGCTTGCCACGTTGATCGTCGCCGGGCTCGCCTGGGCGTTGAGCAACGATTTCGGTCGCGCGGTGGCGGTCCTCGTCGTGGCAACGCCGTGCCCGCTCATCTTGGCGGCTCCCGTGGCGATCGTCTCCGGCCTCTCGCGATCCGCCCGCACCGGTGTCGTCATAAAGGGTGGAGCGGAGCTGGAAAAACTGGCCCGCTCCAGAGTTCTCCTCCTGGACAAGACTGGAACGCTGACGCGGGGCAACCCGCGTGTCACACAGGTGGTGTCCTCTCCGGGCATCGACGCCGACACGGTGCTCAGACTGGCTGCCTCCCTCGACCAGAGGTCCCAGCACCCCTTGGCGGCCGCGCTCGTGGCCGCCGCGCGCGAGCGGGGCCTGACCCTGGCCGAGCCGGCAGAGGTGGGAGAAACGCCTGGGCAAGGGATAAGCGGCCTTGTCGAGGGCATAGCCGTCAAGCTCGGCAAGGCCGGGTTCACAGGGGTGGGCCATGACGAGCCATGGATCGAGGGCGCGCTGCGCCACGCCGCTTTCGAAGGGTCGATGACGATATTCGCCTCCATCGGAAACAAGGGCGGCCTCGTCCTTCTCGCCGATCCGGTGCGCCCTGACGCCAGCAGGACGTTACGAGGCTTCCGGGCTCAAGGCATAGCGCGCATCGTCATGCTCACCGGCGACCGGCGCCAGGTCGCCGAAGCGGTCGGCACCGCGCTCGGTATCGACGACGTCTACTCCGACTGCACGCCCGAGGACAAGGTCGAGGCGGCCAAGGCCGAAGCCCGCTTCGGCCCCACAGTGATGGTCGGCGACGGCATCAACGATGCACCGGCCCTGGCCGCGGCGGACGTCGGAATCGCGGTGGCCTCTCGAGGTCAGAGCGCGTCGTCCGAAGCGGCGGGCGTGGTCCTGACCGTCGACCGCATCGATCCGCTCGTGACCGCACTGGGGATCGCTCACAGGTCCTTCAGGATCGCCGCGCAGAGCGCTCTTGCCGGAGTCGGCCTGTCCCTGGCGGCGATGCTGATTGCCGCCAGTGGCAACCTCACGGCGACTTGGGGCGCGATCGTCCAGGAGGGGATAGACCTGGCGGTGATCCTGAACGCGCTGCGAGTCCTGCGGGTACCCCACTCCAAGCTCGCCTTCTCCGCCGAGACCGTGGCGCTTGCGACGAAGCTCGAATCCGAGCATCTCCAGCTCCGATCAGGCGTGGACGATATTCTCGCCCTCGCCTCCGGGCTCGACTCGATGACCGCCGAAGAGCGGCTGGAGGGACTGCGCAGATGCCGAGACTTCCTACAGCAGAAGGTGGTCCCCCACGAGCGTACCGAGAACGACGTCCTGTATCCGGCCCTGGATCAGGCAATGGGCGGCCAGGGTGCCACCTCGGTAATGGCGCGCGAGCATGCCGAGATATTTTCCCTCACCCGGCGGCTCGAAATGGTCGAAGAGGATCTTGCCTCCGGCACGGCCGGATCCGGCAACGTCTCGGAAGCTCGACAAGTCCTATACAGCCTGCACGCGGTCCTAAAGCTTCACTTCGAGCAGGAGGAGGAGAGCTACTTCTCCCTTGGCGAGCTGGCCGGATCCACAGACGGGCGGCTCCAGCGGCCCGGCTGAGGTCGCCTCTCAAACGGGTGCGGCGTGCAGGGCGCGTGCCAGCAGCTCGACGGGATGGGTGGACTCCAGCCCGGGATCCGAGTAGCGGGAGATCTGCAGGAGGCAGCCGGGGTTGCCGGTGGCCACCACATCGACGCCAAGCTCGGCTATCGAAGCCGCTTTCGCCACTCCCAGCCTCTCCGCCGTCGCCGGCTCGACAAGGTTGTATATCCCCGCCGACCCACAGCAGGTGCCGGCCTGGGCGGGAGTCAACACCTCGCATCCCGGAATCGACCTCAGCAGGGCGAGAGGCTCGTCGACGATCCCCTGCGCATTGGCAAGGTGGCAGGCCGGATGGTAGGCGACGCGAATGTTCAGGGGGCCGTAGTCGGCGCGCAACCCCTTTTGGTAGAGAAACTCATGAATGTCCCGGATACGCCCCGAGAATTCCGCTGCGGCCGTGTCATCGGCCAGGAGCCGGTCGTAGGACTTGAGCGTCGAGCCGCAACCCGCGGAGGTCGTTATCCAGGCATCCACCCGCTCACGCCCAAGCTTGCCCACCATGGCCCTCGCCAAACGACCGGCGAGCCGCGCTTCGCCTGCGTGCTCGGCCAGTGCGCCGCAGCAACCCTGCCCCGCGGGAACGAGCACGTCGAAGCCCTCGGCGCGCAAAACGTCGATCGCCGCCTGCTCGGTCGAGGAGAATATCACCGAGGAGACACACCCTGTCAGGAGGCCGACCGTACCGCGCTTCGGGCCGGCGGCCGAATAGAGACGGTTCCGCGCCGGACGTGCCGCCCCCGTAGTCCGGGGCAACAGAGCCAAAGCCGAGGCGACCGCACCCGCAAGGCCCCCACGCGCGCCAGCGGCCGCGACGACGCGCGATCCAAACATCTGCTTCGCCATTCCCCCCAGCCGGACAAGCGGGCGCATGCGGCGCGGGTATGGCATCAGGGCGAAGATCGCCTTGCGCACCAACCGCTGGGACGCCGGACGCACAAAGGAAGCCTGGATCATAGCCCTGGCCTCAACGATGAGCGTTTCGTATTCGACCCCCGAAGGACAGGCCTTGACGCAGGCCATGCATCCCAGGCACGAGTCGATATGGGCGACGAAATCCGAGTCGAGCTTCAGGGCGCCGTCTGAATACCTGCGCATCAGATCGATGCGCCCTCGCGGAGATTCCGCCTCGTTTGCGCTCAGCTGGTAGGTCGGGCATGCCGGAAGGCAAAAACCGCAATGGACGCATGCGTCGATCAGCCGGCGCTCCGGCCCAATTGCTCCCGCGCTCATACGGCACTCCCCGTTTCCTCCATGATCGACGTGCGCATGGGGCTCACAAGACGGCCCAAGGGATCGAATCCGTCAAGGAGCCTTCGCATTGTCGTCAGTCCGCCCGGTCGTCTGCCGACGAAAACGCTCCCGCGTCCAGGTCCTGGATCGGTGATCAGCTGGCCACCGATCCCCGCACGTTGCAGCAACAAATCCAGGCGCCCAAGCGCCCCTCCGGGGCCAGGTACCCCCAGGTAGTGGATGCCCGTGCCCAGGTGGGAGTGCATCCATACTCCTTCATCGGCGAGGCCCTCCGCGATGATCTCGGCCTGCAATGCGGAGGCGCGCGAGAGGCGGGTTCCCAGCTTGACCAGAATCCCGTCGAAGGACTCCCGTTCCTCGGCCAGCCGCAATGCGAGCGAAGGCGCGCCGGAGTCCCCCTCGTCGACTTCGAGCTTTGCGACCTCTTTTCCCAGGAGTCCGGCCAACCTCGTCACGGCGGCCTCGACGGCGGCCGATGGGCCCTCGATCCCGAACTCGATCTCGCCGCCACCCCACTCGCAGGTAGCCAACTCGACACCGGAACGATTCGCGGCATCGACGAGGGCGACGGCGGCGCCAAGGTCGGCGGCGGCACGGACGCGCACGGATCGGCGAGGCAGGGGATAGAGCCGCAACGAAGCGGCAGTGACGAATGCCAATGCCCCCAACGAACCCACCATGATCTTGGCCAGGTCGTATCCCGCGACGTTCTTGATCACGCGGCCCCCGGAGTGAGCACGGGTTCCATCAGGCAGGACGAATTCCGCGCCGATCAGGCTCTCCCTGAGCCGCCCGTACCGTTGCACCGAGGCAACGTCTTTCCCTCCACCCAACAGCGCTCCCAGCGTCATGCCCTTCTGGCGCTCAGTGAGAGGAAAAACCGAAATCCGCTGGCCGTGCTCGGCAAGCATCGCCTCGATCTCTCCGAGACGCTCACCGGTCGCGGCCACCAAGGTCTGGTCGGCAGGCGAGTGCTCGTATCCTCGCAGTTCAGCACAAGCGAGCGTGACGACACCTTCCATTGCCTCCTGCGTGTGGCCCACGATGCGGACCCGCTGTTCAGGCTCCATCGAGGCAAGTGCCTCGGCCGCAGCCGACGACGATGTCGGGCCAAGCCACCTCGCGGCGCCCTTGACTCCCCCGCTCAAAACCGCACCGCCTTCCCGCTCAGCTCGAGTGGATGAGCGCGATATCGGCCCGGCACGTCGCCACACAGGCGGGGACTCGGCAATACCTTGCCTGGATTGGAGATGCCATCGCCGTCAAAAGCGGTGCGCAGGCGCTGCATAACGTCCAGGTCCCCGTCGTCGAACATCGCCGCCATCGAGCATGCCTTCTCCAGGCCGACCCCGTGCTCGCCTGTTATGGATCCGCCTATCTCCACACAGAGCTCCACGATCTCGGTCGCCAGCTTTTCCGCCGATTCCGACTCCTCGGCCGAGTCGGGATTGTAAAGAACAAGTGGATGCAGGTTGCCGTCCCCGGCATGAAAGACGTTGGCGACTCTAAGGCCGGCCTCGGTCGCCAATTCGGCAATCCGCCCCAGCACCGATGCCAGAGCGGTGCGGGGCACAACCCCGTCCTGGACGATGTAGGCGGGCGCGAGGCGACCGGCGGCGGCAAAGGCGGCCTTTCTGCCCAGCCAAATGCGGCTCCTCTCCGCCTGGTCGGCGGCCTCGCGGATCTTGGTGCATCCGCATAAGGCGCAGGACGACTTCACCTCCTCGTAGAGGGCGTCCACCTCCTCCTGCGAGCCGTCCACCTCCACGATCAAGGCAGCCGCCGTATCAAGCGAATATCCGGCCCCCACCGCTTTCTCGCAGGCCTCGATCGCCAGGGCGTCCATCATCTCGATGGCGGCGGGCACGATTCCGGCCGCGATTATCGCGCTCACCGCGGCTCCCGCGCTCTCAACCGACTCGAAATCGGCCACCAGCGTCCGGACGGCCTCGGGCCGGCTGAGCATGCGCAGCCAAACCTTGGTGACAATGCCGAGAGTGCCCTCGCTTCCCAAGAAGGCGGACCTCAGATCCAGTCCCGGTTCGAAGGGGGACTCCCCTCCCAGGACTTCGAGCGTCCCGTCGGGGAGGGCCACTTCCATCGCCAGCACGTGATTGGTGGTAAAGCCGTACTTCAGGCAATGAGCTCCGCCGGAGTTCTCTGCGACATTGCCTCCTATCGAGCAGACGCTCTGGGACGAAGGGTCCGGCGCGTAGTACAGGCCAAGCGGCGCCGCTCGCTCGGAAACGGCAAGGTTCGCCACACCAGGCTCGACCACGGCGATCCTGTCCACGGGATCGATCTCGACAATTTCCTTCATCGCCGAAGTGGCGATCACGACCCCGCCGGCGGGAGGGACGGCGCCACCCGATAGCCCGGTTCCCGAACCTCGGCCGACGAAGGGAATGCCGAGCTCCGAGCAGAGCGCAACCACGGCACGAACCTCCTCCGCGTTGTTGGCAATAACCACGACCTCCGGTGTCTGGCGAAACCGGATCAGGCCGTCAGAGCCATAGCTGGAAAGAGCGGCGGCGTCACCGAGGATGCATTCGCCGGCCCCGACGAGCCCCCCTACGCGACGCTTGAACTCCTCCATGCGCACGGATTGCGACGCAATCGCCATGATCTCCCCCAAGAAACAGGCGCCAGTTGACCGGCATCAGATGGCAACCCTAGCCGAGCAAGGGTGGCACCTGGTCTCGCCAAGGCGGCTCTTCCAGCTCGAACAGGTGCCCGCGTCACCGGGCGGCTAGGTTGGGCCCAAGGTGGACGAAAATCCCCGGGGAGAAGCAGTGGAAGTTTCCCAACCGGCCGGCCGAAAGCGTGAACCGCGCTGGCCGGCAAGTATCGCAATCGTGGCATCGATAGGCCTTTACCTGGTGCTTCCCCAACGGCTGGTTCTCGGACCGAGGTGGTTCATGCCGGCGCTCGAGCTCGGATTGCTGATCCCCCTCACCCTTTCGAGTCCGTATCGCGACGACGCCGAGACCAAGGTCCTCAGATATCTGGCGATCGTTGTGATAGGCCTATTGAACCTGGCCAACGCCGCCTCCGTTTGGTTCCTGGTGCACGATCTGCTGGCGGGTGGGAAAACCAGCGGCACGGAGCTCGTCTATTCGGCAATAGCGATCTGGCTGACAAACGTCATCGTTTTCGGCCTGTGGTTCTGGGAACTGGATCGGGGGGGACCCGCCGCCCGCTCGGCAGGTAGGAAGCACTGGCCGGCCTTCCTGTTTCCACAGATGGTGCAGGCGGGCCTCGCCGACCCTTCCTGGAGCCCAGCCTTCCTCGACTATCTCTACGTATCCTTCACCAACGCCACCGCATTCAGCCCGACCGACACCATGCCTCTGACGAGCACGGCAAAAGCGCTGATGACGGCGGAATCGTTGGTTTCGGTGATAACCGTGGTGATGGTCGCCGGTCGCGCCGTGAACATACTTCCGTAGCTTGGAACGGATCACCGAACAGCTCATGACCATGAACCCGGACGCGAGAAAGTGGCGTGGAAGCCACGACCGGCAAAGCATCTGGGACGCGGACATCTACGATTCCTGGTTCGACGAACCACGGGGCGCCCGGCTTTTCCGCCTGGAGGCACGGGCAGCGCTGCAACTCATCTCCAGAGGGCAGACGGTCCTCGAGGTCGGCTGCGGCACCGGCAGATTCCTGGCGGCATTGGCCGCCGAAGGCGCCGCAGCCGCAGGTGTCGACCCCGATCCCGGGATGGTGGAGTTCGCCAAACGGCGCGGCGGTGCCGTGGTGGCGCAAGCTCGAGCGGAGTCTTTGCCGTTTCCAGATGCGCGCTTCGA
>JAJZNF010000217.1 GCA_021847985.1 Actinomycetes bacterium | reverse complement strand
TGGTCGCCGGCCCCAACTTCGGCACCGGCTCCTCGCGCGAGCACGCGGTGTGGGCCCTGGTGGACTACGGATTCGAGGCGGTGGTCTCACCCAAGTTTGGCGACATCTTCTACAACAACTCGACCAAGGCGGGCCTCGTGCCCGTCGTCGCGCCGATGGAAGTCGTTTCCGCCCTACAGGAAGCCCTCAAGCGGGACCCCTCGACCGAGATCACGGTCGACGTCGAAAAGCTGCGCCTTGTCTGCCCGGCAGCCGGTGTGGACGTCGAGTTTCCCATGAACGAGTTCACACGGTACCGCTTGCTCGAAGGGCTGGACGACATCGGCCTCTCGTTGCGCTACGAAGAGGAAATCCAAGCCTACGAGGCCACTAGGATGCCGTGGCTTCCGTCTCTGCTACAGGCATAGCCCCTTGCTGTCGCATAACCAGGTAGACGGACCCGAAGACGACCGCGGCTCCGGCGATGAAGCTCGCACCCAGCCTGTCGCCGGCAAAGAGCACTCCGGTCACCACGGCGACCACCGGTATCACGTAGGTGACCACCGACGACGCCGTCGCTCCCAGCGACCGCACCACCCGGTGATACATGAGAGTCGCAAGCCCCGTCTGCACGACGCCTAGCACCAACACGGCGGACCAGGCCACCAGAAGAGATCCGCGCTTGGCGGGCGCGTGGAAGAAGGGCACGAAGGGTGCCGCCAGGACGGTCGCTAAGGCGATCTGCCCGAGCGCGGCAACCTTGGGCGATCCGGAGCGGTGGCCAAGGTACTTCCTGGTGTAGACAAAACCGTAGCCATAGAAGGCCGAGGCCGAGAGGACGACCAGGCTCCCGACCAATTGGCTGTGAGCGCCGGGCCGGCTGTTCCAAGGCTCCAGTATCATGGCGACCCCAGCGAATCCCAGCACCAGGCCCGCGACCTTGGAGAGCGAATCACGCTCGTCGGCGATGAAGATACGCGCGAAGATGAAGGTAAAAAGCGGCGTGGCCGCGTTCAGCATCCCGGCCGTCGCCACCGAGGTCCTGGTCTCACCCCAGGATATGAGCAGATAAGGCACGGTGGAGGCCACCAGGGCTTGCACCGGCAAGTACTTGAGGTAGCTGCCGTAGCTTCGCATGTCTCTACGGGCCTGAGCGTCGGCCAGGACGGCAGCCACCAGCACCACCGTCCCCATGACCGAACGCACCAAGACGACGACCGCCGGGCTGAAACTCTCCAGCCCGATGGCAATCAATAGATAGGAAATGCCCCAAAGCACGCCGAGCAGCGCAAGCTCAACGCGTGCATCGAGGCGCACTACAGCCGCTCGACCACGTAGTCGATTGCCGCCACCAGCTTTTCGACGTCCTCCGGATCGACGGAAGGGAACACAGCAACGCGCAGCTGGTTGCGGCCAAGCTTCCGATAGGGCTCGGTGTCGACGATGCCGTTCGCGCGCAGCGTGGTCGCGACCGCCTTGGCATCGATGTCGTCCGAAAAGTCGATGGTTGCAACCACCTTCGAACGCATCGCCGGATCCTTCACGAAGGGAGTCGCGAACTTCGAGGACTCGGCCCAGGAGTAGACGGTGGAGGACGAGCGCTCACTGCGCCCAGCCGCAAACGCCAGCCCACCGTTCGCGAGCATCCAGTTGACCTGCTCGTTCATGAGGAAGATGGTCGCCAGAGCGGGAGTGTTGTAAGTCTGGTCCAGGAGCGAGTTGTCGATGGCGATGACAAGGTCAAGCGCGGGCGGGATGTAGCGGCCCGATGCCGCGACGGAGCGGGCACGCTCGAGCGCCGCCGGGGACATGGCGGCGAGCCAGAGTCCTCCGTCCGAGGAGAACGCCTTCTGCGGCGAGAAGTAGTAGCAGTCGAACTGCGTGGGATCGACCATCAGGCCACCCGCTCCGCTGGTGGCGTCCACCGCGACAAGGCCGGTCGCACCCTCGGGGCGGCGAATCTCCATTGCCACGCCGGTGGAGGTCTCGTTGTGGGTCAGGGCGTAAAGGTCGATCTCGTCATTGGTCACCGGCAGGGGATGCGTGCCGGGCTCGGAGAGGATGATCTGGGGATCCTCGATGAACGGCGCCTTCTTGGCGGACGCGGCGAACTTGGAGGAGAACTCGCCGAAGGAAAGGTGCTGGCTCTTGTGCTCGATCAGCGAAAAGACGGCGGTGTCCCAGAAGTAGCTGGCGCCTCCGTTCGCGAGTACCACCTCGTACCCCTCCGGAAGCGCGAACAACTCGGAGAGGCCACGGCGCAGGGAGTCGACTACGGACTTGACGGTCTTCTGGCGGTGAGAGGTGCCAAGGTAGTCCTGCCAGCGGGAGGCGAGCACGTCCACCGCCTCCTTGCGGACCTTGGAGGGTCCGGACCCGAAGCGGCCGTCTCGTGGGAGAAGCTCGCCGGGGATTACGATGTTGCTGTTGACGTTGTTGTCGCTCATTTCCAGCCGTTTCAGTCTCAGGAGGTACCGGTGACCACAGAGAGCAGGCCGCGCATCTCCGCCCGTGTGGCGTCCGTAGCCGAGTCCGCGACTCTTGCCATCGATGCAAAAGCAAAGGCCCTGAAGGCGGCGGGAGTAGACGTCATCGGTTTCGGCGCGGGGGAGCCTGACTTCCCAACTCCACCCTTCATCGTAGAGGCCGCAGCCAGGGCCTGCGCCGACCCGAAGAACCACCGTTACACCCCCACCGCGGGCCTTCCCGAGCTGCGTGAGGCGATTGCCGCCAAGACCCTGCGAGACTCGGGCCTGGCGATCGAGCCCTCCCAGGTCCTGGTGACCAACGGCGGGAAGCACGCCATCTACAACGCCTTCGCAACCATGTTGGACCCCGGCGACGAAGTGCTCGTCCCCGAACCGTACTGGACCACCTATCCGGAGGCAATCCGCCTGGCCGGAGGGGTGCCCGTATTCGTGCCGTCTTCCGTCTCCTCGGGTTACAAAGTGTCCCCGGCCGATCTCGAACGCCACTTGAGCCCGAGAACCAAGGTGCTGCTCTTCGTTTCGCCGTCCAACCCGACCGGAGCCGTGTACAGCCGGAGCGAGACCGAGGCGCTCGCGGCGTTCGCGGCGCGCCACGGGCTCTGGCTACTTGCCGACGAGATTTACGAGCATCTCGTCTACGACGACGCCGTCTCGACCTCGATCGCGACCATGGACCCTCGTGGAATGGAATACACGGTGATCGTCAATGGGGTCGCCAAGACCTACGCCATGACCGGGTGGCGAGTGGGCTGGATGATCGGCCCCAAGGACGTCGTGGCGGCAGCGATAAACCTGCAGTCACAAAGCACATCCAACGTCAACAACATCGCTCAGCGCGCCGCGATTGCCGCGCTGACCGGCGATCAATCGGAGGTCGAGGTCATGCGCCAGGCCTTCGATCGCCGACGCCGGCTCATCGTCTCGCTGCTTCGCGGCGTTGCGGGGGTCGTCTGCCCGATGCCCGAAGGCGCGTTCTACGCTTATCCCGAGGTCGGCGGGCTGTTGGCCCGCGACTATGCGGGGGTGCGGCCCACAACCTCGAGTGAACTGGCCGCCGTCATCCTCGATCAGGCCCAGGTGGCGGTCGTCCCGGGCGAGGCCTTCGGCACACCCGGCTTCTTCAGGCTCTCCTACGCCCTTTCGGACGCCGATATCGAGGAAGGCGTCGCGCGGATCGCCAAGATCGTGAATCAGGGGTAAGAGTCCCCTCCTCATGCGAGGGGGCGAGGAGCTCCGTAGCTGTTGTTCGCGGCGTCGCCGCGCGAGGCCATCATGACGATCAAGACGATCGCGCCGACTAATGGCACGAGGGTGATGAAAATCCACCCTCCGCTGCGCCCGGTGTCGTGGAGCCTGCGGACCGTAACGGCCAGCCCCGGCAGAAACAGTCCCAGGTCGACCAAGACAATCAACAGATCCCCCAGTCGGCTGCCGCCCAGCAAATAGGTGAGGGCTAAGAGTGCTACCGCGGAAGCAAGGGAGTACCACCAATACTCGGCCCTGCTGGCCCTGCCCGAAAAGGTCGCATACTGTCCGAGCACACTGCGCACCGCCAGACCGATCATCTCCACCTCCACGCTTTGGCCCGAGCGGCCCGGCCATACCCGTGCCGGGCGAAAAGCTTGCCTTCCACGAAACCCGCCACGTCCGTTAGGCTGGTTGTCGAAGCCGGAATCCGCGCAAAGCCCCGGCTTGGGCCCCCCACCAGCCCGAATTTAGCGCAAAAGACCTAGGCCTCTGGAGAATTAAATGGCAAGGATTCTGGTCACCGAAGAGATAGCCGAAAGCGGGCTTGACCTGCTCAGGGCGGACGGGCACCTCGTCGACGTCCAGCTGGGACTCTCTGCCGAGGAGCTCCTGCGCGCAGTTCGCGGAACTGAGGGATTGATCATCCGCTCGGCAACCAAGGTGACCCAGGAGGTCATCGACGCCGCCACCGACCTGGTCGTGGTCGGCCGCGCGGGAATCGGTCTGGACAACGTGGATGTGAATTATGCCACAAAGAGGGGCGTGATGGTGGTGAACGCACCACAGTCCAACATCCTCTCGGCCGCCGAACTGACCATCGCGCTTCTTCTCGCCCAGGCGCGTAACGTTCCCCAGGCTCACACGGCGCTCGTGAACGGCAAGTGGGAGCGCTCCAAGTGGGAGGGCGTCGAGCTTTACGGCAAGGTCCTGGGCATCGTCGGCCTAGGCCGCATTGGAGCCCTGGTCGCACAAAGGGCACTGGCCTTCGGCATGAAGCTTGTCGCCTACGACCCCTATATCGCCAAGGAGCGCGCCAAGCAGATGGGCGTGGAGCTCATGGATCTGGACGAACTCATGTCCCTCTCCGACTTCGTAACCGTGCACTTGCCCAAGAGCAAGGAGACCGCGGGCCTGATCGGCAAGGAGGCCCTGGCCAAGGCCAAGCCGAATGCCAGGATCATCAACGTCGCCAGAGGCGGGATCGTCGATGAGGAGGCCCTGTACGATGCGATCGTGGCCGGCCGGCTCGGCGGCGCCGCGCTCGACGTCTTCGCGAGCGAGCCTTGCACCACCTCTCCACTTTTTGAACTTCCCAACGTCGTGGTTACCCCCCACCTGGGAGCGAGCACGACCGAAGCCCAGGACAAGGCCGGCGTGACCATCGCGGAGCAGCTTCGCCTTGCCTTCGCCGGCGACTTCGTCCCTTTCGCGGTTAACGTCAATGCCGCCGAAGTCCCCGAGCAGGTGAAGCCCTATCTCCCGGTGGCGGAGGCGCTCGGGCGCTTCCTGGGGTCCCTCGAGGGTGGCCTTCCCGAGAGCGTGGAGATCGCGTACCAGGGCCAGCTCGCCGGTGGGGATACCCGCCTGCTCAAACTCTCGGTCCTGAAGGGCATCTTCGGCGCCGGTACCAATGAGCCGGTGTCGTACGTGAACGCCCCGCAAATCGCAGAGGAGCGCGGGCTCGAGGTTCGCGAGAGCTTCAACGAGACCTCCAAGGACTACGTAAGCCTGCTTACACTGACTTCCGCCCGCCATCAGGTCTCCGCGACCGTCGCAGGAGCCTCGAAGGAGGCACGGATCGTGATGATCGACGGGCACAGGGTGGAGATTCCACCTGCTCAGTACATGCTGGTGGTCCGCAACGATGACGCGCCGGGCAAGATCGGCCTGGTGGGCACGATCCTCGGCGACGCCGGCTACTCCATCTCCTCCATGGCTGTCGGCCCCTCAGACGATGGGTCAACTGCCCTGATGGTGCTATCGCTCTCGGCGGCCGCGACCCCCGAGGTCATGGCACAGATCTCCGCCGCGCCCGGGATCATCTACGCCAAGGCGGTCTCCTGCTCCGCGTGACAGCTTCGGGCGAAGTGACTTCCGACATTCACTGTGCCCCGAAGGATCCGTAATTGATAGGCTCCATCTAGACGGTGCGGCGGGACCCTGGGGTCCCGCCGCACGCTTTTGCGAGGCAATACATGTGGGTGCGCGACAAGGGGAACGCCTGGGTCATTGCAATGCTGGGCTGCGTCGCGCTCGTCATCGCCGCGCTCGCCAGCGCGATCACCACCGATTCGATTGAGGACGCGGGGAAAAAAGCTCCCACGCCGACAATGGTCTCGAGCCCCGCGCGTTCGTCCACGCCCATGACGGCGGCTCAGGGGCCACCGCCGGCCCCGGTCATGACGCCACGGATGCGAGCTGCGGCTCAGGCGGCCGCCCAGGCCTTTCCGTGGTCGGCAAGGTTGATAGCAGGTCTGGGACCGGATCAATACTTCAGTGCGGTCATGCAGGATGGCCCGGCAAGCCGCTACGCCTTCGCGGAAGTCAGCCAAACCACGCCTTCAGGCAGTGCGACATACCTGGCTGACATCGACCTCTCCACGGGCACCATCGACCTGGGCCATCGGACCAGTGGCGTGCCCACCCAGGTCGGCTCCGACATCAGCCTCTCCGTCCCGGCAGCCACGACCTCCCACGGCCAGCCGGTCGGACCATGGCACCTTTCATGGGTTCAGCCGGGAACTACTCGAGCGAGCGGCGACCTCGTGGTCCCGGCTGCAGGCGATGGACGGTGGCGGCCTGCCGCCTCCACCGTCGATGAGCGCACCTCGGGATACATCTGGGCCTCCTGTGCGAACGAGGTCTTCGAGGTGGACCTGGCCGGCGGAACGCCGTCGCACATCATGAGCTTTGATGCCAACGGTTCGGTCAGCGCCTCCAGCAAACTCGATTGCGCCGCCGAGGCGCGCACTCCGCAGGTGCAAAACCCTGCGCTCGGCCTCGGTGGACGCCGGCTCTACGTCCCGGTCGACTACCTGACGGCTGATCCAACGGCGCGAGTCCCCGTTCGAGTCTTCGAATTGGCACTGCCCTCCGAAAAAGTCCAAGGCGATGCCACCTTGAGGAACGCCATAACGGGCCCAACGCTCGGGCCCGTGCCGGGCGGCGTGTGGGCCAGCTGGAGCAGCGGCATGTTAGGCGGAGCCGAATTGCTCTCCAACAACGGATTGGCTGTTCTGACAAGCTGGTACCCGAAGGGCGCCGTTCCGAATCCGGTATGGGCGGTTCCCACCCCGCAGGCGACCTGGATCCAGTCCGCAGCTGAAATCTCCTGCGTCCCCCCGGGCGGGGCGCAAGTGCTGGCCAGTGCCGCCATCCCCGCGCAGGATCCGGGGTTTTACGCCATGGGGGTATGGAACGGGCGGCTCTTCGCGACCCAGGGACAGGCCCTTCTGGAGATCACCCCTCCCGCCTCGTGCGAGGCATAGCCAGGACACCCACTTGCACACGTTGCGCTCCTGACGCTATGCTCTAAATCAGTGACAACACAGATCATCTCCGCGCTACTACTGATCTGACAGCGAGCTCGCCACAGAGCCAGCTCGCCCACACCTCCTGCTCCGAATGGGACAGGGGGTTTTTTATTTGTCCGGCTAAGGCGTGAACCTGATCTGCACACCGAGAAAGGCAACCAATGGCGCAAGGCCAAGAACAAGAGAAGCTGATCATCTTCGACACCACGCTTCGGGATGGCGAGCAGTCGCCGGGCATCTCCCTGGATGCCACCGAGAAGTTGGAGATCGCGGAGCAGCTCGCGCGCCTAAACGTCGATTACATCGAGGCCGGATTCCCGGTTGCCAGCCAGGGTGACTTCGAGGCGGTGCGCATGATCGCAGAACGAGTGCAGGGGCCGGCCATAGCGGCGCTCTCGCGCACCCACCTCTCTGACGTCGACCGCTGCTGGGAAGCGCTCAGGCCCGCGGAGAAGAAGAGGATTCACGTCTTCATCTCGACCTCTCCCAGCCACATGGAATCGATGCTCAAGATGACCGCAGCCCAGGTGCTGGCCGAGACTCGCTCCGGCGTGGCCCGAGCGCGCGGATACACCGAGGACGTCGAGTTCTCCCCCCAGGACGCGACCCGCACACCGCTCGACTTCATGATCGAGGTGCTGCAGGCCGCAGTCGACTCCGGAGCGACCACCCTGAACATTCCGGACACCGTCGGCTACGGCATCCCCTGGGACTTCGGCGCGCTTATCAGCTACGTGCGCAAGAACGTCAGCGGGGACTACATGATCTCCACGCACTGCCACAACGACCTGGGGCTGGCAACCGCCAACTCACTGGCCGGCGTCCAGGCGGGAGCGCGTCAGGTCGAGGTGTGCGTAAACGGCCTGGGCGAGCGCGCCGGCAATGCCGCGCTCGAGGAGGTGGTCATGGCCGTGAAGATCCGCTCCGACATCTTCCAGGGGCTCAGCACCCAGGTGCGCACAGAGGAGCTGGCACGCACGTCGCGGCTGGTTGCCCGGCTCACCGGATATCCGGTCCAGTACAACAAGGCCGTGGTCGGGCGCAACGCCTTCGCGCACGAATCCGGCATCCACCAGCACGGGGTTCTTGCCGACCGCTCGACCTACGAGATCATCGATGCGGAGAGCGTGGGACAGAAGAGTTCCCAGATCGTGCTCGGCAAGCACTCGGGACGCCACGCCTTCTCCGACACCTTGGCAAAGATGGGCATCAACATCAGGGGCGATGCCCTGAACGCGGCCTTCACCCGCTTCAAGGAGCTCGCCGATCGAAAGATGGACATCACCGAGGCCGACCTCGAGGCGATCGTCGCTGAGGAACTTGGCACCGTGGCCACCGACGCCTTCTCACTGGAGGAGCTGAAGGTCTCCGGGGGAACCGTGGGCACACCCCAGGCGACCGTCGTCGTCTCCTCGGCGGCGGGACGGGTGGAAGCCAGCGCAGAGGGCAACGGAATGATCGACGCCGCCGGGCAGGCCATCCAGAAGGCGACTTCGATCAGCGCCAACCTGATCGGCTTCTCCGTCTCCTCCATAACGGGCGGCGTTGACGCCATCGGCGACGTGGTGATCCAGCTCGAATCCGATGGTGTGAAGGTCTCGGGCAAGGGCATCTCCACCGACGTCGTGGAGGCTTCGGCGCGCGCCTACCTGAACGCCATCAACAGGCTCCAGCGCGCCATGGCTCGCCGTGAGGCAGCCGAGCGCGAGGTGGGCCCGTAACCGACGGGACTCCGACCGGCCTCCGTTGAGCCGCGAGTCTTCGCCGACGTCAGTCGGCGAACTCGCGGCTCGCCTTTTCGGCCACCTTGGCCAGCTCCTCCACGAACTCGCGCAAAACCTCCTGGCGGTGCATCTTCCGAAGCGCAACCAGATACGGGTTCATGACCGTGGAGCGCAGCACGACGATGCCCGAGCGCGGATAAGCCTGTGCGAAGTCGCCGATGTCGGCCGCATTGGCGAAACCGGCCATGGCGGACGCGGGATAGGTCGGCTCGGTGAAGACCGTCTTGGAGAGGAAGAAGGGCTGGGAATAACTGTAGGTGCGCTGCCCTGCCTCGGCCCTGATGGCAAAGCTCTCGTATACCTTCTCAGTGAGCGCATTGAAGCGTTGAAGCGTCGCGCCGCCCTTGGGGGCGATACCGAAGATCACGATGTTCGTATCAGGCGGCACCGGGTTCGTCCCCTTCCGGGCGAAGGTGATCACCTCGAAGCTTCGGCTTGTGGCGACGACCCCCAAAGCCTCGTCCAGGTGAACCAGCCACTCGTACAACTCGCGCGCCGCAATCCAGGAGCTCCGCACAATCGCGCCGTGGTTGACCCGGTCAAGGGGCAGCAGCTCGGTGTTGAGCCAGAGCGCCGTCGCCGGGAAGCTCGGCCGCGACCCCTCCAGCGTGTAGGGGGCGAAGGCCTCGGTGGCGATGTCCCCCGCCTTGCCGAGGCTGGACGGTGACGTCGGCTCCACCAGGTGACGAGGCGGGACGTGAACCACCCTGGAATCGGCCATGGAGGTGATGTAAGGAGCCTTCTCCCTAACCAGCAGCCTTACCCAGTCATTGCGGAACGCCACCGCCCCACAGGGATAGTTGACGTAACCCATCTTGTGCGGATCCACGGTCACCGAATCCGCCTCGCTCATAGCCTCCAGCGCCCCGACCACATCGGGGTCATCGAAGCTCACCCGGACCTCGGCGCGGTAGAAGAGTTCGGCCATTTGCCCATAGTCGAATCGGGCCAGCTCCAGCTCGATCGTATCGGCCACATTTTGGGCGGCTCGTTCCGCCCTGACAGCCGGGTCGGCCCTTTCGGTCGCCTGGCGCAGACGGTCGGCGGAGGCAGGGCCACCACCGGCCAGCTCGCGCGCCAGTTCGGCACACGTCGAGATCGCCTGGTCGAGATCCTTCTCCTTCACCTGGGTGGCAAGCAGCCGCAGCAGGCGCTCGCAGCGCTCCGCGTCGTCAGCTGCGATCTGGGAGACCGAGCATGCCTCCTGCAACGTCTCCACCACCGCAGGGGCGTATTCGGTTCGGATCCAGCGGGCATCCGCGCCGTCGCGCCCTCTCTCTGACTCGGGGAGACGACCGGGTCCTGCAAGCCAATCCACCAGCGTGGAGGCAACCCGGTGAAATCGTTCTTCGACCGACTCGAGCAGGAGGGTGCGGAAGAACCCGCCCCAGGCGGCGTCGACGTGAAGCCAGAAGCTGATCCCATCGGCTTCCAGCCGCTCACGCAGCGCGACAACTTCGTGGATCGGATCGACCGCACCTTCTTCGGTGGTGCCGGCGATGGCCACCACCGCCAACGGAATTCTCCCGCCGTCCACCAGCTCGTGCAGCTTGGTCTCCAGATCATCCAGATCCACGCGAAAGCGGGAGTCGAGCTCCACCGTCACCAACGCATCCCTCCCCATGCCAAGGAGGTTGAGCGCCTTGGAGATGGAGTAGTGGGCGGCACCTGAGACGAAGATTGCCGGCGGGAAGTCCGCCAGGCAGCGGGAGATGCCGTTTGCAACCGAGTACTGCGAGTCGGTTTCCAGATGGGCCCAGGCTGCCTCGGCCAGCTCGGAGTCATCCATGGAGGAGCCAAGCTTGGCGCGCACCGCCTCAAGGTAGGCGGGCACCAGACCCAGCGCAACCCTCGGCGGGAGCAGGAGCAGGTCGCGTCTGGCCAGCCTGCGTACGTCCTCGAAAGCGCCGGGCCGAACCTCTGCCCGAATCTCCAGATCCAGCGCGTTGGCCACGTCCTGGATGGAGAGCGGGAAGTAGCGGACAGTCCGCGCAATCCACAGTGCCTCGATGTTGGCAACAGTGCCTCCCGAGGTGAGGTGGCACCATGAGTACTCCTGCTCGAGCAGCTGCCGGTAGCGCTGCAGCGAGGATTCCGTGACCACCGCCGGCGGGTCCGGAGGCGGGGTGAAGCCGATCATCTCCACCAAGCGCCTGCAGGCATCGATCTCATACTCGACGGTGACTGCGCCGGTCTCGGAGGTGACGTTGTTGGAGTTGTACAAAAGACCCGCAAGCGAGCCCACCAGGGCGGGGATGGTGGTCTCCCCTTGCTGATGGGCGATGTAGCGCGGGGAGTAGAAAGGGAAGCTGCGCCTCAGACGTGAGAGCAGCTCGTCGACGCGCTCGTCCAGGTCGCTGCGCTCTCGCTGGAAACCCTCCATTCCCACCGGTGACACCAGCGTGCCGTCGGCCGGGTAGTAGTTGCGCCTCCAATGGAAGTAGTCGTCCAGAACGCGGTCGAAAAGACTCTTCACGTACTGGCCGCTCTCGCCCTTGGGGCCGGGAAAGAAAGCCAGGAAGCGCTCGTACTGGTCCATTGGTTCCTTGCACCCCCAGATCTGTGCAGCCGCGGCATCGAGGCCGTTCGCGTACAAATGGCAACGCACGAAACTACCATCGACACATCCGTGAAGGCGAGTGCGCGGTGAAGGTCCGGCGTAATCCACAGGCGGTTCCGGCAGCCGGGTCAGGCGGAATGCTATCCTGGCCGGATGGTCGAAGACGGCTTCGAGCTGCGCTTGGCAGTGATGGAGTGGCTGGCGGCGCAGGTTGCGGCGCACGGTCCACTCGAGAGAGCGCGCCTCGAGACCTTCGCCTACCGCGGCGAGCGCCTGCGCCTGATCGACCAGCACGGCATTTGGGCACCCCGCGGCTTCCATTGCGCACTCACCATCCGCACTCGCTTCACGGCGCCGAACGAGGTTGCGCCGTACTTCGACCGCGAGGGGGAGGACGGCCTCGACTACTACAAGTACGAGCGCACGGACCCCAATCTCGCCACCAACCGCAAGCTGCGCGCCTGCATCGAGACAGGTCTGCCTCTGGTTTGGCTGCGTGGTGTCGCCAAAGGCGTCTACCTGCCGGACTTTCCCGTCTACGTGGTTGAGGACCATCCCGGCAGCCTCGAGGTGGCGGTGGAGGTTCGCTCCTGGCAATCCTTGCCGATCCTGGGAGAGGCGCCGCCGGAGTTCTCATCCGAGCGCCGCTGGGGCGTGGCGCTGACGCGCACCCGTCTCCACCAAAGGGTCTTCCACGAGCGCGTTCTCCATGCCTACCAGGGATCCTGCTCGATTTGCAGGCTGCGGCACCGAGAGCTCCTCGACGCGGCGCATATCATACCGGACGCGGAAAGCGGCGGGGATGCCATCGTCCCCAACGGTCTCACCCTGTGCAAATTGCACCATGCCGCCTACGACTCGAACCTGCTTGGGATCGCCCCCGACTATCGGATAAGGGTGCGCGAGGAGATCCTTCGGGAGGAGGACGGCCCGATGCTCCTTCACGGCCTGAAGGAGGTTCACGGCTCGAAGCTGGCCGTGGTTCCCAGGGAGAGGAGGGCCAAGCCCGACCCTGATAGGCTCGCGCAACGATTCCAGCGGTTCCTGGCCGGCGCCTGATCCTGCGTGCGGCGTCGAATGACGCAATTCGCTGTGACATAGTCCCCTTTGGCGCCACCGCCCCCGGCCCTAGCTTTTGGCCCGCCGGCAAGATGCGGAGCGGGCCAATGGAGCTCTCCACCATCACCCCTTTCATAGAAGCCACCGCGCTCGGTCTAGGCGTTGGCCTGGAGCGGGAGTGGGATAGCCGCGACGGCGGCGAGCTCGCCGCCGGTTCGCGCACCTTCGCCCTGGTCGGTTTGCTCGGCTGCGTCGCCGCCTCACTCGGCCCCTACATGGTGGCGGCAGGACTGCTGGCCGTCGGGGCAATCGGCGTAGTGGCCTACATGCGGACCGCCATCAAGGACATCGGAGCCACCACGGAAGTCGCGCTGGTACTGACCTACGCATTTGGTGCGCTGGTCTGGCGGAACGCGCAGCTCGCGCTCGGCTTGGCCGTCGTTGCCGTCGTCCTCCTCGCCTCCAAGCGGCGCATCCACGGGCTGACGGAGAGTTGGCTAAGCCAAGTTGAGGTCGACGACGCCATCCGTTTCTTCGTCATCGCCTTCGTCGTCCTGCCCGTGCTGCCCGATCGGGCACTCGGCCCTTACGGCGCCATCAACCCATATCACATCTGGGTGCTGGTGGTGGCGATGACCGGGATCAGTTGGCTCGGTTACATCGCCGTCCGGCTGGTGGGCGCTTCCAAGGGGACCCTGGTGGCCGGTTTCGCGGGCGGGTTCATCTCGGCGTCGGCCACCACCGCCTCGATGGGTTCCGCTTCCAGGCAGCCGGGAGCGCGCAAGGGGGTGCTGCTCGCCGGGGCGATCGGGGCAAGCGTGGCCACGCCCGTACAACTCTTCCTGGTCCTTGGCGTGGCCAGCCCGACGGTGCTGTCCGACATGGCGGCGCCACTGGCGGTCGTGTTGACGATCCTCGTCGCCGAGGGCGCGCTGATCTTCTTCCTGGCCCGCGGGGGCGATCATGACTCGGACAAGGCCGCCCCAAACCGGCGCCCGTTCTCTCTTATCCCCGCACTCACACTTGCCGCCCTGATAACCGTAGTGCTCGTGGTGTCGCGATGGGGCGCAGAGGCGTTCGGCGCCGCGGGCACGGTCGCCACCACGGCGCTGGCCGGGTTCGCGGATGCCCATGCTCCGGTCCTGTCAGCGGCCTCCCTGGTCACGGCCGGATCATTGAGCGAGCATGTGGCGGTCCTGGCCGGCTCTGCGGCGCTGCTGACCAACACCGTCACCAAGGCGGTGCTGGCCTTCGCCTCCGGCGGCGCGCGCTTCGGGACCCCCTTCGTGGTCCTTATGGCACCCCCGGTCGCCGGATTCACCATCGCCCTCTTTGCGACCGGCGCCTTGGGCTAGTAAGGCGAGTCGATCCGGCTGCGGTCGGGCTTGCCTTGATAGACGAGCTTCCCATCGGAGATGGCCAGCATCGCTCCGCACACTTGGAGCAGGTCGGGCAAGTGAGTCGCGACCAGCACCGCGGCTCCGGCTTGCGCGGCTTCGGTGAGGGAGGCGGCAAGCGAGCGCACACCGGGTCCATCCAAGCCGTTGGACGGCTCGTCGAGAATCAGCAGCTTGAACGGCCGCACCAAGCCCATGGCAAGCGACACCTTCTGTCGCTGGCCCCTCGAGAAACCCGCAGGCAGGGAATCACGCAGCTCGGTTATGGAAAAGCGGCTCAGCAGGTCGCCGGCCCGGTCGGAAAAGTCCTCCACCCCACAGAGGCGGGCTGCGAAGGCGAGGTGCTCCCATACGGTGAGATCCGCGTAGAGAGCCGGCTCGTCGAAGATGATGGAGGTGACGGAGCGCGACTGGCGTGAGCCCGCGGTGGCGCCAAGAATTTCGATGCGGCCCGAATCGGGCTTGGAGAGGCCGGCGATGGTGCGGATGATGGTTGTCTTGCCCGAGCCGTTGGGGCCGACCAAAGCGGTCACCGAGCCGGGCGCGAGAGCGAAGCTGATGCCGTTGACGGCCGCATGGCGGTCGAAACTCTTTGAAAGTTCTTTTACCTCCAGCGCCTTGGCTTTGCTCTTGCCATCAGCAGCCATGGTTCACAACGCTCCTCATTCGGCCGATATCACGTTCCGGGCCCGCAGCCAGGCCCAGACTCCGACTGGCACCACCAGCGAGAAAAATGCTCCCGACAGCGCGTCGGTCTCGGGCGGCCGCCCCAGGCTAACCGCGTGGTGGGAGTTCAAGGAAGGCAGGAGCCAGACCGACGCCGCCACCAGCGGAATCAGCTCCAGGAATATGCCGAATGACTGGGCCTCCGGGGTGAGAAGGCCAAGGCCGACGCTCGGAGCGCCCGACCTTGCAGCGGTTATTGCGGCGCCGAAGACGACTGACACTCCCATCGAGAGCGCCACCGATGCCATCACCGCCAGGGGAACACCCTTGACCAGCAACGTCGTAGCCATTGCCGCCGCCTCGAAGAGCACGACGCCGACAATCACCGGCAGCACAAGGAGCCTGGAGACGAGCCAGCCATCGTCGACCGGCAGGTTGACGAAGTTGACCGGCCGATCTAGGACCGAACTGAGTGCGTCCACCAGCTCCAGGCCCGCGGCGAACGCAAGCGGGATTGCGGCCAGGTAGGCCAGTGCCCCCTTCTCCCAGGCGAGCGTCGCCAGCCAGGTCGAGACGAACACAAGTGCGAGAAGCCGAACGTATCTCCGGATCGACCAGTGCGTGAAGTTTGCAAGCGATCGGAGAACAGGCGCCGTACGTGGTGAGGGCAGTACACCCCAGAGAAAGGCCAATGCCCGCCTCGAGCGATAGCCATCCTCCGAGAGGGCGCGCGAGGCAAGTATGACGGCTCGGATATCCCTGGTCGCCAAGCCGAAGCGCAGCCTGGAGACCATCTCCGAATGTCTCTCTATCTTTTCGATGTCGGCGCGTCCCGCCTGCACAACCCCAAGCGCCCCCAGCACCGCCCATGCGGCGAGCGCCGAAAACGCGAGCGTCGTGCCCCCCGTCCCGTATCGGAGTGCCTCACCGGATAGATAGAAAGGATCGACGTGCAGGCCGCCCAGATACGCGGCGGCCTCGAAAGCGGCCAGCAGGAACCCGA
>JAJZNF010000162.1 GCA_021847985.1 Actinomycetes bacterium | reverse complement strand
CATCACCGTCGCCACCACCGAAGGCGGGACCGAGCGCCGCCCCTTCTTCTCGTCGAACAGGTCGGCGAACGCTTCGTCAGGGAACAGCCGATCGCGCTCTCTGGCGAGGAAGGAGTAGATGGAGCGCTCAGGCAGCGCCTCGGCGCAGAAGCGCCCCACGTCGTCGAAGAGCTCCCCCTGCTTGTTGGCCAGTCCGAGGGTCATAGCGCCTCCCGATCGGGGAACTACAGCACTGTAATTCTCTCAGATCCAGGCGCGGATCGCCAGTGGAGATCGAGGCGAAAGACACCACCCACCTAGAATCTTTTCGTCCCCGCCCTCTTACCTGGGCGAAGTGAAGGAAGCCTGATTTGTTCGACAACCTTTCGACACGCCTCGAGGGCGTCGTCACCAAGCTGAAGCGAAAGGGGCGGCTCTCCGCCGCCGACATCGAGGCGGCTCTCAAGGAGATACGCGCCGCTCTCTTGGAGGCCGACGTCAACCTGACGGTCGTCCGCCAATTCACCGACAACATCCGCGACGCCGCCATCGGCGCCACGGTTTCCCGCGCCCTGACACCGGCCCAGCAGATCATCAAGCTGGTCGACGAGGAGCTTCGCACGACGCTGGGAGGTGACAGCTTCCGGCTCACCTTCGCCTCCACTCCTCCAACGGTGATCATGCTGGTGGGCCTGCAAGGCTCCGGAAAGACGACCGCAGCGGGAAAGCTGGCTCTGTGGCTGCGCAGGCAGGGGCGCCATCCGATGCTGGTCGGCGCCGACCTGGCGCGCCCCGCGGCAGTGGAGCAGTTGCGCATCCTTGCCGAGACGGCCCAAGTCGATTTCTACTCCGAACCCAGCGATCCGGTCTCGGTGGCTCGCGAGGGAGTCGCCCGTGCCCGCTCGCTGGGCCGTGATGTCGTGATCATCGATACCGCGGGCCGGCTGGCGGTGGACGCGGAGCTCATGGACGAAATGCGCCGCATCGAGGCGGTTGCCAAGCCCAACTACAACTTCCTGGTAATCGATGCCATGATCGGTCAGGATGCGCTGGCGACGGCGGGCGCTTTCTCCGAAGCGGTCGGCCTCTCCGGCACCATTCTCACCAAGCTGGACGGCGACGCCCGCGGTGGTGCGGCACTCTCGGTCGTGGCGGTGACAGGCAAGAAGATCGCCTTCTCCTCCGTCGGTGAGAAGCTGGAGGAATTCGACACCTTCCACCCCGACCGCATGGCCAATCGGATCCTTGGCATGGGTGACGTCCTCACGCTCATCGAAAAGGCCGAGCGGCAGATGGACAAGCAGGTCGCCGAGAAGGGCGCCCAGAAGCTCGCTCAGGGCAAGTTCGACTTGGAGGACTTCCTGGAGCAGATGCAGCAGGTCAAGAAGATGGGCCCCCTGAAGGGCATCATGTCCATGCTGCCGGGAGTGCCCAAGGAGCTGCGCGACGTGGATATCGACGAACGCGAGGTCGGTCGCACCGAGGCGATCATCTCCTCGATGACGCGCGAGGAGCGGCGCAATCCGGCCATAATCGACGCCAGCCGCCGGCAGCGCATAGCCGCCGGGTCGGGTTCGACGTCGATGGCGGTCTCGAACCTGCTCAAGCAGTTCAAGGACATGCAGAAGATGATGCGCCAGATGGGGGTGGGGCCGGCCTCGGCCACCAAGCGCCCGGCGTCGGCGCGAGCGGCAAAGAAGAAGGGCAAGCGGCGATAACCTGCACAGATCCGGTGCCGACAGCTCTAGAATCTAGGGGCTGTCATTTGAGGGCAGGAAATTGCCAGGCGGAGAGGCCCGTAAGCCCGGGCCGCCGCAAGTAAATCATAGGAGTTTTGGTGTCTGTAAAGCTGAGACTGGTCCGCATGGGCAAGAAGAAGCAGCCCACCTACAGGGTTATCGCTGCTGACGCCCGCTCGCCTCGCGACGGCCGTTTCATCGAGATCCTGGGCAGCTATCAGCCCCGGAACGAGCCCGCAACGATCGAGATCGACTCCGAGAAGGCTCTCAAGTGGCTCCGCCAGGGTGCCCAGCCGACCGATCGCGTCCGCAAGCTTCTCGAGGTCACCGGAACCTGGGGCGAGTTCAAGGGCGAGAGCAAGTGACGTCCGTCGAGCCCGAAGGGTACAACGGGTCGGAAGAAGAAGGCAACCAGCAGGCCGGCACGGCGCGGACCGCTTCGGCAGTTTTGCGCTACCTGGGGGTTGAACTGACTCAGTTTCCAGATCGCGTCGTGGTGCAAGAGGTCGCCGAGGGCGACAAGCGGGTCAGGCTGACCCTCCTGGTCGACAAGGCCGACATGGGACGTGTGATCGGCCGCCAGGGCAAGATTGCAGGCGCCATCCGCGCCGTCGTGCGCGCCGCCGGCGCCAAGGACGGCATCGACGCCGCCGTAGAGATCCAGGAGCGCGATTAGCGCACCACCGCCGGCTCCGATGCCCGTGGAGGCCGGCTCTCCCGGGAGGTTGCCGTGACTGAGCGGAGCGAAGAGCTACTTGAGGTTGGGCGCGTCCAGCGGGCGCACGGCATCCGCGGCGAGCTGCTCATGAACTTCACCACCAACCGCTCCGAGCGTTGGGAGGAGGGAGCACACCTGATGATCGCGGGGGAGTGGCGCATCGTCTCCTCCTCGCGTCCCCATCAGGCGAAGATTCTGGTCCAGCTCGAGGGCCTGCACGACCGCACGGCGGCCGAGCGCCTGGTCGGGCAGATCGTCTACGCGGCCGGCATCGAGGATCCCGAGGCGCTGTGGGTTGACGAGCTCATCGGTTCGATGGTCGTCGGCCAGGACGGAATCGAACGTGGGGTGGTCACCGAAGTGCTGGAGAATCCCGCCAGCGACCTCCTGGTGCTCGAGGGCGGGGCGCTGGTTCCACTGGCATTCGTCACCGGCGTCGACGCCGGCGCGAGGACGATCCACGTGAAGGTTCCCGAGGGGCTGTTCGAAGAGCAGGCATGAGGGTAACCGTATTCTCCATCTTTCCGGAGATTGTCGAGGCGTACTGCTCCGTATCCCTGGTGGGCAGGGCACGCGCGGGCGGGCGGCTCGAGCTCTCCTGCATAGACATCCGCGACTTCGCCATCGATCGCCATCGCAGCGTCGACGACGTCCCCTACGGCGGCGGGGCGGGAATGGTGATGAAGCCGGAGCCCATCTTTTCCGCCGTGGAGGCCACCGAGCCCCCTCGGCCTCTCTACCTTCTCGCCCCCTGGGGCCGCCGTTTCGACCAGGCTTTCGCGCACGAGCTGTCCGAGCTGGAGGGCTTCTCCCTCCTCTGCGGCCGCTACGAGGGGGGTGACGGGCGTGTGGAGGAGCACCTCGTGGACGGGGCCATATCCCTCGGGGACTTCGTGCTGGCCGGCGGCGAGATAGCGGCGATGGCGGTCATCGAGGCCACTGTGCGGCTGCTTCCCTCGGTGCTCGGGAATCCGGCGTCCCTCGAGGAGGAGAGCTTCTCCGGCACCGAGCTCGAATACCCGCAATACACGCGCCCGGCGGTCTTTCGGGGCATGGAGGTGCCCGAGGTGCTGCTGGGTGGCAATCACGCCCAGATCGCCAAGTGGAGGGCGGAGACGGCGGCACGTCGGACGCAGGCCCATCGTCCTGACCTCGCGTCCGACTAGGTCTTTCGGGGGCGGAGGCGGGCATCGGCGCCGGTTATGCTTGTATGTCGCCATTTCAGTCAGGAGTTGTTGTGAAGCCCACCGATTTGATCGATGCAGAAAGCCTGCGTGACGACATACCGGCCTTCGCCCAAGGGGACACCGTCAAGGTCCATGTGCGAGTCGTCGAAGGCAGCCGCGAGCGGGTGCAGGTCTTCCAGGGCGTCGTCATCGCCCGCAGGGGGGGCGGCGTGCACGAGACCTTCACGGTTCGCAAGGTCAGCTTCGGCGTCGGGGTCGAGCGCACCTTCCCGGTCCATTCGCCCATCATCGCCAAGATCGAGGTCGTGACGCGCGGTGACGTTCGCCGCGCCAAGCTTTTCTACCTGCGCGACCGCATCGGCAAGGCAGCCAAGATCAAGGAGAAGCGATAACTCGAGCGTTGCTCCGGCCGCGCCTGCGGCGGAGCCCGCAGGGCTGGCGGCCATGCCGCCGGCTCTCTTCCTTGCCAAATTCGCGGAAAGGATCGAGTTGAGCGCTGAGGATCTCGAGAAGTTCGAAGCCGATGTGGAGTTGGCGCTGTACCAGGAGTACCGCGCCGTCCTGGCGATGTTCAAATACGTCGTCGAGACCGATCGGCGCTTCTACCTGGCCAACGATGTAACCGTCGAGACCGTGAGCGAGGGCTCGCGCACATACCTGAAGCTCACCCTCACCGACGCCTGGGCATGGGACATGTACCGCCCGGTGCGTTTTGTCGAGCGGGTGACCGTCATCACCTTCAAGGACGTGAACATAGAGGAGCTGCCGCGCAAGGAGCCGATCTGATCGGGTTCCGGCGGGCGGGCCTTGTGACCTGACAGGGGGGCCATGCGCCTTGATCTTTCCACGCTCGCGGTGCATGCCGGCCGTCCGGACCGGTATCCCGGAGCGCCGCTGAGCGTTCCGCCCACCATGTCCTCCACTTACGTCGCCGGCACGCCGCGCATCTACGCGCGTGAGGAGGAGGCGGCCTCACAGGCCTTCGAGGAGGCGGTAGGGGCTCTCGAAGGGGGCCGGGCCATCGCTTTCGCATCCGGCGTGGCGGCTGCGGCCGCCGTGCTGGCTGTGGCCGCCCACGGCTTGCGCCGGCCGCTTCGAGTTGTCGCCCAGAGCGGGATGTACACCGGGAACCTGGGCCTGCTCCGCAGCGAGGAGGCCGCCGGGCACGTGCTTCTTGCCGAGGTGGACGCGGTCACCGCCGATGACATCCTCCCTCACGTCGCCCAGGCCGATCTGGTGTGGGTGGAGACGCCGTCCAATCCTCTGCTCAGGCTTTACGACATCGAGATCCTGGCCGCGGCTTGCCGTGCAGGCGGCGCCAAGCTCTGCGTGGATTCCACCTTTGCCACCCCGGTGCTTCAGAACCCCCTTGCGCTCGGCGCGGACCTGGTGGTCCACTCCGCTTCCAAGTACCTGGGCGGGCACTCCGACCTCATCGCCGGAGTCGCCGTCACAGCCGATGCCTCTCTTGGGGAGCTCCTTCACGCTCATCGCACCCGCTACGGCTCCACCCTTGGCCCGATGGAGTCCTTCCTGGCACTTCGCGGCCTGAGGACGCTGGCACTGAGGGTCGAGCGTGCCTCCGACAACGCCGCCGCACTCGCCGCCATGCTCGAGGGGCATCCTGTGGTCGGCGAGGTCTACTACCCGGGGCTCGCCTCCAGCCCGTATCGATCGTTGGCCGAGCGCCAGATGCGCAAAGGCGGGGCAATGCTCTCAATCGTGCTGCCCGGCGCCCCCTATCTGGTCGAGCGCTTCTGCGACTCGCTGCGGATAGCGGTGAATTCGACCTCTCTCGGTGGCGTAGAGACTCAGGTCGAGCGGCGCGCCAAGCACCCCGGCGAGGTTATCGATCCCGGGCTGGTGAGGGTGAGCGTCGGGATCGAGGATATAGGCGATCTCCTGGAGGACTTCAGGTCGGCTCTTGAAGCTGCCTACCGCGCTTCTTAGAGGCGCTCCGCCTACGCCTCCCCTTGGAGTGGTTTGAGCCCTTGGGGTCACGTTCGAAGGCCCTGCGCAGGCAGGTTTCATGCCAGTGTCGCCTTGACCCGGCATCGAAGTGGGGAACCACCACGTAGTGCCCCATCCCGGCCGGGATGTCGTGCCCGCAACCCGGGCACATATAGCTCTTCGCGGCCTGGAAGGGGTGCACCTTGCGGCACAGCGCGGCTTGGTTCGTGGCGGGGTCGACGATCTCGCCTTCGCCGGGCAGCGGCCCCAGATGCCGCCGCGCGGCCTGTTCGTTCACCAACCCGGTCTTCCTTTCCGGAACCAAGCGAGCCGTCCGATCCGCAACCCGCCGAGCGCCTGTGCGGAGGCTAGCGTGTTTGCCATGCAAACCCTACTTGTAACCCGCCCGCACGAAGCCGTCCTGGAAGTGACGCTGAATCGCCCTGCCAAGAAGAACGCGATCAACGCGGAGATGTGGGCCGAGCTCTCCGAGGTCCTGCGTCACGCTCGTGACGAGCGCTCCGTCCGGGTGCTGGTCCTGGGCGGCGCCGGCGGCGCCTTCTGCTCGGGCGCGGACCTGTCCGGCACCAACCTCTCCGGAAGCGACACCTTGACCAGGATGCGCTCCATAAACGAAGTTGCGCTGCTTCTCCACAACCTCCCCAAGCCCACCATCGCCAAGGTCTCGGGCATCGCGGCCGGTGCGGGATGCAACATGGCGCTTGGCTGCGACATCATCATTGCCTCGACCAGCGCCCGCTTCTCGGAGATCTTCGTGCGCCGCGGCCTCTCCGTCGATTTTGGGGGAAGCTTCCTGCTGCCACGGTTGATCGGCATGCACAAGGCCAAGGAGCTCGCCCTCACGGGTGAGATAATCGACGCGGCCAGGGCCGAGGAGATCGGGTTGGTGAACCGCGTGGTGGCCGAGGCGGAACTCGACGGCGTGGTTGCCGAAATGGCGGAGCGCCTGGCCGACGGCCCGCCGATCGCCATGGGACTCACAAAGGCGCTCCTGAACGAATCGCTCGGCCGATCGATGGAGGAAGCGCTCGAGGCGGAGGCAATGAGCCAGACCATCAACGGGCGCACGGCGGATGCGCGTGAGGCGATCAGCGCCTTTTTGGAGAAGCGTGCGCCGCACTTTGTCGGCGAATAGTGAGAGCCTGTTAAAAGGAATCTCCCTTCGAGCCAAAATTGGGGGGGTGCAGGTCCAAATCGGCTCGAAGGGAGAGTCTTCCCGGTAGTTATCCAAGGAAGCTTGTGGGCGCCGGTGCTACTGCATCGGCGCGGTGTTCTTTATCAAGTCGGTGACGATCGCCCGTGCCGCTTCACGTCCGTGGGCCATGGCCTCGACGACCGTGGAGGGGCCGATCAGGGCGTCTCCCACCGTGTAGAAGTTGGAATAGGTCGGCTCCGCTGCACGGTGCGTGAGCGCGTCCCTGGCGATCGAGAGCTTACCTATGTTGCCCTCGTCGGCTCCGTTGAAGATGCCTGACGCCACCCAGATAAGATCGAACATCGCAGGAGCGCTGTAGCGGACCGGGGCGGTCGGAGCTTCGTTGGCGAACTCGCCCGTCAGCCTGTAGCCCAGGGCCAGCACGACCATGTCGGCATGGACGGTCTCTTCCGTACCGGCGATTACCTCGGGGAGCTTGGCCGCATCTTCGTGCCTGGTGCGCACGAGGGTGGCCGTGTTCCCATCCAGGATGGTCGCAGTGGTGAGGAACCTCACCTGCACGCCTTCTTCGCGGGCCTCGGCCAGCTCGTCACGGCGCACCTTGGCGAAGCGCTCGTCAACCCACTCCACGCAGAGGGGCTTGGCTCCGAAGCGGATGGCCATGCGGCCCACGTCCATTGCCGTGTTTCCGGCTCCGATCACCAGTATCGACTTGCCCTCGAGCTCCGGAAGGTCGCGCATCTCGTTCAGCGCGGCACCGGTCTTGTTGAGAAAGTCCATCGCGTCGCTCACGATGGGGCTGTCGATGCCCTTGACGGGCGGGCGAATCGGGGAGCCTGCGCCATGAGCGAGGATGACCGCGCTGTTTGCGAGCCCGAGCTCACGCAGTTCGGCCTCGTCCACCCGGTGCGAAGTGACCAGCTTGACGCCCAGCCTCTGCAGGGTTTCCCACTGCTCTGAGACCTTGGCGATCGGAAGCGTGAATTCGGGAATGCCGTGGTTCAGAAGTCCGCCAGGGGTCTCGGCGGCCTCGTAAACGGTGACCGTGGCCCCCGCGGCTGCCAGCTCCCAGGCCGCACCCAAGGCTGCCGGCCCGGAACCCACGATCGCGACGCTTGCGCCGGCCGGAGCCGCACTGGGCAGGTGAGGCTGGGAGTGGTCGAACACGTAGCGCTCCACCAGGCCGATCGCGACTGCTTCGGTGCCTGCCAGCGTCCAGGAGCACGCCCCTTCGCACTGGGCCCCCTGGTTGCAGACTCGAGAGCAGATCGATCCGATATGGCTGGTGCGCTCGAATGCGCTTCTGGCGGCATCGAGGTCTCCCGCGACGACCGAACGCATCATCGAGGGAATGTCGTTGTGAGCCGGGCAGCCCCGGACACACGTGGGATCGGGGCACTGGAGGCAGCGCGCGGCTTCGGCCATGGCTTCCTCGAGCTTGTCGAATCCTCGCCGTGTCTCCTCCCAAGGCTGCAAGGCAGGTATCGAGAGGTGGGCGACCTCGTGGCGGTGGCTCTGCTCGACTTCGGGATCACCATGGACGTGGATGGCGCTGAAGGGGCAGGTGCGCTCGCACTGGCCGCAGGCCACACACAAGGCGTCGTCAACGGTGACGATCCAGTCGTGCTCGTCGAATCCGATTGCACCCGTTGGGCAGCGGACGTAGCACTCCTGACAACCGGCGCACCGGTCGGTGAGCACTTCGACGGAGTGGAGGGGGAGGGCGCCGGCTTCTGCAAGGCGCGAGGTTGATTGGGTGAGAGTCATCTTTCCTGGGCCTCCTAGTTAGCGGCAGCCATGGGAATGTAAAGGAGGGCAAGCGCGATGCCCATCACAAGGATGGTGGCGACGAGGTACAGCCTCGGGGCGACCGAGCGAGGCTTGGTCAGCACCAGGTCGCTCTTGGAGATCCGGATCGAGGCGTAAACGGACCCGATCACACCCAGAGTCATCACGCCCACCTGGACCGCGATGATGCGGGGATCTGGAAGGATGTGGAAGTTGTAGAGGGAGGTCGCCGAGACACCGAAGGGGTGAGCAACCGCCGGGACGATCCTGGTGGCGTGCTTGAAGAACTTCGGCAGCTGGCGAGCGAAGTAGTCGGCGCCGACGATCGGGATCATCGCGTACATGCCGGCGACGAACCAGTTGCGGAACTCGCTGCGCCGCGTCATGAAGGTGCCCGTGGTCTTGGTGATGGTGCCGCTCGAGAAGAGCTTTCCGCCGACCTTGAAGACGAGTGCCGGGACGAAGGCGAAGAGGGCGATGAAGCCGAAGTAGTCGATCGGGTTCGGGTACTGGGGCCAGCCGGTGTGGGCGTTGAGCCAGTTGTCCAGGCTGCCGTAGAAGCTGAGCGCGTTCACCTGCTGGAAGGCCACCAGGCCGAGCAGGATCGCCGCCACGACGGCCACGTCCATCCGCTTGCGGCTGGGGGCGATCACCGAGGTGAGGGGCTTCTGGACGAAGAGGCCGACGTTGTTGGTGGGGCAGGCCTTGTAGCACTCGGTGCACAGGCCGCAATAGAGGTTGGAGTCCGCGCTGCCGGGCCAGGTGTACCAGGGGCAGCCGAAGCCTTCCTCGCCACCGCGCATGCAGGACTTGGTCTCACAGGCTTGGCAGGCGTTGCGATCCTTGGTGCGGAAGCCGGCGAAGGAGCCGACCGCTCCGACCGTCCCGATCAGAGAGCTGAGCGGGCACAGATAGCGGCAGAAGGTGCGCCGCTCGAACAGGAGGAAGACGATCGTGGCCGAAAGCACGATACCGATGACCATGAAGGAGGTGTCGTGCGGAGTGCCCGGGCCGGCGATGTTGAAGAACTCCTCGATGTAGGTGAGGAGAACGAAGGTGCCGACCGAGGAGATCAGTCCCAGCTGGGCCAGACGGTCAGGATACTTGAGGCCGAGGCCAAGGGCCTTCTGGGTCCTCTTGAAGAAGGTCTTGCGCTGGATCCATTCCGCGAATCCACCGAACGGGCACATCGAGCACCAGGCGCGCCCGACGACGACCATTAGAACGAAGACCACGCAGAACCAGATGTACCAGGTGATCGCGGTTGCGAAGTTGAGTCCCGGAGTGACGGTTCCGAGCAGACCGGTGAAAATGACCAGCCAGAAGACGATCTGGTTGGGAACGATTAGAACGAACTGCAGCCAACGCTTCTTGAGGAGCTTGCCCACGATCGGGATCCGCGTGAGATCCAGCTTGGGGTCCGTCTTTGCGAAGTGGCCGACCGTATCGGTCGGCGCCTTGGTCCGCAGGTGCACCGCGACCGCAATTGGGTCAGGTGCCTTTGCCTTTTGTTTGGGATCCGTGACGAAAGTCATGGTCCTGCACCCCCTGTTTTCGTTAGAACGTACACTGACGTACTAAACGTTCATTGAACCACTCTAAATTGGGAGTGTCAAATCAGGCTGCCCGATTTCTTCCAGGAGGGTGGATGAACGTTACGCTTTCTCGCCGCGGGGACTACGTGCTTCGCGCGGCCATCTGCCTTTCGCGCGCGTTCCAGGATGGAAAGGGTTGCAAGATCAGAGAGGTCGCCGATCAGGCGGCGATCCCCGCAAGTTTCGCCCCCCAGGTGATGGCCGACCTCGTGCGCGCCGGCCTGGCGACCTCGCGAGCCGGCCGGAGCGGAGGTTACTGGCTTGCCAGGGATCCAGAAACCATCACCATTCTGCAGGTGATCGAAGCCGGAGAGGGCGAGATCCACTCCGACCTATGTGCGATGGGGGAGGGTCCCTGCTATTGGGACAAGGTCTGCCCTCTGCATGAGTCATGGCGGGAAGCCCTGCTCAGCTTCAGGAAAGGGCTGGCGGAATCGAGTCTGGCGCACCTGGCCCGGAGAGACCGGGATCTGGAGGCGGGGCTTATCAAGCCGCCCGTGGACAGCCATCGGCCGGGACACATCCAAAGCGGTGCGAACTGATCGCTCCAAGACCCCAAAACGCTGAGTTGGCGGGGCATCTGCGGCGATGCTCGCCGTATTCTGTTCATGGCCGGATTTACCCCTAGGAGAGGATGGTCGCAGGTGGCTTTCGAAGTCGTCATCGAAATACCCAAGGGTTCGCGCATCAAGTACGAGATCGACCACGACACCAACGCCGTCTGGCTCGATCGGGTGCTCTTCACGCCCATGGCCTATCCGCTCAACTACGGCTACATCGAGAACACCCTCGGCGAGGACGGCGATCCCCTGGACGCGCTGCTGCTGCTGGAGTACGAGCTCGTGCCGGGCTGCCACGTCAAAGCGCGCGCGGTGGGCAGCTTCGTGATGTCGGATGAAAAGGGGCGGGACGTGAAACTCCTGTGCGTTATCGACGGCGATCCCCGCTTCGATCACATCCAGGACGTACAGGACGTGCCCGCTGCGCTCAAGGACGAGATCACCCATTTCTTCGCGCACTACAAGGACCTCGAGCCCAAGAAGTTCGCCAACGTGGAGGGCTTTGCCGACAAGGCGAACGCCGATGGCGAGCTCGCTGCTGCCGTCGCGCGCCTCGGTGGCGGCCACTGAAGCCACGCGCCCGCTCCCCTTGGCGAGCGTCGATGGTTTCTACTATGTGAATAGGGGAAATACCACAGACACGCTAAAATGGGCGCGTGAACAAGACCAGTGACCAACAAGAGCTGCAGAGCGAGCGCTACCAAGAGGTTGCCGATCTCATAGAGATGATCCGGCCCGCGGTCCAGTCGGACGGCGGAGACCTTCGCCTCGTGGACGTGAATGCGGAGGAAGGCATCGTCGACGTCGAGCTGCAGGGAAGCTGCTCCTCGTGCGCGATCTCCTCGGTGACCTTGCAGGCGGGTATCGAGCGGATCATCAAGGGCCGGCTGCAATGGGTGACCGAGGTGCGTGGCGGCGTCGACGAGTCGATGGACTTCGAAGAATCCTTCGCCATGGGCCGTGGCGGTTACGTCCCGCGCGGGTATTAAAAGGCGCTGTTGATTCTCGGGGCTGGGCGCCGTACGGAAATCGCGCCGCACCGATAATCTTTTAGCAAACCTCTGTCCAGGCAAAGGCGATATTTGCGCACGAAGATCCCACTAGTCAAGTACGCCATCGCGTTCCTTGTCGGCTCGGCTCTTCTGGGCGTCTCCTCCCTCCTTGTGGTATTCGCCATTCAGAATTTCAGTGTTCTGAAGGAGCGGGGGACGTTCTCGACGCCGCTCAAGCTGCGCCCCCTCACGGTGCCAAGCAAGATCGTCGATTCCACCGGCAACCTGATCTACCTCGTGCAGAACGGCGAGTACCGGAGCCCCGTCCCGCTCAGCGAGGTTCCGCCGATCCTGACGCATGCGATCCTCGACGTGGAAGATCACACCTTCTATCAGCACGGCCCTCTCGATTTGCGCTCCATCATGCGCGCGCTCATCTCGGACTTCCAGGGCAACGGATTGCAGGGCGGCTCGACAATTACGCAGCAGCTGGTGAAGAACGCGATTCTCACCCCGCAGCGGACGCTCTCGCGCAAGTTCCAGGAGGCCATCCTCTCTTACCGGCTCTTCGGCCAGATGACCAGGAACCAGATCCTGGGCCGCTACCTGAACACCATCTACTTCGGCGAGGGCGCCTACGGAGTCCAGGCGGCTGCCGAGACCTTCTTCAATGAGCCGCTTTCCAAGCTCGACGTCGCCCAGTCTGCGCTCCTGGCGGCGATGATCGAGAATCCCGCCGGCTACGACCCCTTCTACTACCCCCAGGCCGCCCTTTTTCGGCGGAACCTGGCCATCAAGCAGATGCAGGAATACGGCACCATCACCAAGGCCGAGGCCGACAAGGCGATGGCCGAGCCGCTGCCCAAGACCCCTTATCGGCAGAGCACGCCTCCCCCCACGGCTTTCGCCACCGCGGTGGTGGATCAGCTGCTCTACTCGCCGCAGTTCTCATTCCTGGGTGGTGATCCCAATCAGAGGCTCGGGGCTCTGCAGGGCAACGGCTACGTGATCCACACCACGCTCAATCCGCAGGATCAGGCGTACGCGGATGCCGCAGTGGCTCGAATCGTGCCAAACACCGGGGGCAAGTTCACCTCGGCCCTGGTCTCGATGGATCCGAACAACGGGAACGTGCTGGCCATCGTCTCGGGAAATCCGAACAAGGACTCGGGTGGCTTCGACGTGGCCACCGGCCTGGGCAGCACCGGACGTCAGCCCGGGTCGTCCTTCAAGATCTTCACCCTGGCCACCGCGCTCGAGGAAGGCTACAGCCCCAACGACATCATCGACGGCACCGGGCCGTGTACCTTCACGGTTCCCGGCACCCAGCCCTTCCCATACATCGCCCACAACGCCGAGCCTGGATACGGTCTCATGACCATCACGGACGCGACGGCGAACTCCGTGAACTGCGCCTATATCAGGCTCGGAATCAAGGTCGGCCTCCAGAATGTGATCGACACGGCCAAGGTGATGGGCATTACGACCCCCTTGACCGCGGTCCCCTCCGTGGTCATCGGCTCCGAGGACGTCACGCCTCTGGAAATGGCCACCGCCTATTCGGTCCTGGCCAACGGCGGGTATCTGCATCCTGCCCGGTTCATAACCTCCATCGACGACTTCCAGGGCGCCAAGGTCTTCGATCCGCCGGTGCAGTCGCGCCAGGTTCTGTCGCCCCGTGTAGTCGCCGTGGAGGACGCGATACTCCGGCAGGTGATCATCCGTGGCACCGGCACCGCGGCGGCGCTGTACGGCCGCCCGGCGGCAGGGAAGACCGGCACCACCGACCAGTTCACAGATGGATGGTTCGACGGATTCACGCCGCAGATGGTGACCACGGTGTGGATGGGCGCGCCGTCCGGCTCGGTGCCGATGTACGACGTCGGCGGCATACCGGTCTACGGGGGCACATATCCGGCGGAGATTTGGCACGCGTACATGAGCCAGGCGTTGGCCGGGCAGCCGGTACTGCCGTTCCCGGCTGTGAACCCGGCGTGGATACCACCTGCCAAGTTCATCGTTCCAGTAGACGCGCCGGGCTCGATTATGGCTCCCACCACGACCACCACCACCTCCACCACTAGCACCACGTCGACGACGACGCCGGCATCGACGACCTCGGCAGGTGGAGGCACCACCACGGCGCCCGGCACCACCACCGTTCCCGGGTCGTCCACGACGACACTTCCATAGGCAGGCCGCCATCGGGGACCGCCTGGTTGTGGGCGGCCAAGGATTCCGTTAGGGTTGTAGACGATGAGTTCAAAGCGGGTCGACCCCGATGTCCGCTAAGGGCACCTTGCTCTCGGAGCGCCAGATAGAGGTTCTACTTGGCATATCGGAGCTTTCGACCAAGGCGCACCGCAACAATCTCCGCCTGTCGCAGGGTCCGGAGGCTTCCGACTACCGTGATCGCGCCCAAGAGTACAAGCGGACCAAGGTCAAGCTGGAAGCGGCGAACGAGGAAGCTCGCAACCTCGAAGCCGAGCGGGAATCTCTCGAACGCGAACTCAGCTCGTATGAATTCCAACTGCGCACCTCGCGCGATCGCCTCGACCACTCGACCGGAAGCGACTACAAGAGCCTGCCGGCCCTAAGGGCCGAGATCGCCGCTTTGGAAGGCAAGGTCAGCCAGTACACGGAAGAGGAGATCGGCGTCATAGATCAGCTGGAGACGGTAACCAAGCAGCGTGACGCGCTGGAGGTTGACCTGAAACGGCAGCTTCAAGAAGCGCTGGCCGCCAAGGAGGCGCTTGAGCAGCTTCGCAGGGACATCTCGGTGGTCGACGAGTCTCTTCAGGCCGAAATGGCGGGCTTGAAGAGTCAACTCGATCCGGAGGTTGCGGCTTTGCTGGAGAGAGTTCCCACACAGTTGATCGACAAGGTGGCCCACGTGCTGGACCAATCCTGCTCGGGCTGCAGGCTGCGGATCTCCTCGATCCTGCTCGACCAGATAAAGCGGTTCCCATCCGATGCCCACTATTGCGAGGAGTGCGGCCGCCTGCTTCTGCCCAATGGCCCCCAGGCGGGTTGAAGGGCGGTGGCGCATGGAGCCGCCCTGTAGGCGGGGTTCTGTCTGGCCCCAAAGGGGCCGCGGTGGCCATCCATCTAAGCGGTCTACCAGGGGCTTCCAGGCCTAAGCCTGGCGACGGGCCGCCGGTCACCCCTATTTGACCTTGCTTCGGGTGGGGTTTACCAAGCCGACGAGTCACCTCGCCGCTGGTGCGCTCTTACCGCACCTTTTCACCCTTACCCCCTAAGGGGCGGTGTCTTTTCTGTTGCACTTTCCGTCAGGTCGCCCTGCCTCAATGAGCACCCTGCCCTGCGAAGCCCCGACCTTCCTCGAGCCTTTCGGCCCGCAGCCACCCGGACGACTCCATACGCCGTCTCCAAGATAGTCGCCCGGGCTGCGAGCCATAGATAGCCGCGGCCGTGCGTCCGATGAGAGCCGCCCCGTGCTGCAAATGAGACTTCATTCAGGTTCGCCACCGTCCGTGACCGTCATGCGGAGGCGCCGTTATCATCGTCCTCACGACGGCCCGGCTTTCTGGCGGAGCCGGGCGCGTGATCCGGAGGTTCTAGACCCCGGAATATGGCATCAACCGGCGAAAGGCACGAAGAGATGATCGTAAAGCTACTGAAGGCCAAGACGGCCATCGCCGCTGCGTCTGCGGTACTCCTGACAAGCACGGCCGCCGCCGCGGCGACCGGATCCCTCCCGGGATCGCTCCAGCACTTCATGTCCCTGACCGCGGCAAGCGCGGGAATCAACCTGCCTAGTGGCAATTCACCGGATGTCCAGCAGACGATAGAGCAGCCATCCACAACCGAGGTGTCTTCCAGCAGCGGGTCGAGCGGTCAGACGACCTCCACCACGGATGCCAGCCCTGACGTCACCTCGACCACTTCGACAACGTTGGCTAATTCGCTGACCAACTCGTTGACGGTGATCACTCCGGCCCCGACCGTCACGCGGGAGACCGAGGATCAGCAGAGTTCCACCTCGACCGAGTGCGACACCCAAAAGGATGGCACCACCACCACGGCTGCGTCGGGCTCCAGCACCGGCACGAGCTGTACAACCGTGAGTTCGACCACCTCGACTACCGAGC
>JAJZNF010000125.1 GCA_021847985.1 Actinomycetes bacterium | reverse complement strand
GCGCCTGCAAGGCAACGGCCTGATCCACGCTTTCCACGCTCGGCCGACCGGCCGAGCCGCATGCGGTAACTAGAGCGCCGCAGACGAAAATCAGGAAAGCCGACCGCAGGCGAGCCATGGGCGGAGCCTATCGGGCCCGCTCGAGAACCTCGAGGAGTACGCAGGGCACGGGGCGGAGCGGGCTAGCCACGGATGCGGTCCAGCCAGCCGACAAGCAGCGCCAGGACACGCGGATCAGCTCGCAGCGACTCGCCTCCGGCGGTGACCATGTGCAGCTCACCTATGCCCGCCACCTCTTCGAGCAGCTGACGCACCCGGGCCTCCGGCATCGCCTCGTCATCCTGGCCGTGGATCACCAGCCATGGCTTGCGCCCCAGCCGCGGAGCGCTGCGCGCCGGGTCCAAGACCGCGAACTCCCCCGTCCAGGCGTCCAAAGCCTCCTCGGGGGGAAGCGACACCCCCAGGCTCTTCAGCTGCTCCGCGAGCTCCTCGTTTGTCAGTCCATAGGGAGGGAGCGAGGCGACCGTGGATATCGTCGCGACGCCCGCCACCCTCTCCAGGTCGGTGGCCAGCGAGAGAACCTGGATGCTGGCCAGCTCGTAGCCCACGAGGCAGACCTCGGGCACGCCCACCTCGCTCCAGAGATACTCGGCGGCAGTCGCCAGGTCCTGGCGCCACCGCAGCGGCGAAAAGATGCCGTCGGAGTTCCCGACGCCGGAGGGAACCAGCACCGCCGCCAGCACGTCCGCAGCCGAAGACAGTCGCTTCACCTGCTCTTCCAGGAAGTAGTCGGCGTCCACTCCCGCGACCCGCGCCGCCGCCGGCACCCCGTAGCAAAGCAGGGCTCCCAACTCCGGCACCTGGTTCGACGCCCGCGAACGGGACTCGTCCACCACCAGCATTTCACAGTCGCCACCTGCGGTTGGGAGCTTGACTATCACCTAGGCCTCCGACCCGAACCGACGCCCGCTATGAAGCCGGAGAGGGGTGCTGGGCGCGATGGAACTCCATGAAGGACTCCCAGGCGCGGGGGCCGTAGACCGTTCCCGGACCTCCGAGCATGAGTACGGTCACCCCCAGCACCTCGGCCATCTGCTCGGGGGTCGCCCCCTTGCGCACCGCGCCACGAGTGTGGCTGGCGATGCAGCCGTCGCACTCGCGCGCGACGGCGATGGCCACTGCGACCATCTCCTTCATGGCGGCCGAAACCGTGCCATCGGCAAGGGCGGCGCGATGCATCTCGGCGAAGCCCCGCCACACCTCCGGAATCTGGGAGCGGAGGTCCTTGGCCGGTTCGGCCAGGTCGGTGAGGATCTGATGGTAATGGTTATCGCTCATGCCGCTTCTTTCGTTCGCACTTTCTCCGCCCTAGAAACTACCCGGTGGCGAATGAGTGCGCTCGGGCGGCTCAGAGCGCGTAAGTCACAGTGCGAAAACGGGCGCCGCGTTCAGATGCCCACGCGGTCGGCCAGCTTGGCACGTTGATAAGTGGAGTCGCCAAAGAGCAGTTGGGAGGCCTTTGCGCGCTTGAAGTACAGGTGCGCATCGTGTTCCCATGTGAAACCTATCCCGCCGTGGATCTGGATGTTCTCTGCGGCCGCCTTGAAGTAGGCATCGGAGCAGAAGGCCTTGGCGAGTGGCGCCGCGACCGCAAGCTCGTCGGAATCCTGCGACGCGACCCATCCCGCGTAGTAGGCGGCGGACTTGGCCGACTCCACCTCCAGCAGGACGTCCGCACACTTGTGCTTGATGGCCTGGAAACTGCCTATTGCACGCCCGAACTGGATCCGGCTCTTTGCATAGTCCACCGACATCTCGAGGCACTTGGCCGCGCCGCCAACCTCCTCGGCGGCCAGCGCGACGGCGGCCAGGTCCATGGTCGCCGAGAGCACCGCCACGCCCGCACCCTCCGCACCGACCAGGCGCGCAGGCGTGTCGGAGAAGGAGACGGCCGCCATCTTGCGGGTCTGGTCCAATGTCGGGATCGGCTCGACCGAAAGCCCGGGCGCCCCGGCCTCGACCGCAAAGATCGAGACTCCTCCGGGCGCCGTGGCCCCAACCAGGAAGAGCGAGGCGTTCTGCCCGTCGATGACGTAGGACTTGGCGCCACGCAGCGTGTAGCCGTTCCCGGATGTCGACGCGGAAGTGGCGAAGGAGTCAATGCCCCAGCCCCCGTCCGCCTCGGTCACCGCCAGGGTGGCGATGGTCTCCCCCGCAGCGATGCCGGGCAGGTAGTCGGCCTGGGCGGCTTCGTCGCCACTGGCCATCAGGGCGTTCGCGGCCAGCGCAACCGTCGCGAAGTAGGGCCCGCAGTAGAGCGCCCGGCCCATCTCCTCGAAGACAACGGTCTGCTCCACGGCGGTGAAGCCCGAGCCACCGTAGGCCTCCGGGATCGCCAGCCCGGCCAGCCCTAGCTGCTCCGACAACTGGCGCCACACGGCGGGATCGTACCCCTCGGCGGTCTCCATCAGCCGCCTCACCTCGGTGACGGGCGACTTGTCCTCC
>JAJZNF010000295.1 GCA_021847985.1 Actinomycetes bacterium | reverse complement strand
ACTGAACGGTATTGCGGCTAGGCGTGGGCGGAGAAGTAGGCCGCGTAGTCGTCGTTCACGCACACGACCGCGTGGCCCGCGTTGGCGAGTATCGAGGACGCGAGCGTCGCTCGGTAGCCGCCGGCGCAGTGCACCCAGACCTCCTTGTCGCGCAGCCCGTCCAATTCTCCTAGCCGCTGTGGCAGTTCATGGATGGGGATGTGCACGCTTCCCTGGATGAAGGAGTTGCGCCGCTCGTCGTTGCGCCTCACGTCCAGGATGGCCACGCTGTCCTTGTGGCGAACCTGGTCGAGGTCGGCGAACTTCGCCACCGAAAGTGTGCGGGGCTCCTCGACCGCGGCGGTGTCGGGCATGCGGTGGAAGCCGGCCACCGAGTCGTAGCTGATGCGGGCCAGCTGGCGCGAGGCCTCCAGCGCCTCCTCCTCGTTGCGGGTCAGCAGCACGACGTCGCGGTCGCGATCCACGATCCAGCCCAAGTAGGTGGAGAAGCTGTTGCCCAGCGGGATGGCGTGGCTGCCGGGAATGTGCCCGGCCGCGTACTCCTCGGCGCTGCGCGTGTCGACCACGAAGGATCCCTTGGCAAGGTGGGCCTCCACGTCGGCGAGCCCCATCTCCATGGGCACCGCGTCGAAGTAGGCGCTCGGTCCGGCCAGGTTGGCCGGCCCCATGTAGCGGTAGTAGGCGGGCCAGGCGTCGAGCCCGGCGAGCAGGACCTTCTTGAACTCGTCCTCGTCGTCGAGGAGCAAGGCAAAGTTGGAGCGCTTCTCGTTGCCGATGGTGGAGGTGGAGCCCGCCTCGCAGCTGGAGGAAGAGCAAAAGCTGCCGAAGCCGTGCGTGGGCTGCACCTCCACCTCATCGGCCAGGTTGTCGGCCAGCTTGTGCACGCTGCGGAACTGGCTGCGCGCCAGGAAGTCGGTCATCTCCGGACCAAGCAGGTCCGGCCGCCCGACGCTTCCGTAGAGCAGCGATCCGCCGGTGAAGACGGCCGCCTTGCCGTCGTCCGAGACCGCCAGGTAGGAGACGTGGGTGGGCGTATGGCCCGGCGTTTCCACCACTGTCACGGTGAAGGTGCCGGCACGGTAGGTGTAACCCTCCCGGACCGGGGTCCGCTCATAGGAGACCTCGTCGGCCTCGTTCACGAAGTAGGGCACGCCGAGGCGCTTCGAGAGTTCGAGCCCGCCGGTCACATAGTCGTTGTGGATATGGGTCTCACCCACGGCGCGAATGGTGAGCCCATGATCGCGCACGGCGTCAAGGACTCGCGCTATGTCGCGCTGGGGGTCGATGACCACGGCGTCCGAGCCGTCGTGGACGATGTAGCTTCGGTCGCCAAGCTCGGGCGTGTTCAGGATGATGACGTCCAAGTTAGGGATCCTCCCTGGTTTGTCTCGAATATTGCGTGTCTGCGACTGTTTGGTGCGCTGTAGAAGTTCGACCCCGCTGCCTCAGCCCGGGCTTAGGCGGTTAGGGCCTTTTTGCTCTGTCGGTCTGTTTGTCCGTACATTAGTACAATAGATAGCATACAGCGGTTGAGTGGAAGCGGATTTATGGCGGATATAACCAACTTCAAATCATTCATAGGCTCGAGCTTGCGCGGACGGTGGGCTCGATGATGGATCTGGTGCTTGTCCTGCTCGGCCTCCTGATGGGTGGCGCGCTGGGTGCGCTCGGAGGCGGCGGCTCCATCCTTGCGGTGCCGATGCTCGTTTATATCGCAGGTGAGTCGGTTAAGGTTGGCACGACCGCTTCGCTTGTAGCAGTCGGGGCAGCTGCCTTGGCGGGCGCAATCGGGCACTTCTTCTCCGGCCGGGTCAAGGTGGGCAAGGGGCTCCTGTTCGGCGTGGTGGGTGTGGGCGGCTCGCTGCTGGGCTCCGCTCTCAACCGTATGGCCGATCCGAACCTGCTTCTGCTCCTTTTTGCACTCTTCATGATCTTCGTCGGCGCCCGCATGGTGTTCACCGGCGTGGGCGGGCCGCGCCAAGCCCGGGCGCTCGCCGTGGAGGGGGTGGAGGTGGCCGCGGCCACCGAGAGCCGCTCCACGTCCGCCAAAGCGCTGCGGGTGGTCATCGCCGGAACCGTCGTCGGCTTTCTGACCGGCTTTTTCGGTGTGGGCGGCGGCTTCGTAATCGTTCCGGCCCTGGTCCTTGCGCTCGACTTCTCGATGCCGGACGCCATCGGAACCAGCCTGCTGGTGATCGCGGTCAACTCGGTCATCTCGCTAGGCGCGCGCATGGGGCACGTGCACGTGCCCTGGGGCGTGGTGATGGTATTCTCGGCGGGCGCCCTGGTCGGCTCGCTGATCGGATCGCGCGCCGCCTCACACTTCCAGGCTGCCGCCTTGAAGCGCGCCTTTGTGGTGCTCATCTTCGCCTTGGCCGTTTACATGGGCGCCGACGCGATCGTTCGCATGGCGCACTGATCAGCCGGCGCCTCCCGCCGCTCTGAACAGCGCATCCGCCAGTTCGGTGGCGGACAGTCCCCGCACCAGTACCGACTTGTTGCGGGCTTTGGCACCTGCCACCACCTCGACCTGGGAGGGCGGCAGGTGCGCCAGCCCGGCGATGAGGCGCTCCAGCTCACGGTTGGCCCGATTCTCCTGGGCCGGGGAGTGCAGCCAGACCTCCAGCCTTCCCTCCCTTATTCCGTTCAGCCGCGCCTGCGGCTTTCGCGTGGACACCCGGACCTCGACTACGGCCCCATCCGCCACGGGCCTGACAGCCGGCGCCTCCCCGGACCATGCCACTTCAGCGGCCCTCGGCGTCGGGTGCCGTGCGCAGCCGGATGTTGGGCGCGAAGCGAAAGCAGACCATCAGGAGCAGCAGAGACCAGATCGTGTCGATAGCCAGCCCGGTCGCCACGCCGTGGCTGCTGCCGATAGCCAGCGCGGTGGCGATCATCCCTCCGGCGATGCCGGTTCCCAGGGCGATGCCGAGGATATCCGCAAGTGAGTTGGCCGCCGAGGATTCCTCGAGGCGCTCGCGCGGAGCGACGTCGAGCAGGGAGACCGAGAGCACGACGTAGGCGAGGCCCATGCCCAGCGCTGCGATGCTCCACGCCCCTACCGCCACCCAACCCGACACGTGGGGAAGCGCAAGTGCGACGCCGTTGGCTGCCGTGCCGGTGGCCGTGACCGCGATGCCCAGGCGAAAGAGCGCCGGTCGCCTTTGTGAGGTGGAGACCCGCGAATGCCAATACGAGCCCGCGGTCCAGGTGAAGGTGCCCGCCGTGAGAGTGATTCCTGCCAGGGCGAGCGAGAAGCCGCGATCGCGGAAGAGGGCGAGGGGCATGTAGCCGTCGATGCCGAAAAACGCCATGGAGGAGAGCATCCGCAGCGGTACCACCGAGGCGACGCCCGGGGCGAACGAGAAGCTCCGCCGCGGGAGCAGGTGCCAGAGTGCCCAGGTCCCGAGCGCACCCGCTGGCAGTACCAGCGCCAAGAGCGCGTAGTGGGGAATCGCCGACAAGGTCCACAGAGCCAGGAATGCGCAGGCGGCCAGCAGCACCGAGAGCCCCGAGCGCCGTCTCAGGCGACCGTGGTCGAATGCGGCGGGGGGACGCGTCCCCTTGGTGGCAAGTGCGCGGTCGGTTACGAGAGAGGCCGCGACAGCCAGCGGGATCACCATGGCGAAGACCCACTCCCACCCGAAGCGGTTCGCGACGATGCCCGCCAGGCCGGGTGCGACGAGGGAAGGGGCCACCCAGGCCATGGAGAAGAGGAAGAACAGCCTGGGGCGATTTTCGGTTGGGTAATGATCGTTTATGACCACGTAGGCGACCGCACCGAACGAGCCTCCGCCCAATCCCTGGGCGACGCGGGCCAGCACGAGAAGCCAGAGGTTTGGGCTGAGAGCGGAGAGCAGCAGCCCGGCCTGGAAGAGGAGCCCGCCTATGCGCAGCGCGGACCGGGGCCCTCGCGCTTTCGCGTACTCCGAGAGGGTGACTACGCCGACGATCTCTGCCAGCAGGTAGCTGGTGAGGACAAGGCTGAGGCCGCTCGTGGTGTGGAAGGAGCGGCCAATAGCGCCGAGCGCGGTGGTGGCGGCGAGGTTCTCGAAAGCCGCGGAGGTAACCAGAGACACGAGGCCCACCGTGAGCGCCCAGTTCCGGCTCCTCGGCAAGTGGCCCCCTTCGAGGTGAACACAGTCCGCCCCACACGGGGCCCTGGTCCACCCTAAACGATCGGCGGTGACGTCTTTCGGCCCCTGGCGTGGGACACTCCAACACCTCGAGCGGGTGCCGAAGTAATATCGCCCCATGGCGCTGGCAAGGTTCCTCAGATCCTGTGAGGAGATCTCCCCACGCCTGCTCACCGCGGACCCCGATATCATCGCCCCCCTTTGCACCGACTGGACCCGCCGGATGACGGGCAAGGCCTTGGGCCTGGTGCGCCCGTCCAATGAGGAGGAGCTGGCCGCGGTTGTCGGCGCAGCCGTGGAAGAGGGGGTCCAGCTGCAACTCCAGGGCGGGAACACCTCACTGGTGGCGGGAGCCACGCCCTTGGGGGACACCGTTCTGGTCACCAGCGCGCGCATGCGCGCCGTTCAGGAGCCCGACCTGGTCTCCCTTTCGATCACCGCCGAGGCCGGGGCCACCGCCGCGGAAGTCAACGCCGCCCTCGCCCCGCACAGGCTCAAGCTCGGTGTCGACCTGGCCTCCCGCGATAGCGCCACCATCGGCGGAATGGTGGCCACGAACGCAGGCGGCATTCACGTGGTTCGTTACGGCTCGATGCGTGCCCAGCTTCTCGGCATCCGCCTGGTCACACCGGCCCAAGGCGCCATCGGTCGCCTGAGCCCGCTCTACAAGGACAATACCGGCCCGCACCTGGCCGCGATAGCCGCCGGTTCGGAGGGGACCTTCGGGATGGTGGTGGCGGCGGCCCTGCGTGCGGTGCCGGTGCTGTCTGAGAGTGTCGTGGCGCTAATGTCCTTTCCCTCCTTCTCCGCCGTCGCCGAAGCGGTGCGGCGCATCAGGCTCAGTCCGGCCGTCTCGGCGCTCGAGTTCATGACCGCCTCGGGCATGGACCTGGTGTCCAGGCATCTCGGGCGGACCCCTCCCGTGGCGGGAGCGGTGTACTTGCTGGCCGAGTTCGAGTCGGCCTTCCCACTCCTGGATCATGTCGCCGCGGTCGTCGACGACGCCTCCCCCTCCACGAGTGCCCTCGCCTTCGACAGGCGGGGGCGTGCCGAGTTGTGGCGTTGGCGTGAGGCTCATACGGAGGCCATAGCCACCGCCGGCATCGCCCACAAGATGGATGTGTCGCTTCCCATCTCGCGCCTTGAGGAGTTCGTGGAATGGGTGGAGGGGCCATTCGCCGCCGACAATCCCGACCTTCACATCTATCTGTTCGGGCACCTGGGCGATGGAAATGTACACGTGAACCTGGTGGGGGCGGAATCTGACGACCTGGCCACCGATGAGGCGGTGCTTTCCAAGGCGGCTGCCATGGGCGGCAGCATCTCCGCCGAGCACGGGATCGGAAGGCTGAAGGCGCCACTGCTCCACCTGGTGCGGACGTCCTCGGAGATTGCGGCCCTGCGTGCGCTGAAGGATGCCTTCGATCCGGACGGAATACTGAATTCCGGGGTGCTGTTACCTTCGCGGACGGGCGGCCACGCGATTTCCGGCGTGGCTCCGGGTAGGCTGGCTTAACCGATTCAGGCGCGATTGCGCCGCCCGGCGGCCGATTCCGGCCCCCCTTGAAGGTTCCCATGTCTGATGAGCTTGTAGTCAAAGGCGCGCGCGAGCACAACCTGAAGGACGTGAGCCTTTCCATACCCCGAAACCGGCTGGTGGTCTTCACCGGCCTATCCGGATCGGGGAAGTCCTCCCTTGCGTTCGACACGATCTTCGCCGAGGGACAGCGTCGCTACCTGGAATCGCTGTCCTCCTACGCCCGGCAATTCCTCGGGCAGCTCGACAAGCCCGACGTCGATCAGATCGACGGCCTTTCACCCGCGATCTCGATCGACCAGAAGTCCGCGCCGCGCAACCCGCGGTCCACGGTCGGCACCGTAACAGAGGTGCACGACTACCTGCGCCTCCTCTTCGCGCGCGTGGGTGTGCAGCACTGCCACAACTGCGGTGCGGTGGTGGAGCGCCAGACCCCCCAACAGATCGTCGACCGCCTCATGGACCTAGGGGAGGGCACCCGCTACTACCTGATGGCGCCGGTCGTCGAGGGGCGCAAGGGGGAGTATTCGGGGCTGTTGCGCGACCTGGCGCGCAAGGGGTTCGCCCGTGCGAGGGTGGACGGGGAGATGATCGAGCTCGAGCAGGGCGGGACCGACCTGGCGCGTTACGAGACCCACCAGATCGACGTAGTGGTTGACCGCCTGGTGCGCAGGGAGGGTATGGCGAAGCGCCTTACCGACTCGGTCGAGACCGCCCTCGAGCTCGGCGGCCGCAAGGTGAAGGTCCTGATACTGGCATCCGACAGCGAGCCGGAGCGGGAGGCGGTCTTCTCCGAGCTGCTGGCGTGCAACCACTGCGGAATCAGCTTCGACGAGCCGGCGCCCAGGAACTTCTCCTTCAACTCGCCCTATGGCGCCTGTCCGGCCTGCACCGGGCTCGGAACAAGCCTCGAGGTCGACGAGTCCCTGGTGGTGCCCGACCACGCGCTCGCCCTTTATCAGGGCGCCATCGCCCCCTGGGCGCAGATGCGCTCCGATTTCTACCTCTCCGCGCTGGAGAGTCTGGCCCACAAGCTCGAGTTCGACATGAAGACGCCCTGGGCGCAGCTTCCCGAGAAGGTGCGGCATGAGATCCTCTACGGCGGAAAGGGATATCGCCTGCCTGTGCGGCTGGGGGCCCGCTTCGGGCGCAGCAACGTGAATGTCAAGTGGGAAGGTGTCATCCCCTGGCTGAAGCGCCGTTACGAGACCTCTTCCTCCGAGGGCCAGCGGGAGATGATTCGCGCGTACATGAGCGATGTCCCCTGCGAAAGCTGCAGGGGAAGACGCCTTCGGCCCGAATCGCTGGCGGTGCTGGTGGAAGGGCTGTCCATCGCCGACCTTTCCGCCATGTCCATCACCCGCTGCGCCTCCACCGTGGCCGGATTCTCCTTCGACCAGCGCAGCTCCATCATCACCGGACCCATATTGCGGGAGGTGAACGCCAGGCTGCGCTTTCTGTTGGACGTCGGCCTGGAGTACTTGACGCTGGACCGGGCCGCCAACACCCTCTCGGGCGGCGAGGCACAGCGGATCCGGCTCGCCTCCCAGATCGGAAGCGGGCTGACCGGCGTCCTCTACGTGCTGGACGAGCCCTCCATCGGCCTGCACCAGCGTGACAACCATCGCCTGATCGAGACTTTGATGCGTCTCAGGGATCTCGACAACTCGGTAATCGTCGTCGAACACGACGAGGACACCATACGCGCGGCGGACTACGTGGTCGACATCGGCCCGGGCGCCGGCGAGCAGGGCGGAAGAGTGGTGGCGGCGGGATCCGTGCAGGACATCATGGCCGAGCCCGAGTCCATCACCGGTGACTACCTGGCCGGCAGGCGGTCGGTGGAGACTCCCAAACGCAGGCGCGAGCCCGGTGCCCAGTGGCTATCGGTGCGGGGGGCGGCCGCCAACAATCTCAAGGGTATCGATGTGGACATTCCTCTGGGATGTTTCGTGGCGGTCACCGGCGTCTCGGGCTCCGGCAAGTCGAGCCTGGTCAACGACATCCTCCGTAATGCGCTGATGCTGAAGATCTACCGTTCCAAGGTCGTGCCCGGGCGCCATAAGGAGATAGTGGGCATCGAGCACCTGGACAAGGTTGTGGACATCGACCAGTCGCCGATCGGACGCACGCCTCGCTCCAACCCCGCCACCTACACCGGGGTCTTCGACAAGATCCGCGGCCTATTCGCGGCCACTCCCGAGGCCAGGGTCCGTGGTTACGAGCAGGGGCGCTTCTCCTTCAACCTTCGCGGGGGCCGCTGCGAAACCTGCGCGGGCGAGGGTACCATCCGCATCGAGATGAACTTCCTGCCCGATGTTTACGTGCCGTGCGAGCAGTGCAGGGGGACGCGCTACAACAGGGACACCCTCGAGATTCTTTACCGGGGCAAGAGCATCGCCGACGTTCTCGACATGCCGGTGGACGAGGCTCTGGAGTTCTTTGCGCGGCTTCCCTCGATCGAGCGGCATCTTCGTACGCTCTCCGAGGTCGGCCTGGGCTACATCCGCCTCGGCCAGCCGGCCACGACTCTATCGGGCGGCGAGGCACAGAGGGTCAAGCTGGCGAGCGAGCTCGCCAAGCGCCCGACCGGCCACACTTTCTACATCCTGGACGAGCCCACCACCGGGCTTCACTTCGAAGACGTGCGCAAGCTGCTGGTTGTGCTCGAACGCCTGGTGGAAAACGGCAACACGGTTTTGGTCATCGAGCACAACCTCGACGTGATTCGGACCGCCGACTGGCTCGTCGACCTGGGTCCCGAGGGTGGGGACCGTGGTGGCGAAGTGGTGGCGGCGGGCCCGCCCGAGCAGGTGGCGTTGGTGGAGGCCAGCCACACCGGCAAGTTCCTGCGCTGAAGCGGAGTGCTGGGTTGCGGATGGAGCCATGATCAGCCGGATTGAACTGGGCAAGGTGCCCGACCTGCCCGGCTCCTATCAATTCAAGGATGCCGACGGCAGGATCATCTACGTGGGGAAGGCCAAGTCGCTGCGCCAGCGCCTTTCCAGCTACATGCAGTCGCCCTCCCAGCTCGCCCCGAAGGTCGCCTCCATGGTGCAGGCGGCGGAGTCCGTCGAGTGGATCACTGTCGAGAACGACGTCGAGGCGATCATGCTCGAATACTCCCTCATCAAACGCTTCCGGCCACGCTTCAACGTTCGGCTGCGGGATGACAAGAGCTACCCCTACGTGGTCGTCACGGCCGACCAGACCTGGCCACGGGTGGCGGTCACCAGGCAGTCGCACCGCCGCAGCTGGCACTACTTCGGGCCCTATGCCGAGGCGAGCGCGATCCGCGAGACCCTCGATCTGCTGATACGCACCTTCGGGGTGCGCAGCTGCTCGGATGCCAAGTTCTCCAGGCAGACCAAACTTGGCCGGCCCTGCCTGCTCTATCACATCGACCGCTGCTCGGGACCGTGCATCGGCGCCGTCGGCGAGGAGGCCTATCGCCAGGACGTCTCCGGATTCGAGGCGGTGCTGAGGGGCCGGAGCAAGGGGATCGAGGATGCCCTGCGCCAGGAGATGGGCAAGGCGGCCCGGGAGATGGAGTTCGAGGCGGCGGCGCGAGTCCGCGACCGCCTGACCGCGCTCAGCCGGGTGGTGGAGCGCCAGGAGATGGTGGGCTCCCCCGGCGAGGATCTGGATGTGATCGGCGTCCACGCCGATGAGCTGGAGTGCCTGGTCGAGGTGCTCAACGTCCGGGGTGGCCGGGTCAGCGGCAGGCGCTCGCTGGTTCTGGATCGCGTCGAGGAACTGGCCGACCCCGAGCTCTTGGAGCGCGTGGTGGAGGAACTCTACGGGGACTCTCCGACGGCTCTGCCTCCGGAGATACTCGTACCTTGGATGCCGGCCAACCTGGAGGCGCTGCGCGGCTGGCTCGAGGAGCGCAGGGGCGGGCGCGTGCGCCTCAGGGTGCCCCAGCGGGGACACGGGCGCGCGCTGGCCGATCGAGCCAAGGGCAACGCCGAGGAGTCCTTCAAGAGGCACCGGCTGCGGCGCGCCTCGGATCATTCGGCGAGGGCGCGCGCGCTCACCGCCCTTGCGGACGAACTCGAGCTGCCTCTCTTTCCGCTGCGCATCGAGTGCTACGACATGAGCCACTTGGGCGGGACCAACTATGTCGGCTCGATGGTCGTGATGGAGGACGGGATCCCGAAGAAGTCGGACTATCGGCGCTTCAAGGTGAACGTCGGCCAGAACGACGACTTCGCCGCCATGCACGAGGTCCTCACCCGGCGCCTCGCCCGCCTCAATCATGAGGACGAAGAGGACTCCGAGGACGGACGGCGCCTGGCGCGCTTCTCGTACCCGCCTTCGCTGATAGTCATCGACGGCGGCAAGGGGCAGCTCTCCTCGGCGCACCGCGCACTGGTGGAGGCCGGGCTCGACGGGGAGATACCCATGATCTCGCTGGCCAAGAAGTTCGAGGAGGTCTATCTCGTCGGGAGAAGCGAGCCGGTGCGCATACCGCGGACCTCGGAGGCGCTCTTCCTTCTTCAGCAGATCCGCGACGAGGCCCACCGCTTCGCCATCACCTATCATCGCAGCTTGCGCGACAAGTCCATGACCCGTTCGATCCTCGAGGAGGTGCCGGGGCTGGGGCCGGTGCGCAGGAAGAAGCTTCTCGCGCAATTCGGCTCGCTGAAGCGCATCCGAGCCGCTTCGGAGGAGGAGCTTGCCGCGCTGGGCTGGCTTCCCGAGGAGGTGGGGCGCTCGCTCTTTGCGGTCCTGCACCCGGTGGCCGGCGCCCAAACGGCCCATGACGAGGCGGGCGAGTAGCCTCGTTCGCCTGGAGAAGGAGGATGATGGACGATCAAGAGGACTACCTGGGAGCCGAATTCAAGGGCATAGCCGCGGAGCTGTGGAGTCACAACGCGGGCTGGTGGCAGGAGGGGTTCACCGAAGGCGCGGATCCCGAGTACACCGAGCAGCTGCTTCCCCTTGTCGAGCGCCTCGTGGGCCAAGGCCGGCGGGTGCTCGAGGTCGGGACGGGGGAGGGCCAGGTCTTGCGCCACCTGGCCAGGTCGGCATCGCGTGAAGTTCTGGTGGGGGTGGATCCCACCCCCGAGCAGCTCAAGTTGGCGCTGGCGCGCTCGCAAGGGGAGCTCTACCTGAGGGCCGAGGCGGGAGCTCTCCCGTTTCGGGATGCCTGCTTCGACACGGTGGTGGCCTGCCTGGTCTTCGAACACGTGACGGATCTTGAGATCGCCCTCTCGGAGGTGGCCAGGGTGCTCGGCCCAGGGGGAAGTTTCGTCTTTCTTCTCAACCACCCGCTCTTCCAGACCCCCGACTCCGGCTGGATCGACGACCAGGTGCTCGAGGAGCAGTACTGGCGAATCGGCCGCTACCTGGAGGAGAAGCAAACCGTGGAAGAGGTGGAAAAGGGCGTGTTCATCCCCTTCGTTCACCGCCCCCTTTCGCGCTACCTGAACGCGGCGCGTGGAAGCGGCCTGGTTCTGGAGGAGATGGTGGAGCCTGCGCCCCCGGCGGGCTTCTTGGCGCTGGCTCCCGAGTACTACGAGGCGAGGTTCGTACCACGCCTGCTCGCCCTGCACCTGCGTCGGGCCTGACGGGCAGCTCGACCTGCCGGTCCGCGTCCCGCGGGCCCGTCAAACCTAAGATGGACTTCGGTGACGGATTACCTCTTCATAACCGGGCTCTCTGGCGCGGGGCGCTCTTCGGCCGCAGCCGTTCTCGAGGATCTTGGCTGGTTCGTGATCGACAACATGCCGGTCGCGCTCATCCCCAAGGTTGCCGAGCTGGCGGACATGAACCGCGATGCCGACCGGGTGGCCTTTGTCATCGGCCGCTTCGGGACCGAAACGACCGAGGAGGTGGCCCGTGAGATCAGCGCGTTGCGCAGCTCCTGGCCCAGCACTCGCGTGATCTTCCTCGAGGCCACGGACGAGGTGATAATCAACCGGTTCGAGAGCACGAGGCGCCGGCATCCATTGAGCGACGAGGCGGTCTCGGAGGCCATCGCGCGCGAACGAGTGCTGATGCAGGCGCTCCGCGACCTCGCCGACGTCACCATCGACACCTCCAGGCTCAACATTCACGAGCTGCGCCGCCGCTTGACGGAGCTCTTCGCGGGAAGTGGCTCGAGCGAGAAGCTGCTTGTCACCGTGGTCTCCTTCGGCTTCAGCTACGGCACTCCGCGGGACGTCGACCTGCTATTCGACTGCCGGTTCCTGCCCAATCCGCACTGGATTCCCGAGCTTCGCCCCCACACCGGCCTTGAGCAGCCGGTGCGTGATTACGTTCTGGGCAAGGAGGACACCAAGGCGTTCCTGGCCAAGCTCACCGACCTGTTCGATTTCCTGGTGCCGGCGTATGAGAACGAGGGCAAGTCCTATTTGACCGTTGCCATCGGCTGTACCGGAGGCAGGCACCGCTCGGTCGTCTTGGCCGAGGAGCTCGCGTCCTACTTCCGCACCAAGGGCCTTGAGCCCCGAACCATGCACAGGGACGTGGACCGATGAGTTCGCTCGCGGAGGTGGCACCCCGCTTCGTGGGCGCTTCGGAGCGGATCGTCTGCGTCGGAGGGGGCCATGGCCTGGCCGCCACGCTCGAGGCGGTGCGCATTCTGGGCCATTTCCCGGTTGGAGTGGTTTCCGTGGCCGACGACGGCGGTTCCTCCGGGCGTCTGCGCGAACATTACCGGCACATTCCGCCGGGTGACCTGCGCCGCTGCCTAGGAGCCTTGCTGCCCGAGGACTCCCCCTGGTCGCCGCTCCTCGAGTACCGTTTTTCCGGTGGGGAGCTGGACGGTCATGCCCTGGGCAATCTTCTCTTCAGTGCCGTCTGTGCATCCTCGCGCGATGCCGCCGAAGCGGCAGTGGGGCTGGCCGCCCTGGTGGGGGCGGAAGGTCTGGTGCTGCCGGCGGGAAACGAGCCTCTGACACTCTTGGGCCGCGCCCGCGAAGACGAGGTGGCCGGGCAGGTCTGCGTTGCCCAGACTCCGGGAATCAGCGATATCTCCATCTCCCCGTCGAATCCTGTCGTGGACCCACTGGTAACCGAAGCCGTCAGCTCGGCGACGACCATCACGTTCGGACCCGGATCGCTCTTCACCAGCGTGCTGGCGGTATGCAAGGTGCCCGCCATCGCCGGTGCCATCAAGTCAAGCCCGGCGCGCAAGATCCTGGTCGCCAACCTGGCTTCGGGCGCCGGCGAAGCCGAGGGCCTGACCATCTCGCGGCACGTCGAGCTGCTGGCGGAGGCAGGCGTGCCCGTCGACGTGGTGCTTTATGACGACAGCGGCATAGAGGCCGGGTCCCGCTCCGCGGACGCATCCTGGGTGCGGGGCGAGCTCGCCCGCCCGGGGGGGCGCATCCACGACACCTCGATGTTGGCCAAGGCGCTTGCCGCGCTCCTGAGCTGACCGCTGCGGGGGATGGCCGGCGCGCGCGTATCCCTCGGTTGTGTGAATTGCGGCCCGGAACGGAGTTGGCCGGTGGGGCGGGGCTAGGATTTCAGGCGTTCTGAGGGGTATTCAGGCTTGCGTGGCGCGCCGATCAGCGCGTCATCGAATGGAGGTAACCGTGACCGTCAGGGTGGGCATCAACGGCTTCGGACGAATCGGCAGGAACTTCTTTCGCGCCGCTCGCGCAAATGGGGCGGACATCGAGGTTGTCGCCGTTAACGACCTCACCTCGGCGGAGATCAACGCCAACCTCCTCAAGTACGATTCGACGCATGGACGTCTGAAGGAGACCGTCAAGGTGGTCGAAGAGGGGATCGCCGTCGGCGACCACCTCATCCGCGTCCTGGCTGAGCGTGATCCCAAGGCCCTTCCCTGGGGCGAGCTCGGCTGCGACGTCGTCGTGGAAAGCACGGGCATCTTCACCGACGGGGCCAAGGCGTCGGCGCACCTCGAGGCGGGTGCCAAGAAGGTGGTCATCTCCGCTCCGGCGACCAATGTGGACGGCACCTTTGTCGTCGGCGTGAACGACGGCGAATACGATCCGGCCAAGCACAACATCATCTCCAACGCCTCCTGCACGACGAACTGCTTCGTTCCGATGGTCAAGGTCCTCGACGACGCCTTCGGTGTGCACAAGGGTCTGATGAGCACGGTGCACGCCTACACGAACGATCAGAACCTGTTGGATCTGGCCCACCGCGACCCCCGGCGCGCACGCGCCGCGGCGGTGAACATCGTGCCATCGACGACCGGCGCCGCCCGCGCCACCGCCTTGGTGCTGGCCTCGATGAAAGGCCGGCTCGACGGCACCTCGCTGCGGGTCCCGATTCCGGACGGCTCCATCACGGACGCAACCGTAGTGCTGAACGGCACCTACACCAAGGATCAGATCAACGAGGCCTTTGCCGCCGCGGCCGCTTCCGGCCCGCTTTCCAAGGTCCTGGTGTACTCGGAGGATCCCATCGTCTCCTCTGACATCGTCGGCACCTCGGCGTCCTGCACCTTCGACGCCACGATGACCATGGTCATGGACCTGGAGAACGGGACCACCCTGGCCAAGGTGTTCGGCTGGTACGACAACGAGTGGGGCTACTCCAACCGCCTGGTCGATGTGACGGCGTTGGTGGGCGCGTCGCTCTGAGCCGAGCTTGCGCTCGCCGGATCCCGGGGAGGTTTGTTGATGAAGAGAATTCCCGTCCTCGAGGACCTGGGAAAGGTCAAGGGCAAGCGTGTGCTGGTCCGCTCGGATCTAAACGTCCCTCTCGTCTATGACGAGAAGGGGACGGCCACGATAGTCGACGACTTCCGCATCCGCGCCTCGCTGCCCACCATCGAGTGGCTGCTCGCCGAAGGCGCCAAGGTCACCGTTTGCTCGCACATCGGCCGGCCCAAGGGCCGGGTGGTGGAGAAGTACTCGATGAAGCCGGTGCAGGACTATCTCCGTGCCCTCCATCCTGATGTGGAGGTGCGCGAGAACCTGCGCTTCAACGCCGGTGAGGAGGGGAACGCCCCGGACTTCGTGGCCAGTCTCATCGAAGGCCAGGACGCCTACGTGAACGACGCCTTCGGCGCCGCGCATCGTTCGCACGCCTCCATCGTCGGGCCACCCCGGTTCCTTCCATCGGCCGCTGGGCGCCTGCTTGCCAGGGAGTACGAGGTCATTTCCGGCCTGCTCGACGAGCCTGTCCGCCCGTTTGTGGCGATCATCGGCGGGGCGAAGGTGTCCGACAAGCTGGCTCTCATCGAGGCGATGCTGCCCAAGGTCGACTACATGCTCATAGGCGGCGCGATGGCCTACACCTTCTTTGCGGCCCAGGGGCTGGAGGTCGGCGATTCCCTCTTTGAGCCCGATCGTGTGGATGCCTGCCGGCGCATCCTGGAGGCCGGCGCCAAGGTTCTGGTCCCGGTCGATTCGGCGGTGCTGCCGAGCGCCGCAAAGTTCGGGCGAGGCGAGAGCGGGGATGAGCCCACACTGGTGAGCGGCTCAATTCCCAGCGGGCATCGGGGCCTGGACATCGGGCCTGCCACCATCGCCGCTTTTTCCGAGGTCATCTCGGGGGCGGCGACGATCCTGTGGAACGGGCCTATGGGCGTTTTCGAGGACCCACGCCTCTCCAAGGGCACCTTTGCCATCGCCCGCGAGGTGGCCACCTCCAGAGCCTTCAGCGTGGTCGGCGGTGGGGACTCGGCTGCGGCCGTGGACGAGGCAGGGCTGGCGGGGGAGATCAGCCACCTCTCGACCGGCGGCGGCGCCTCTTTGGAGCTGCTCGAGAAAGGTGACCTGCCCGGGCTGGCCGCCCTTCGCGAAGCCGTCAACTTTCGCGCCTAGCATGCTTTGACCCTCGAGCCGGTGCCTGAGCCGGGGCCCGCGCCCTGGGCGGCGAGGTGCTCGCGGAAGGAAGGTCCCGGGTTAGGCTCGGGGCGGGCTTGAGTCCAGGCGGCGGAGATCGGACAAGGAGGCAAATTGGCTGCGAAGAAGGGTCACGAGCTGCGTCCGAATCCCAAGACGGGGCGCTACAGGCTCATCAGCGGCAACTGGAAGATGAACCTGAATCACCTTGAGGCCATCCAGCTGGTGCAGAAGCTTTATTTCGAGCTGCGTGACGTCGACTACGGCTTTGCCGAGATCAGCATTCACCCACCGGCAACCGATCTGCGGTCGATTCAGCTCCTCATCGAAAGCGACAGGATGCGTTTCTCCCTGGGCGCCCAGAACTGCTTCTACGAAGCCTCGGGGGCCTACACCGGCGAAGTGTCCGCAGGCATGCTTTCCAAGCTCAATGTGCGCTACGTGATCGTGGGACACTCCGAGCGCCGCAGGATCTTCGGAGAGACGGACGAAGTTGTGGCAAAGAAGATGGCCGCGGTTTTTTCGGAGCAGATGACCCCGATCCTCTGCGTGGGCGAGAGCCTGGACGAGCGCGAGGCGGGACGGACCGACGACGTGCTCATGGGCCAGGTTCGCGCCGCAGTCTCGGAGCTGCCCGGCGACCTGGTTTCCACCCTTGTCATCGCCTACGAACCAATATGGGCGATCGGCACCGGCCGCGTTGCCACTCCCGACGATGCCGCCAGTGGCGCTCAGCTGATCCGTGAGGAGATCACCTCCCTTTACGGCGAGGGCGTCGCCAAC
>JAJZNF010000032.1 GCA_021847985.1 Actinomycetes bacterium | reverse complement strand
TTGATCCACGGCTTGGCAGAGGACAGCCGTAGCTGGGAGCCCCAGCTTGGTCGGCTTGGTCGGCACCGCACCTTTGCTTACGACATCCGAGGGCACGGAAATACGACACTGGGAAGCGCAGATGGGACCCTCGCGCAACTTGGGGACGACCTAGCTCGCTTTCTTGCCGAGGTGAGCGGCCCGGCGATCTGCGTAGGGTTCTCGCTTGGCGGGACGATCGTCCTCTGGGCTGCCGCGCACCGGCCCGAGCTGGTTCGCCGTGCCGTGGTGCTTGCGACATCCTCCGTTGTCGGGCGCCGGGCGTGCGACTTCTACGCCGATCGAATTGAGCTTGCCCGCGCGGGCAGTCCTGAGGAGCTGGCGCGAGCGCTCCGTGAAGACACCGCAGCTGCGCTGGCGCGGCCGGAGGTCGATGTCGACGCGGTGACTGCACGCCGGATGGAGGCCATCGGAGCCGGCGGCGGATACATCAACGGGGCGGCCGCCATGGCGACTCTGAACGGCCAGCCTCTCACTCCTGACCTGCGGGATGTCGACTGCGATGTGACCGTCGTAGGCGGTGAACTTGACAGCTTCTGCCCGCGCCGGGCTGCCGACCTGATGCTCGAGGCGTTGCCCCGTGCCTGCTATGTCGAGATCGCGGGCGTCGGGCATCTGATGAACGTTGACGACCCGGATGCCGTGACTGCGGCGATAGTGGAGGCCTGCGGATGAGCCAGGAACTGACTGGGGAGACGGCTGGACGGGTTGCGTTCGTGACGGCGGGTGCAGGAGCCGGCATTGGTGCGGCGATTGTTACCCGTTTGGCCGGTGATGGCCTCGATGTGGTGGTCACCGACGCGCACGAACGGCGCGCGAGTGAGTTGGCTGAGAGGCTTTCCCAGGAGCACGGGCGGGAGTTCATGTCGCTCGCCGTGGACGTCACCGACGAGGTGGCGGTTCAGGCAGCGATCGATGAAGTCGTCCGGCGCCGCGGGAGGCTCGATGTCCTCGTAAATAACGCCGGCTGGAGCAAGATCGAGCCGGTCGCCGCGATGTCGGTCGAGACCTGGCGCCGGTGCATAGACGTCGATCTCAACGGAACCTTCTATTGCATGCGCCACGCACTCCCGCACATGATCGCGCAGAAAGGCGGGGCGATCGTCAACATCTCTTCGATCGCGGCCTGGGAGGCCAACGCCGAGCATGGCGCTGCGTATTCAGCCGCCAAGGCGGCGATTCTGGCGCTGACGCGGGTGGCCGCGGCGGAAAACGGCAGGCACGGCGTGCGTATCAACGCGGTTGCGCCGGGGCTGATTTATAACGATTTCCTGCGCAAGATCTACCCGGAGGACTTCTTCACCGGCTACGCGGAGCATCGCTCGCTCCTTGGAAGGGTGGGCAAACCGGATGATGTGGCAGCGCTTGTGGCCTTCCTGGTCTCGGAGGAGGCGGGCTACATCACCGGCGAGGTGTATGGAGTGAGCGGCGGTGTGAGCCCCCATGCCTGACGCCGGCCCGCTCCGTTGGGATATCGCGAGCCTGAAGGAGGGGTTCAGGTCGCTCTCGCTAAGTCCGGTCGAGGTGGCCCAGGAGGCGCTCGAGAGGATCGAGCGCTTAGATCCGGTGCTGCATGCGTTTGTGTCGGTCAATCCGGAACTTACGCTCGCCCAAGCGAAGTTCGCCGAGCGCGGCTACCGTGAGGGTGCCGAAGCGCCGCTGCTCGGCGTGCCGATCTCCATCAAGGACGCGTTCTATGTAAGCGGCATGGTCACGACCCTCGGATCCCGTGTTCACGGCAAGGTAATGGCTGTCTCGGACTCGGGGGTTGTAAGGAGGCTTCGGGCCGCGGGAGCGGTGTTCACCGGGAAGACAAACATGGCCGAGTTCGGCCAGTCGGCGACGACTGACAACATGCTCGGTCCGGCCACTCGCAATCCGTGGGACCTGGAGCGTACGCCGGGCGGTTCCAGTGGCGGAGCGGCGGCGTCCGTCGCGGCGGGACTTTCGACGGCCGCGATCGGCTCCGACGGCGGAGGCTCAATCCGCATTCCAGCTTCCTTCACCGGCCTTTTTGGCTTCAAGCCCACATACGGGACCTGCCCTGACGAGAATGGCTTCCGCGCAATGACGGAATTTGTCAGTCCCGGACCGCTAACCGCACGTGCGGCGGATGCGCGGGCCGTGCTTGAGGTGCTCAGTGGGAGGTTCTTGCCTACGGGGGCCTCCACCGGCCGACGCCTGCGCGTCGGATGGTGCCCGCGCCCAGAAGGGCGCCCGGTTGACGGAGGGGTCGCCCAGGTGATCGCCGAAGCCGTTGGCGTGGTCGAGGCGCTGGGCCACGAGTTGCTCGAGATCGATCTTCCGATCGGGGGGTGGGCCGACATATTCGGGCCACTGGTCCTCGCCGAGGAGCACCGTGAGCGCGGGCACCTCCTGGACTTCGCTCCGGACGAACTCACCACGTACGAGCGCACCACGCTGGAGGCGGCCCGGAGGCTACGGACGGCCGATGTGGAGCGGGCGGCCAGTGCTCTC
>JAJZNF010000243.1 GCA_021847985.1 Actinomycetes bacterium | reverse complement strand
GCTCGCGCTCGAAGCTGCTCTTCTTGGACAGGATCACGGCAACCGCATCGCTCATAGCTCGATACCCTCCTCTTCCAGCCGCTCCTCCATGATCTCCTCGAGGATCATGTGGATGCCGGCGTCTACTTCACGGATCATCTCCAGCGCCCCCGTCTCCAGCCAGATGACATAGAGCTCGAGGATGGTGGAGTCCGCCACCTCCCAACCGGTGGTGGTGGTGTGATGGGTTTCCGGCGGCAGTGCGCGGCGCCAGAGCGAGAGGTTCTCCGAAACGTCCTTCACCTCGGGCCCCCAATCGGGGAAGGCGTCGGGCTGGAGCATGTCGGGAGAGACCTGGGTTCCGGTGGACATGATCTTGTAGATGATGCGCGAATAACCCTCGAGGGCGCTCTTGGCCGAGCGCAGCCCCTCCTTGACCGCCACCTCGCGCATCACGGTGATGATCCCTCCCGGGTTGTTGCCACGCGGGCACCTCAGGCAGGAGAAGCACTGGGAGCACTCCCAGATGTCCTCCTCCATCTGCTGGAACATCAGCTCGATGTCCTGCCGCGACGCCGCCTGGGCAATGCGCCGGGGGGAGAAGTCGTAGAAGCGCGCCGAGGGGCACGCCGCCACGCAAATGCCGCACTCGTAGCAGCCGTAGAGATAATGCGGGAAGCGCGGGTCGGCCATCACTTTGTCGATCAGGCGCCTCTTCTCGTCGAAGGGGACCTCCGCGAAGCCGGCAGGGTCGGCGAGCTTGAGATAGGGGTGGGCGGTCGCGTTCGCCATGGCTAGAAGGAGATCACCGCGTCGGCCGACATGGCCAGGTCGTTGAAGGCCGCTCCACCGATCATCTCGACTCCGTCGATCAGGTCCTCGATGGCCAGATCGTTCAAGTCCAGGCTGGGCTGGCAGATGAACAGGCGGACACCCAGGTCGGTGGCCTGCTTGATGAAGTAGGAGAGGCGCTGGCCCCGGTCACCCTTGGGGCCTATCTTGTCCACCACGTCCTTCTGCAGCAGCGTCGGGCCGTACATGGTGAAATAGATCCCCACCTCGACCTCCATCGCCGCCGCGGAGGCGGCCAGGAAGAAGGGTGTCGCGGATCTACCGGGGTCGTTCACCCCGTGGGTTTGCACGTAAAGGATACGGCCTTCGCCGTCGTCATTGCTCCACACGATGGTTCCCCCCAGAAGTTGCGTGTGTTTGTACTATTGATTTGGCGTGAAGCGCCCCGTCAGGGGCGGATGCGGACGGCTACTTGGCGCGCCGGAGAAGAACGTGGAACACCTCGCCGATACGCTCGATCTTTACAAGCTCGTTGCCGGTCCGGTTGGTCCAGGCGCGCATGTCGGGCTCGACGCCCGGATCGGTGGCAAGGAGTTCGAGGATCTCCCCGACCTCCAGCTTCTTGAATTCCTGCGCGGTCTTTACAACCGGCAGCGGGCATTGGAGGCCCTGGCAATCGAGTACGCGCGAGGCCGCGACGTCGTCCATATGTTCAATCCCCCCAGATTGAAGTGACGGGCACCCCCCGATGCACCGTCGATCCGAATATAAATGCGATTCATCTACTTGCGAATACGCGCATATACCGGATTGCAGAGTATGGTAACAGAGCCAGGGGGGCGAGTCAACCGCAGGCGGCCAAATGGCTCCGCATGCTGGGAAACTCTTTGCGTACGGAGCGGGCGATGGATGGCGGTGTCGGGTGAGCTGGTCGGTGGTTCTGGGGGGATCAAGCCGGGTCGGCGCGGCCTGCGCAGCCAGGCTGGCGGCCGACGGCCATTCGGTGGCCATCCACTACCTGCGGCACAGGGCCGAAGCCGAAGCGGCCGCCTCCGCGGTCGAAGCCGCAGGGCAGGAGGCGATGCTGGTGCGACACCGGCTGGACCAAGAAGGCGACGCCACCACCCTCTCGGAGAGCCTGAAGGCCGGCCTGGGCGCGATCGAGGTACTCGTGGTCGCTTCGGCCGCGGGCGTCATGCGGCCGGCCTCGCAGCTGACGGAGCATCACCTCAACTGGAGCATGCGAGCCTCCGCGATTCCGCTGGCCGCGGCCACACGCATTCTCGCGCCCCGTTCGGCGATCGCCATCTCCTCCACGGGTGCCTCGCGGGCGGTCCCCTCCTACACCGCAATCGGCATGGCCAAGGCGGCCATGGAGGCCGCGGTCAGATACCTGGCCGTGGAACTCGCGCCCGCAACCCGGGTAAACGCGATCGAGGTCGGGCTGATGCTCTCAGGTGGAGCGGCCAGGCTTCCCGACTACGCCGAACTGGCCCGGGACGCCCAGGCCCGCACTCCGGCGGGTCGGCTGGTCGGCCCCGAGGACGTGGCCGAACTGTGCTCCTACCTGGCCGGCGAACGCTCGGCCATGCTCACCGGCGCGGTGATCCCGTTGGACGGCGGCTACAGGCTGCTCTGGTAACGCATCAAAGTCGGGGCTAGCGCCAATACCGTTCAGTTAGTGTTACAAGCGTGTAATATGTGCGCATGCCACGTGCTGGATGGGTAAAGCCGGCCACAGACCGGAGGTTGTCGGATTTGGTATC
>JAJZNF010000028.1 GCA_021847985.1 Actinomycetes bacterium | reverse complement strand
AAGTGCAGATCAGAGCGTTGAAGCCTAATTGACGCTATCACAGAGTGATACTGGAGAGAAGTCAATTGGACACTATAACACACAAATCAGAGCTGTCAGACTCTCTATAGCCATTTCCGCCCAGCTTCGATTTTCGACCAACACTGTTGGCAAACTGCTTCACGACGGACGCATCAAAGGTGTTCGGGACTGGGCAGTATGGAGGCAAATGGCGGATCTCGCAAAAGGCCCTCGACGAGTTCGTGAGCGGCTCTGAATAGACGAATTCCAGGACATAATTCAGGACATAACTTCTATGTCCCAAGTTCTTTGCAGCTGGTAGCTTCTGGTAGCCTCACCATTCTCTCGCTGCATAGCTGCGCTTTCATGGGAGTTCTTAAAGTGCTTCGCTTCTGCCGCCAACGCAGGCGGCCTACGTGGCGCCGGCCGTCCAGATGTCGAGAGCACTCGCCGGCATGCGGTCAGAGCGCTCCCTCGCGGCCTAGCGTCTGGCTTTGTCCCGGTCTAACCACTGGCCACACTTTGGGAACGTATTGATCTCACTGAGGCTCTGGGAGAGCCGCGCCCGCTCGGCACTTCCCCGTAAAATGAGAACAGATCAGCGCGCTGACCTGCTGCTTAGCGTCGGGGATAATGTGAAGATAACCCTGAGGCGCTGCCACTTGTACTAACCCTCTCTTCCGGCGTCAGCGGGTACACGACGCTGCACGCGACATCGGCGCGAGCGGCGCTGTCGCGTCTGCGCCTCCTGGTCCAGATCGCCGGCCACTCGATACCTTTTGCGGCGGCCACCCAGATGGTCTCCGACGCCGTCGACGTGGTGGTGCACTGCGCAAGGCTGGAGGGGCGGCCGGCGGTTACGGAGATCCACGCCGTTGAAGATCCGGCCGCAGGCGCTGAGAGCACCACCTTCACCACCACTCCCCTGTTCGTGCTCTCCCCCTCCGGGCTGATGCCCACCGGCCTGGTCCCCGGACGGCTGGCCGAACGCGCGGTGAGCCGCGGCGACGGCGGCTTCCGAAGGGAGCTGCCGGGCCTCGAGGCGCGCGATGCCTGAGGCGGCCCTCTTCCTGGCGATTGCCTCGCTGGCCTCGATCTACGCCACGCCGCGTTTGCAGGGCCGGGGATCGCGCCTTCCGGCACTTGCGCGCCGAGGGCGCGCGCTGGCCAAGCAAGCGCTCGGCCCCGACGGGCAGGCGGGGCGCAGGGCTCGAGCGCTGGGCGCGACCGCCGCACTGATCGCGGCGGTGGCCACGCAAGCTTTCAGCGGATCGCCACTCTTCGCGATCCTGGCCGCCGCCGGGGCCTGGCTGGCAGCCGTGCGATCGGTGGCCTCCTACGAGGCGAAGGCGGTGCGTGCAGCTGCCATGCGCTCCTGGCCGGAGATACTCGGCGAGACGGAGCTCCGGGTGGCCTCGCTCGGCTCACCCCTCTCCCTGTCCTTCTTCGCCGCCGCCAAAGGGGCGGAGGAGCGCCTCCTGCCCGCCTTTGCCCAGGCCGAGCGGGCCTATTCGATAACCGGCTCGCTGCCGGCCGCCATGGCCGAGCTGGCCGGGCTGCTTCCCGACGGTGGGAGCCACTATGCCTGCGAACTCCTCGCGGTCGTGGGGAGTGCCCCCGGGGGAGAGGTGGCAAGGCTGCTCGGCGGCCTGCGCGCCGACATGGCGGCCGAGCGGGAACGCGCGCTCGAGTACTCGGCCCGTCTGGCCGGCCTTCGCTTTGCGCGGCTGTTCGTCTTCATCGTGCCGGTCGGGATGACCTTGGCCGGCGCCGGAATTGCCGGCATCTCCGCGTATCGGAGCAGTGCCGGCAGAGCCGGAATCGCCTTCTCCGCGGCCGTGCTCGCCCTCTGCTGGACCTGGGCCTCCCGGCTGGGAAAGGCGCCGAGCTCGTATGCGGAGGCACACGAATGAGCGGGGTTCCCCTGATGGCCGTGCTTCTCGCCGCTTCGGCCCTGGCACTTGCGGCTGCGCCGCCGCAGCGCGAACTGCGGCGCCGCAGCCGGCTGCTCGGCATCGGCGCACGGCCCGGGGAGAGCATCGCCATACGCGTGCGGTTCGACACCGTGGTCGCGCGTATCGCGGAGGCGGTCTCCGGCCCGCAGGGCACCTCACGCGCCGGTGGCGGCGCCTTGGTGGCCGCCGCCACCTGCATGGCCCTGGCTCTCGGCCTCCTGGCCGTCGGGCGCGACGGGCTCGCGATTCCAGCTGCTCTCGCGGGGGCCGCCGCCCTCGCCACACCGGTCGGTGCCCAACTTGCCCGCGCCCGCCGGGAGCGCAGGGCGATGGAGGCCGAGCTGCCGTTGGCGGTGGAGAAACTGGCGGTCTATCTGGCCAGCGGTTTCTCGTTGAGCGCCGCCCTGACGCGCCTGGGCGAGCAGGAGGGGGCGGCGGGCCGCGCCTTCGCGCTCATTGGCAACGGCGTGCGCAGCGGCCTGAGCGCCGCGGAGGCCGGGGCGGAGGCGGCCAAGCGCTGGCCCGGCCCGGCCATGACCCGGCTGGCCACCCTCCTGGAAGGCACCACCGGCGGCGCCGACATGGTCAGAGCGGCCCGCTCGGCTGCTGCCGGACTGCGTGCGGAGGCGCACAGGGGGGCTCTTGCCGCCATGGAAAAGGACTCCCAGAAGATCTGGATCCCCATCACGATCGCCGCATTGGTGCCGGGGGTGGTGATGATCTTCGTGCCCTTCGTGGCGGTGATGCGCTCGGTCGCCGGCTGACAAGGCACGCGCCCGGATCGGACTCCCACTCACGGCGTACAGCCGTCACCAGGAAACCTCCGAAGAAATCCGTCAGGAAAGGAATACCAGTGGGAATTTATGCGGCGATTTGGCTGCTCAAGCAAGTCGAAAAGGCCGGCGAGATCATCACGGCCCGTATTGGCAAGGACGGCACCGAGCGAGGCGAGGGCGTGGTGTCCTCCGCGATCGCGGTGCTCATATTCGCCTTCCTCGGCGTCATGCTCTGGATCGCTTTCAAGGCCACCATGGGTACGGCCACCTCCGCCATCAACAACCAAGTGGCCCAGCTGGGGCAATGATGGCCGGCGACCGGCCGCGTCGGCGGCCACCCTCCGATGGCGGGAGCGGATACGTGCCCGCCCTGGTAGGCATCCTTGTCGCCCTGGCCGCCCTGGAGCTGGTCGTCTCACTTGCGCGGCTGGCCGCCGCGCAAGTGCGGCTCTCGGCAACGGCGCAGGACGTCGCCCGCCTGGCCGCCGGGGCGCTGGGCACCTCGGGGCGAATTCCCTGGGCGGCTATTGCCGCCCAGGAGAGGGCGGACCTCGGCAGCCTGGCCCAGGGAGCCACACTGTCGCTGCGGCCGTGGGACGGCGCGGTCGTGGCCAGCGTCTCCGCCCGGCTTCCCATAGCCGCGATTCCGGGCGTGGCACCGCTGGAGACGACCCTCGTGGGACGGGCGGCCATCACCGCGGAGCCGGCATGAGGCGCGGCCGCGAGGAGGGAATGCTCGACGTGGCGATGGCGGCGGCGGCACTCTGCCTGCTGATAGCGTTCGGTGCCTATCTGTTCGCTCTCACCGCCGCCGCGACGCGCACCCAGCAGGCCCTCAGCGAGGCGCTGCGCAACGTCGCCCGGGTCATCCAGCGCACCCATTCTCCCGTGGGGGCGGCCGCCGCCCGGAGCGAGGCGGCGACGACCTTCGCGGCGATGGGTGTCTCAGCCACCGGCCTGACGGCAAGCGTGGCGCCGGCGCCCGGGTGCGCCGGCGAACAGGTCCGGCTGCGGATCCCACTGCCGCTGCTCCCCGGAATGGTGCTGACGAGCGCGACAACCCAGCCGGTGTCGCTTACCGGAGCCTGCGCATGAGCCGGCGCCGAGGTGAGCAGGGGTCGGTCCTGCTGCTCGTGCCCGCCATTGCGCTGGTGGCGGTCTCGCTGGCCGCCCTGGTGCTCGACCTCGACTACCTCTACGTGGCCAAGGCCGAGCTGGAGAACCGGGTCGAGGCCGCCGCGGCCGCAGCGGTGGACCAGCTGAGCGCGGCGCAGCTCTACCTGGATGCACGCGTCGAAATCGACCCCTCCCTGGCACAGGAGATCGCCAACGGCCAGCTCGGCCAAGACGCGACGCACGGGTACAGGGTGGCCGCGGTCAGCACGGCGATCCAGGGCAACTCGATCTGCGTGCGCGCCACCGCCCATGTGGACCTGCCGGCCTTCGGCGCGCTGCTCGGAGCCACTCCCGCCTCCTGGATCCAGGCGCGCTCGGTGGCCACTCTGCCGGCCCCGGGCCAGGACCCCGCCGGCGCACCGATGCCCGGGTGCTGAAGCGGCCGGTACTTCCGGTTCGGGTTGACCAAAATAGATTGGCAGCATGAGAATCATCGAGCGCTACGAATCCCCTGTACGCCTGGCCATCGCGCCGGCCGAGGGAGGCGGGCGCGAGCTGCGCGCCCTGGCGCTCTCCGATCTCGGCGGGCTGGGTGTGGAGGTGGTAGGGCTGCGCGGGAACGAGCTTGCCCGGCTGGAACTGCCCGGCATGCCGGCGGGCACGGCGCACGCCGCGCCACTTGGCGATTCCATCCACCCCAATCGGGCCGTGATAGTGACATCGGCCTCGGAGCGCACTTACACGTTTGCCTCCAACCGCATCGAGATGGAAGGTGCGACCAACTTCCGCGACTTCGGGGGCTACGCAGGCACCCGTGGCGGGGCAATGCCCTGGAGGCGCTTCTTCAGGAGCGAGAACCTCGGGCGCATCACCGGGGCCGACATCGCCGAGATGGCGGCCCTGGGAATAAAGCGCGTCTTTGACCTGCGCCGACCCGAGGAGGTGGCCCTCCTGCCCACCCCGGATCTCTCCGCGGCGGGAATCGAGATCGTCAGCGTGCCGGTGGCGGGGAGAATTGCCGGCTACGACGACGGAGTGCTGGGGATCTTCGAGGGCAGGATCACCTCCATAACCGGCTCGGACATGATCGAGATGTACGAATCGATCCTCGAGATGCACCTGGACGATCTCCTCGAGGTTGCCTCGGCCATGTCCGCCTCGGCCGCGCCGACTCTGGTCCACTGCACGGCAGGCAAGGACAGGACCGGCCTGGTCGCCGCCCTGGTGCAGCTGGCCCACGGAGCCTCGCGCCAGGACGTCTTCTACGACTATCTGCTATCCAACCGCCTGCGAACGCCGATAAGGATGGCCACGATCGGCCCCGAGTTCGAAAAACGAGGCCTCGACATCACGCGCTTCAAGGCCTACTTTTCCGCGCCATACATGGCGCTCGACTACATCTACGAAGAGCTCGAAAAGGCGTCTCAGAGTATTCGAATCCCGGCCGCCTGAGCGGAATTACCCGCAGATCGCGGTCCTCCAAGGGTGCAGACTCCCTGCTCATCGCTGTCAAAAGTTCGAAAATGCCCGTCGCGAGCTGGGAAACTTCTGTACCATATTGGACATCTGGGGTGTATATGCCTAGTATCAGGGCAATTCGTCAACATGACGTGTGTCACACAGAAGGGGGACCAGATGCCGGAGTCGTCCGACGACAAGGCTGTGACTATCGAAGCTCTTATGAGCGAGCAGAGGACCTTCGCCCCGAGCGACGCGTTTCGTGCGCAAGCCAATCTGCACTCGGAATCCGTATACGCCGAGGGCGAGGACTACGTCAAGTTCTGGGAGAACGAAGCTCGCCACATCCAATGGCGCAGCGGCTGGTCCCAGGTGCTGGACTGGTCAAATCCACCGTTTGCGAAGTGGTTCGTAGGCGCCAAGTTGAACGTCACCGAGAGCTGCCTGGATCGCCATCTGGCCGACAAGGGCGACAAGGTCGCGTACTACTTCGAGGGTGAGCCGGGAGACACCCGCACCCTCACTTACCGGGACCTTTACCACGAGGTGAACAAGCTCGCCAACGGTCTGGAGTCCCTGGGCGTCACCAAGGGCGACAGGGTCGCGATCTACATGGGCATGGTCCCCGAGCTTCCGATCTCCCTTCTCGCGGTTGCCCGCCTGGGCGCCGTCCACTCCGTCGTCTTCGGCGGCTTCTCCGCCGACGCGCTCCGGGACCGCATCAACGACTCGGCCGCCAAGGTCCTGATCACCTGCGACGAATCCTGGCGCAATGGTGGCCGCATCGCCCTCAAGCAGTACGCGGACAGCGCGCTGGACGACACTCCCTCGATCGAGAAGGTCGTCGTGGTGCAGCGCACCGGCGCCGACATCCCCATGGTCGAGGGCCGTGACGTCTACTATCACGACCTCGTGGACGGTATGTCCGGCGAGAAGGCGGCCACCGAGACCGACTCCGAGGACCCGCTCTACATCCTCTACACCTCCGGAACCACCGCCAAGCCCAAGGGAATCCTGCACACCACCGGCGGATATCTAGTCGGGGCCTCCTTCACCCACCGCAACGTCTTCGACATCAAGGACGACGACGTCTGGTGGTGCACCGCCGACATCGGCTGGGTGACCGGCCACTCCTACATCGTCTACGGGCCGCTCGCCAACGGAGCGACCGGGGTGCTGTACGAGGGCGTGCCGAACTTCCCGGACAAGGACCGCTTCTGGAAGATCGTCGAGAAGTACAAGGTGACGCAGTTCTACACCGCGCCAACCACCATCAGGACCTTCATGAAGTGGGGAACCGAGTATCCCGAGCGTTGCGACCTCTCCAGCCTGAAGCTGATCGGCACCGTAGGGGAGCCCATCAACCCCGAAGCCTGGATCTGGTACCACAAGTACATAGGGCGCGAGAACTGCCCGATCGTGGACACCTGGTGGCAGACCGAGACCGGGCACATCATGATCTCGCCGCTGCCGGGCATCACCACCACCAAGCCGGGTTCGGCCACCAAGCCTCTTCCGGGCATCGGAGCCGACATCGTGGACGACGACGGCAACTCGGTCCCGCTGGGCGGAGGAGGGTACCTCACCCTCACCCACCCCTGGCCGGGCATGCTGCGCACCATCTACGGCGACCCCAACCGCTACGTGGACGTCTACTGGAGCCGCTTCTCCAAGCCGGCCGAGGGCAAATGGGTCTACTTCGCGGGTGACGGCGCCAAGCGCGACGAGGACGGCTACTTCTGGCTGCTGGGCCGCGTGGACGACGTCATGAACGTCTCCGGCCACCGCATCTCCACCCTCGAGGTGGAGTCGGCCCTGGTCGACCACCCGTCGGTGGCCGAGGCTGCGGTGGTGGGGCGAATAGACGCCACCACCGGTCAGGCCATCGCCGCATTCGTGACCTTGAAGGGCCATGTGGTGGGTGACGACGCCCTCTTGAGCGAGCTCCGCGAGCACGTGGCGGTGAAGATCGGCAAGATCGCCCGTCCCGCCTCCATCGTCTTCACCGACGAGCTGCCAAAGACCCGCTCGGGCAAGATCATGCGCCGCCTGCTTCGCGACATCTCCGAAAAGCGCCAGCTCGGCGACGTGACCACGCTTGCCAACGCGGACGTGGTGAAGGAGATCGCCGAGAAGGCCCAAGTGGCTTCATCTCGAGAAAACTCTCAGGAATAGAGGACCCGGGTTGTATCGGACTCGAGAGCTGAGCCCGATGGCGGACCAGGTTCCATCTACACAGGTGTTCGGACCGGCGGGCGCACCATTCCAGGTGCGTTCCGTCGCTAGTCCGGATGCGGAGCCGGGAGCTTGCGCGCTCGGCTTCGAAACGGCCCTTGCGGACGATGCGGCGGCCATTGGGGCCGTTGCGGGATCCGCGAGCCACGGCTGTTGCCGTGACGCTTCACCACCCGGGCACGCGACGCCAAGCGGCGCGCAACCCGACAACCGGTTTACCGGCCGAGGCGAAGCGGGGCCGACGGGGGAAAGACATTGTCAGAAAGGACAAGTCCCATATGGCAGACAATACGCCTACCGTTGCGGATCCCGGCCCACTAGGGCTAGCAGGATTCGCACTGACTACCTTCGTCCTTAGTCTCGTAAACTCCGGCATCATCAACGGCGGCGACCTGAACGTCGTGCTGCCCATTGCGCTGATGTACGGAGGTATCGCACAGCTGCTGGCCGGCATGTGGGAGTTCAAGCGCAACAACACCTTCGGTGCTGTCGCGTTCACCTCATACGGCGCGTTCTGGCTCTCCTTCTACTTCTTGGCAACCAAGTTCTTGAAGGGGGCCCCGTCCGACGCGGTGGCGGTATTCCTACTCGCATGGACGATCTTCACCCTGTACATGATGATCGGCTCCTTTGGCACCAATGGCGCCATCGCCGCCATCTTCGTCGTGCTCGAGGTGACCTTCATCTTCCTGACCTGGGGCGCCTTCGCCAACAGCGCCGGAATCACCAAGGTCGGCGGGTACCTGGGCATACTCACGGCCATCCTGGCCTGGTACGGCTCGATGGCAGTGGTCGTGAACAGCACATTCGGCAAGACGGTCTTCCCCGTCTTCCCGTTCAAGAAGTAACCGCCTAAGGCGCGAGTGCCCCGCCGCCCGTCCGGCCTCCTGCCGGACCGGGAGGCGGGGCCTCTTTATTTCACGCCGGCGGCACCCTCCACCAGTGAGGAGAGAGGATCCCCCGCCAAGGCGGCCGCCATGGCTTGCAGATCGTGCTCTGCGGGGACGCCGTGTGGCCGGCGGGAAAGCCAGGCCCTTCCCACGGCCACCGCCCCCGCGTAGTTCCCCAGGCCATCCAGCTCGTCCAGCTTGCCGGCAAGCTCCGCAACGAGCTCGTTTCGCCCATCCAGGAAAGCGCGCACCATCCTCTCGGCAACCGAGACCGCCTCGCGCTGGGCACGTGGATCCAGACCCGGCCCGCTCACGGGAGCCTCCTCATCTCTATCAGCCATGCGGCCAGCTCCTCCATCGCCTCGACCAAGCGCTCGTCCCCGGGGGGCCGGCCACTCTGTCTCCAGGTCTGGTAGCCGGTCGCCAGCTCGCCCGGGACCCCGGGTGCGGCGATGTCGTCGAAGCCTGCCTCGGCCAGCGCCTCCGCTATGGCCTCGAAGCGCCGGGCGGCGCTTCCGCCGGCTCCAAGGGCGTCGCCAAGGCGCACGGCCTGGGCCTTGGAGAGACGCTCAGGCCGCATCGAGGGCCGAGCCATGGGCCTGATGATCGCGGAGCTCCTCCGGACTCACGGCCTCCTCCTGCAGAAGCAGGGAGATGGCCGAGTGGACCAAACGCCCCTCGACGGTCAAGACAGCCCTGCCGTCATCCGTCAACCGGTAGAGCCCCTCCGGGATCGCCTCCAGGTCCAGAGCCACCGCCGGAACCCCGAGGTCCGTCCTCAAGGCCAGGCTGAGGCCCTCGAAGACCAGCCGGCTCCCGCTCAAGCGCTCGCTGCCCGCCGTCGCCTCGCCCCTGGCCGACAGGGCCTTGGCCCACCGGTAGGAGTCGCGCACGTTCCAGCTGCGCACGCCGGAGACGAAGCTGTGCGCGCTCGGCCCCACCCCCAGGTACTCCCCCTGCATCCAGTAGCTCCAGTTGTGAGCCGAGCGTTGCCCTGGGCGCGCGAAGTTGGAGATCTCGTAGCACTCGAAGCCCGCGCCGGAGAGCAAGCGGTCGAGTGAAAGGTAGAAGTCGACCGCGCCGTCCTCGTCGGGGAAGAGTTCGGGGTGCTCCGACAGAGGCGTTCCGGGCTCGACGATGAGCCCGTAGGCGGAGATGTGGCCAGGCTGGGCATCGGCGGTCACAAGGCCTTCCATCTCCTCTAGCATCCTGCCGGGATCGCCCCCTCCGACCCCGAAGATGAAGTCGGTGGAAAAGCGGAGTCCCGCCTGCCTCAAGCGGCCGATGGCGTCCTCGGCCTCGGCTGCGCGGTGATGCCTCCCCAGCAGGGCGAGCTCACGATCCGAGAGCGACTGCACGCCAAGTGAGACACGATTTATGCCCACCTCCCGGTAGGCGGAAGGGTCGGCGGCGAGCGACTCCGGGTTGGCCTCGATGGTGACCTCGCCGGCCTCCCCCACCACCGGGGCGAGGATGCGCTCCAGCTGGGATAACGAGAGGAGAGAAGGAGTGCCACCACCCAGGTAGACGGTTCCGAAGGAGGGACCACCCATCTCCTGGCTGCGCGAGGCGATCTCGGCACAGAGGGCGTCCACGTATTCGTCCATGAAGTCGAAACGGTCCGACCAGGTGGCGAAAGCGCAATAGTCGCACCTGGAGGTGCAGAAAGGGACGTGAATGTATAGGCCAGGGCGCATATTCGGAAATCCGCCGCCTTGCCGGTCGGCGAACACCAGGTTAGCGGAGGCGCACTCCCATTTCGTCGAGGCGGGCCACCATCTGCTCAGCGGTCATCTCGAAGATGGCGCCGAAGACACGAAGGTCCTCGCTGCGCACCGAGATCATGCGCCCGTTGAAGTCCTGCCGCTGCACCTGGATCGTGTTCAGGTAGCGCCTGAGCGCATCCTTCTCCGGTCCACTCGCATCGGCAAGGCGGTTGAGATCGATGGTGATCTTGGCGCCCGGACCCTCGTCCCTGCCGTGCAGGCTCGAGGCCAGCACGTCGATGTCGAATTCGGAGGCTCGCTCACCCACCGCTCCCGTGCCTGCGGTGTCCCTGGGGAGAAGCCCGTCGATGGATACCCCGTAGAGCGAGGCAAGCCGCTGGAGGCGCGGCACCGAGATGGAGCGCTCGCCGCGCTCGTAGGCCCCAAGGACGGATGCCTTGAACTCCATGTTGGACATGGCTTCGACGGCCTGCAGCGACAGCTTCCTCTGCTTGCGCACCGAGCGCAAACGGCTGCCCACTGCCGTGGCGTAGCTCTGCGTGACCTGATCTTCTCTGATAGTCATAAAAACTCGCGCACTCTCAGCGGAACTGCCACAAAATCATACACCAATCGTTCACTGCTCGCAGCGAAATTACACTGACGTCATTCTAGGTGGCCATTAGCGCCATTGCGGTAGCGGCGGCCACCACCGCGGCCGTCTCAGCCCGCAGCACTCGTCCTGGCAGCGAGGCACGCGGAACCTCGTCGGGGATCTCCCCGGCGGCGAAGCCGCCCTCGGGTCCTATGAGAAGCGCGCCCGGCCGGGCGCGCAAAGGCTCCGCTCCCGGCTCGCAGACCACCACGCGGTCCAGAACCTCCGACAGCGTCTGAAAGCCCAGCTCAGGGAGGAAAAGGCTCCTGCACTGCCCGGCCGCCTCGGCACAGACGCGGGTCAGGCGCTCGGGAGTCACCTTGCGTTCCGCACCCGCCACCGAGTGTGACCGCCTCGCCCACACCAGAGTGATCCGGGAGACCCCCAACTCGGTGAGCATACGCACCGCCAGTCCGAGGGGCTCGAAGTCGATAACCGAGAGGACCATCTCCAGGTTGAAAGGCGGTGGCGCGACCTGCCGAGCGCCCACCTCCTCCAGCAGCTCGTCCGCGCCCGCCCCACGGCGCCGCTTGGAGGCCCCTCCACGCACGCGGGCCAGAGCGAGGCCTCCGCGGCCGTCCGCGATGGTGAGCTCCTCGCCGGGCGCCAAACGCCTGACGGTGAAGAGGTGGTGCAGCTGGGCCTCGCTCAGGGCCCCGATGGAGGCGGAAGGAGCAATCACATGCGCCTTGGAGGCAAGATGCCAGTCGCCGGCCTCCGCCGACCCGTCGGCCACCGACCCTCCTAGGAGCGGAAGGCCGACTTGATCTTGGAGAAGAGGCCCGCCTCGTGCAAGGCGACCTCCTCGCCCCTAAGGGCCGCCAGCTCGCGCAGCAGGCGCTCCTCCTCGGCGTCGAGCTCGGTGGGGACGTCCACCACCACCGTGACCACCTGGTCGCCGCGGCCGCGAGCACGAAGATGGGGAACCCCTTTGCCCTTCAGCACGAAGCGCCGACCGGACTGGGTCCCTCCGGGAATGGTGAGCTCCTCGGGTCCGTCGAGCGTCTCCACCTGCATCTGCACTCCCAGCGCCGCCTGAACGTAGCTCACGTGCACGGTGGAGTGGATCTCGTCATGGCTGCGAGTGAAGCGGGGATCGGGCCTCACGTTCAAGTGGATGTACAGGTCTCCCGGCATGGCGCCGCGGCTGCCCGCAGCCCCCTTGCCGGTCAGGTGCAAGGTGGTGCCGTCGTCCACCCCGGCCGGGACCTCGACCGTGTAGCTGCGATCCAGCGTGCGCCGGCCGTCGCCCCGGCAGTCCGGGCAGGGAGTGGAGATAATCTGGCCGGCGCCGCCGCAGCGGTCGCAGACCGCGGTCGTCATCATCCGGCCCAGGATGGTCTGGGCCACCCGCTTGACCGATCCGCTCCCTTGGCAGATGGGACAGATGCTCGGCGTCGTGCCGGGCTTGGAGCCGTTGCCGCCACACGTCGAGCAAGTGGTGGGAACGCGGATGGAGACTTCCTTCTGGGCGCCGAATACGGCCTCCTCGAAGGAAAGGGTGACGGTGGCCTCCATGTCCTCGCCACGTTGGGTCCCGCCCCGGCTGGTGCGATAGCCGTTGCCGAAGGCGGCGCCGAACATCGACTCGAAGATGTCGCCGAAGGGGCCGGCTCCACCGAAGATGTCTCCGGGGCCGCCGCCCATTCCCCCCATCCCGCCGACGCCATAGGCGTCATAGACCCGGCGCTTCTCGGGGTCGCGGAGGGTCTCGTAGGCCGTGGTGACCAGTTTGAAGCGCTCTTCGGACTCCTTGTCGCCTCCGTTGGCGTCAGGGTGCAGCTCTCTCGCGAGCTTGCGATAAGCCTTCTTTATCTCCTCGTCGGTGGCGTCACGCGCTACCCCAAGAATCTCGTAGTAGTCGACGTCCGCCATCAACCCTCGCTAAGCCTTCTAGTCAAATTCTCACTCACCAGATTGGCGACGCCGATCGCCGACGCATAGTTCATGCGGGTCGGGCCGATCAGTCCGATCGTGCCCACTTCCACGCCGTCCACAGAGTAGGGCGCCACCACCACGGCGCACTCCCTCAAAGAGCTGACTCCGTGCTCGGAGCCGATGGACACACCTTGGCCCCGGGAGAGGAGCGAGCGCATCAGCGTGACCACCAGATAATGCCGCTCCAGGATGGAGATGACGTCCCGGACGGTCTCCACCGCCCCGAAGGACGCCGCAATGCGGCTGGTCCCCTCGATGAAGACTCCGTCGCGATCCGCGTCACGCACCGCCTCGCGCACGGCGACGAAGGCATACGCCCCCAGCTTGTCGAGTTCCGCATCCTCGAAGCGGGGCGACGAATCAACGTCACGAACCTCGCGGTCCCGGAAATGCGAGGTGAGCACGGTGCTGATCTCGGCCAGCTGGCCGGGATCGGCCTCGCCCGGCCACGCGATGGTGCGCTTCTCGACCGAGCCGTTGGCATCCACCACGACCACCACTACGGTGTGCGAACTCAGTGCCACCAGCTGCACCGAGACGATGCGAGCGCGGCGAGCCGAAGGACCGGTCACCACGGCGGCCAGATCGGTCATGCGGGTGAGGAGGCGGGTGGTCGAGGAAAGAAGCTCCTCGATCTCCTGGTGCGCCTTGGCGAAGAAGCCCTGCACCTGATCCGCGCGGTCAGGTCCGGGGTCGGCGGAGGTCATCAGCTCGTCGACGTAGCGGCGATAGCCCTTCTCGGTGGGGACACGCCCGGCGCTGGTGTGAGGCTGTTGCAGATACCCCTCGCCTTCCAGGGCGCTCATCTCGTTGCGGATGGTGGCCGGGGACACGCGCATGCCTGGAAGCGCGGCGAGATAGGCCGACCCGACCGGCTCGGCCGCGTCGATGTAGGCCTCGACCACGGCCCTCAAGATCGCTGATCTTCTGTCGTCAACCCCGGCATTCATGGCAATCCCCCGAGCTTGGGTTCACACCCGTTCCACATCTCACTATTAGCAATCAAGTCTACCGAGTGCCAGCGCCGGAGCGAATGACAGCCGCGTACTCTAAGCCACTCTGTCGTAGAAGTGCAGCACCCTCTCCCGGTAGAAGATGGCCAGCGTGTCAAGCAACGTCCTGGCCACGGCGATCATGTTCACGGTGCTGGAGAAGCGGTCGCGTATGATGACCGGCGCCTCCACGAACTTGTCGTACCCGAGCCGGCGTGCCACCACGAAGAGCTCGAGGTCGAAGGCGAAGCGCTTCTCCACCATCAGCGGCAGCGCCCTCTCGATGACCTCACGGCGGCAAAGCTTCACGCCGGTCTGGGTGTCGTGGATCGAGAGGTTGAATAGACGCCGTATCAGCTGCTGGTAGACGAAGGAATAGAGACGCCGGGCCGGTGGGTAGACGACCTGGGATGCGGGATGGCGCTTGGAGCCCAGAACGATGTCGGGCTGGAAGGCTATGAGGACGGAGATGAAGCCGGCCAGCGCCTTCGGGTCGATGTCGCCGTCTGCGTCAATGAAACCGAGGTACTCCCCCTTGCCAAGGCGGAGGCCGGTTCTCAACGCCGACCCCTTGCCGTTGCGCTGCAGATGGTAGACGTCCTTGATGGTCGAGATCCCCAGGCGCACCAAGGCGTCCTTGCTCGAATCGGTGGATCCGTCGCTGACGGCGATCAGCTCGTAGGAGACCCCGGTTCCCTCCATCACCTCAACGATCTCGCGGATAGCCGACTCGAAGACCGGACCGGGGTTGTAGAAGGGCACCACGATGGAGACGAGTGGGTTGGCGGGCTCGGGATGGTAGCCCGCGGTGTCGGAGGATACGACGACGTAGCCGGCGCGGGCAAGCGAGGCGGAGTACTCCTCCCCTGGGCTTTCACCCGGGGACTCCTCGGGGATCGGCTGCGGGCGCGGCATCGCGCTCGCGGTGGCGTCCATAGAATCCTCCTCTTCCCAGCATATCGGCCCATGTGGGGTGCTGGTTGAACCGCCCGGGCGCGTCCGCCCGCGCGGCGGCAGAGGAAACGGGAAGGCGCTCGGCCTAGAATCTGTTTCATAAGCGCGGGTGCAGGCCCATGTCTCTTGCCTGATTGCCCGGAGTGCGAGGTGCAGGGTGCTGGCGACATTCACGATCTTTCTCCGAGAGGGGATAGAGGCGTCCATGATCGTGGCCATCCTCCTGGCCTACCTCGACAAGATCGGCAAGCGCGAGAACTTCCGCGACGTCATAATCGGCGTGACCGTGGCGCTGGCCTTCGCAGTGGTCGCCGGGGTTGCAATCTACGCGACCTTGAAGACCTACGCGGGATCCCGCCTTCAAACCGAGTTCGAGACGGTCACCTACCTCATCGCCGCCGCGGTGATGACCTATATGACCTTCTGGATGTCCGCGCATGCGCGCAACCTGGCCAAGGAGCTGCGTGAGAAGGCCGAGTTCGCCCTCGAGCGCGGCGCCCGGCTCGGGCTGGCCCTTATGGCGGCCCAGGCGGTGGGACGGGAGTCGCTGGAGGCGATGGTCTTCACACTGGCGATCGTCTTCGCCACCTCCACCCACGGAGCCGTGGTGGGAGCCGTCATCGGCACCCTTGCCTCGCTCGTCTTCGCGGTGGCCGTCTACCGGCTCGGGAAGCGCATCAACATGGCCCGGGCTTTCCGCGTGCTCGGTGTGGCCCTCATGATCTTTGCGGCCGGGCTGCTGATCGATGCGGTGCAGAACCTGCAGCAGCTGGGATACCTGCCCATCCTCACCGCCACCATGTGGAACACCACCTCGCTCCTGAACGACCAGTCCACGGTGGGCGACATCGTTCACACTTTCTTCGGGTACGCCTCCCAGCCGAGCGTCCTGCAGGGCGTGGTCTACGTCGCCTACTTGGCGGTGGTGGTCACCTTCTTCATGAAGGCCACCCGACGGCGAGTAAGCCCGGCGCGGAGCTCAGTGAAGGCCGAGAGCTAATGGGCGGTTCCAAGCAGTCACCGCAGGAGTTGGTCTGTTGGCATCCTTCTGCCGCGAGCCTGGCCTTTCGCAAAGACCGGGCCGAAACCGGATCTACCTCGACCGCACTGCTGCCTGCAACATCTGTGGCTGCGTTCCGCCTGGGCGCTGTACCCGTCGGCCCAACGGTGTGAGAACCAAGCGGGGACGTGCGCATCCTTGAATCCTCCTTCGGCGGCTGCAAACGGGGATGCGCCGCTTAGCCCAGGGTGATAAGAGAAGAAGCGACCGGGCGGAGGGTCTGGATATCTCCGGTACCAACCGGTATCAACCGGCCGCTGCCACCTGCTCGGCGAGTTACTCGGTCGGGGTCATATAGCCGAGCGGCGCCGTGGGCCTTGGGTTCAAGTGGCAATGGCTCACCAGGGTGAACTCGGACAGGCCGGCTCCCTTTGGCATTTACCAGAGGAGCAGCCCATTGGCGTGCTCGTTGGACCCGCGCTGCCACGGAATGTGAGGATCGCAAAGCAAAATCGGTATGCCGGCCGCCCGGGTGAAGGACTCGTGGTGGGCCATCAAAAGACCCTGCTCCTGTGCCACGGTGCGCATCAGCTCAGCCGGCAAGGTCTTGATCGCCTTTTCGATGGCACTTTAAGAGGCCTTGGCGCTGTAGTCATGGCCGAGGAGGCGTAGCAGCACGTAATTCGTGGTGCGCTCGACGAGCGTCCGCCTGAACGCCCGAGCTAGCCTTTAGCTGGTGAAAGAGGAGGGTGCACCTACCGTCTATCTCGTCGGGGCGGGTCCTG
>JAJZNF010000331.1 GCA_021847985.1 Actinomycetes bacterium | reverse complement strand
GCGGATAGACGACTTCGGAGGCGGGATGGCGCTTGGAGCCGAGCACTATGTCGGGCTCGAAGGCGATCAGGACCGAGACGAAGCCGGCCAGCGCCTGGGGATCGATGTCGCCGTCGGCGTCGATGAAGCCGAGATACTCGCCCTTGCCGAGCCTGAGGCCGGTCCTGAGCGCGGCCCCCTTGCCGCTGCGCTGCAGGTGGTAGACGTCCTTGACCGTCGTGATCCCAAGGCGGACCAAGGCGTCCTTGCTGGAATCGGTGGATCCGTCGCTGACCGCGATCAGCTCATAGGAGACGCCGGTGCCTTCCATCACCTCCACGATCTCGCGGATGGCGGACTCGAAGACCGAGCCGGGGTTGTAGAAGGGCACCACAATGGAGACCAGCGGACCGGCGGGCTCGGGATGGTAGCTGGCTGCGTCAGAGGAGACGACTACATACCCGGCGCGGGCGAGCGCAGCGGAGTAATCGTTGCCCGAGGCATCCCCTCCGGTCTGCTCGGGGCTCGGCTGCGGGCGCGGCGTAGCGCTCGCGGTGGCATCCATAGATTCCTCCCTCTTCCCAGCATATCGGCGCATACCGCGCTGGGGTTGAAGCGCCGAGGCGCCTCGTCCCAGCGGCGCCACCAGAGCGATCGGGAAGGCGCCTGGCCTAGAATCTGTTGCATAATCGCGGGTGCAGGTTCACGGGTCTTGCCTGATTGCCCGGAGTGCGAGGTGCAGGTTGCTGGCGACATTCACGATCTTTCTCCGTGAGGGGATAGAGGCGTCCATGATCGTGGCCATTCTCCTGGCCTACCTTGACAAGATCGGCAAGCGCGAAAACTTCCGCGACGTCATCATCGGCGTGGCCGTGGCGCTCGCCTTTGCGGTCATCGCGGGGGTGGCCGTATACGCGACCTTGAAGACCTACGCGGGCTCGAGGTTACAGACCGAGTTCGAGACCGTCACCTACCTCGTGGCCGCCTCGGTGATGACCTACATGACCTTCTGGATGTCGACCCACGCGCGCAACCTGGCCAAGGAGCTTCGCGAAAAGGCCGAGTTCGCCCTGGAGCGCGGAGCCCGGCTGGGGCTGGCCGTCATGGCGGCGCAGGCGGTGGGCCGGGAGTCGCTGGAGGCGATGGTCTTCACGCTTGCCATCGTCTTTGCCACCTCCACCCACGGGGCGGTGGTGGGGGCGCTCCTGGGAACGCTCGCCTCGCTCGCCTTCGCGGTGGTTGTCTACCGGATGGGCAAGCGGATCAACATGGCGCGGGCCTTCCGCGTGCTCGGCGTGGCACTCATGATCTTTGCGGCCGGCCTGCTGATCGATGCGGTGCAGAACCTGCAGCAGCTGGGATTCCTTCCCATCCTCACCACGGCCATGTGGAACACCACCTCCTTCCTGAACGACCAGTCCACCCTGGGCGACATCGTGCACACCTTCTTCGGGTACGCCTCAAAGCCGAGCATCCTGCAAGGGATCGTCTACGTCGCCTACCTGGCGGTGGTGGTGACCATCTTCATGAAGACGACCCGCAAGCGCGTGGCCCCGTCACGACCCACGGTCAAGGCCGAGGGCTAGCCAAGAGGCCCCACCAGCGGCGCAGCAGGCCCGGCGGCTCACCACGCTGCAGCTCAGCCATCCACTTGCCTGCCCTTGAGCTCGGCAAAACGCCGCAGGGCCTCCTCGCGCTCCTCGGCATGATCGACGATGGGGCCGGGGTAGGCGCCGGGGTCGAGCAGCCCCAGGCGCTTGGCCTCCCAGGGCTCATGAACGAAGCGCGTGGGCAGATGCGCCAGCTCGGGGAGATGGGCACGGATGTAGGTGCCGTCGGGATCGAACTTCTTGGACTGCAGGACCGGGTTGAAGACCCGGAAATAGGGAGCGGCATCGGTCCCGGAGCCGGCCACCCATTGCCAGGAGTGGTTGTTCGAGGCGATATCCCCGTCGATGAGCTCCTCCATGAAGTGCCGGGCGCCCACCCGCCAGTCCAGGTGGAGATCCTTGACCAGGAAGGAAGCCGTCACCATCCTCACGCGGTTGTGCATCCACCCGCTGGTTGCCAACTCCCTCATCCCTGCGTCCACCAGGGGAAAGCCGGTCAGCCCCCGCCTCCAGGCCTCTAACCTCTCCCGGGCGGGCGAGGCGGAGGGGTCGTCGTTGGCCATCAGGTCGAACCGGCCGTCCAGGTTGGCCCAGGCGCTATCCGGCGCTGAGGCCACGGTCTGAGCGAAGAAGTCCCTCCAGCCCAGCTGGCGAATCGCCTCGTCACCGCCCCTGCGACCGGAAAGGGCGGCGGCCACCTGTCGGGGATGCAGGACCCCGAAACGAAGCGCGGGCGAGAGGCGGCTGGTGGCATCGCCGGCGGGCAGGTTGCGGCCTGCAGGATACTCCCCCACCTCTTCGGCAAACGCGGCCAGGCGCGAGAGTGCTTCGGGCTCGGAGGCGGGAAAGCGCTCCCGGTCGAAGAGCTCGGGAAGGGCGAGGAGCTCCAGCGCCGCCGGATCGCGCAATTCCGGCGTCACAAGAGACCGTTCGAGCAGCTCGGGATCTGGAGCGCCCCGCGGCGCGTCGAAGCCG
>JAJZNF010000289.1 GCA_021847985.1 Actinomycetes bacterium | reverse complement strand
GAAGGCCGCGAACTCCGCGGCGTGTTCCGCATAGTTCTTGCCCAGGCACATCACATTGCGCGGGGGGACGTACGGAAGCGTCGGCTTGAACTCGTCCCCCAGCACCCGCCCGTTGGTGATGTACTCCTTGGCGCCGGCTTCGCCGCCGACGAGAATCTCCAGGAAGACCTCCGAGCCGACCCGGCCGGTGTCGTGCCAGCCGTCCTCGGCCCAGACGGCTATGACGGTCTCAACGCCGTCGGTGAGAGTTGCGATGCGCATCTTTCCTCGTTCCTAACCACAGCAACTGTTTACGACTCTGAAATCTGGGACTCCACCCAGGAGAGTGTCGCCCTCAAATGGGTGCGGATCAGCTCTTCGAGCCGGTCCGCATCTCCCGCTACGAGCGCATCGACCATCTCCCCGTGCTCGTGCTGGGCACGGGTCCTGCTCTCCCCGGAGCGGGCCACCATGTTGATGTAGAGGCTCGCCCGATTGCGCAGCTGGCCGATCATCTCGACCACCAACGGCTTGGCGGAGACCCTGTACATGGTGGAGTGGAAGGCCAGGTTCCCCCGGATCCACTCGATCGGGGTCCGAGCGTGGGAGAGGTCCTCGATGCACGAGCGCAGATCGGCGATGTCCGACTTGGTTGCCCGCTTTATGGTCTCCCTACCCGCGTGGCACTCCAGGATCTCCTGGAGTTCGTAGATCTCCCGCAGCTCGGCGATCGACGGGACGGCCGCTACGGCGCCACGGTGGTGGTCCATGCGGATGAGTCCCTCGACGGTCAGGCGCTGAAGGGCCTCGCGGAGGGGGGTGCGGCTTACACCGAGACGCTTGGCGAGATCATCCTGACGCAGCGGAGAACCGCCGGGAATTTCACCCGAGAGAATGAGGCTGCGAAGCGCATCGGTCGCCGCCTCCGTTGCCGTGGTCCGATCCAGAAGCAGCGGAGCGCCATCACCATGTGCCAACGACAATGGATCCCTTTCCTCTGCAGGATCAGAACCCCAGCTTACAGAACTCACGGCAACCACTCCGTTCTTGCCGCAAAACTAAAGCTGCAGTCGTCCACAAATTGCACTCGGGCACGCGGCGTGGCCGCAACTCGAAAGATCCGCGCCCAAGCTGCGCCCAGGGAGGCGCGTCCTCGCACGCCGGTGCCCCTAGGCACGGGCGTGATCCTGATCGGCGCGGGTCAGCGCCCGCAGTGCCAGGCGGTCGGCGGCGGCGAAGCTGTCCTCGCGCATCTGCAGCCAGCTATTGGATAGGAGGTCGCGCTTGATGGCCGTGATCACCGAGGCGGGCGCGGCCAGCAGGCCCGCCACCACCTCGTCCACCCTCTTGGCGAGGGACTCGGGCTCGACCACCTCGTTGATGATGCCCAGGCGCATCGCCTCGCCCGCGTCGAAGGTGCATCCCGTCGAGGCGAGCCAATAGGCCATGCGCCGCCCCACCACGTGCGGCAGCCAGGCCAGCACCAGGGCGGGAGCGAGTGAGGCGGCCACCTCGGGGAAACGGAAGGTGGCCGCAGAGGAGGCGACGGTCACATCGGCCAGCCCGGCCAGGCCGACCCCGAACCCGGCGGCAGGTCCACCGACTTCGGCGACCACCGTAAGGTCGCTGAAGACGATCCCCACGTTCACCTCGGCCAGGGCCCGCGCCATCGCCCTAATCTCGGAAGCTCCTCTGGCGCTGCCGTCCCTGCCGGTGCAAAAAGTGGTGCCGGCCGAACGAAGCAGCAGCACGCGGGCGTCGGCGGGTGGCTCCATCAGCAGGCCGGAGAGCTCCTCACACATCTCGCGCGTGAATTCGTTGCCCTCGCCGCGCTCTATGCGCACCGTCACCAGAGGCCCGTTGGCCTCGATCTTCAGTCCTTCGCTCATTTAGTTCAACCGCTCCAGTCGTTGCCCGCCGTACCAATCCACCGGCTCCTCCGCCGTGCGGATGGTCACCGCCTTGGTATGTGTGAACTCGTGAAAGGACTCCCAGCCTCCCTCGCGGCCGATGCCGCTCTCCCCCACTCCTCCCCAGGGGGAGCTGGGATCCAGGCGATGGTGGTCGTTGACCCAGACGATCCCGCACCTAAGCTCGGAGGCGACCCGATGCGCTCTGGCCACGTCCCGCGTCCACAGGGCTGCTCCCAGCCCATAGACGGAATCATTGGCCATGGAGATTGCCTCGGCTTCGTCCCGGAAGGGGGCCACGAAGGCGACCGGCCCGAAGATCTCCTCACGGGCCAGCCGGAACTCCTGGCTGGGCCCGGCGCAGACGGTGGGCTCGATGAAGAAGCCCCCGGGGCTCTCATCCACGTGTGCGGCGATCCCGCCGTGGCGGACCTCGACGCCTTCGGCCTCGGCCGCATGCACCTTCTCGATCACCCGCTCCCGCGCCACATGGGAGATCATCGGACCCAGCTGGGTCTCCAGCCGGGCGGGATCACCAATGCGAAGCGAACGGGCCACCTCACAGAGTTCGTCCAGAAAGTCCTTGTAGATGGATTCGTGCACTATGAAACGCCGTCCTGCGATGCAGGTCTGCCCGGCGCCGATGAAGGCCGAGAAGGCCGCGCCGCGCACCGCCTCGGTGAGGGGC
>JAJZNF010000251.1 GCA_021847985.1 Actinomycetes bacterium | reverse complement strand
GGCAAGCCGGGCACTCCCGGGTCACCGACGGCCGGATCGCCAGGCACGTCAAGCAACGTGTCGGGAACTTCGCCCGTCATCGACCACTCCATGGTGCGCTTCGAGCGCTGGCAGGCCGCACAGGGAACGATGCCTTTCCATCCCTTGGGGCGCTTCCCCGCCTCGTTGGGCTCCGCCGCTTGCCATCCGCTGCCCTGGCAAGAGGCGCATTCCCGATAGCCGGACACCTTCACCCGGACATCAAGAGCTTCGATCACCCGGCGCTGCACCTCTGGTGTCGGCTCCGCGAGAATGCGCGCCGCACGGCGGGCCAGCTCCCAGAGCCGCTCAGCCCGGTTTGTCCGCTCGGCGTTTGCCACCGACCAGGCGGCGACCTTGGCCCTCTGTGCGCGAAGGGACTCGAGGTCCGAAGTCAAAGCTGCAACGGCATGTTGTGCCACTGCTGGATCCATGCCAGCCGCCAGAAGTTTGGCAACCTGTTCGCCGGCACCTCGCTCCAGTCTCGCGATCCTGCGGTCAATGGCGGCGAGGTCCTCGGTCTCAATCTCCTTGGTGCTCGCCACGAGCTGCAGGGCTTCCCGCGCACCGCGCATGAGCAGCTCCGGATTGGTGAGGATTCCGGCGATTTCGCTCCAGACATCCCTTTCGATCACCGCCCCTGGCACCGTCGGACACCTGCAGCGCTCGTTGAGCGGCACCCATGCCCAAGACTGAGCGCACTTGTATGTCGCCTTACGGAAGCCGTTGGTGTGGCCGTACATTGGATGACCGCAGGGGCTGGTAATCCTCCGCGACAGCAGATAGGTGTTCTTCCTCTGGGTGGCACCAGGGCCAGTGCTGGTGGCTTCCAATGCCTGCTTGAGCGCTTCGTGCCGCTCCGGAGTAAGGATCGCAGGAATTTGGATTACCACCGGATCCGGGTATCGAGGCTCGGAATCGCGGGCCGGTTTGCCCGTGCGGGTTGGCCGCTTATATGTCCAGCGTCCCGAAAGACCATCGGCGCTGCCCAGCTGATAGCGAAGAGACTGTTGGGTCCACCGGGGAGATCGCCGGGGAAGTAGGGACAGTGCGTTCAACTCGTCGGCGGTCTCGTGCGCGGACATGCGTTTGTCGACCACACACTCGACCGCGTGAAGGATGACGGCCTCCTCCGCTGGGTTCACCTCCAAGCGGGAATGACGCCCATCCCGGACGGTTCGGTATCCGAACGGAGGAGGTCCACCTGGCCAATAGCCCTCACGTGCGACGGCCATGATCCCGTCCATCATCCGCTCGCGGATCCTGTCCCGCTCAAACTCGGCGAAAGACGACAGCAGCGTTCGTTGCAGACGACCGACGGAGGTGGATCCATCGATGTTCTCCGCCACGGAGACGAACTGGACGCCCAGATCATCCAATTCGCCAAGAAGCGCGGAAAGGTGGCGGACAGAGCGTCCAAAGCGGTCAAGCTTCGCAACCACCACCACGCCGAACCGCCCCCGGCGCGCCTCGGCCATCATGCGGTCCAGGGCCGGCCTTGTCGCGCGCGCACCTGACACGCCTTCGTCGACATACTCGCCGGCAATCTCCCAGCCATGTGCAGCTGCGTACGCCCGGCTGCGGCTCAGTTGCGTTCCAAGGCTGGTGCCATCCACTTGTTCATCTGTTGACACCCGCGCGTAGATCGCGGCACGTTCAGCTGGCTCGGCCATGATCCATCGACCTTGGCTCACCGTCCGGCTGCATGTCAAGAAATAGTAGCCCGAGAAGTGCCTCGCGGCGGGCGGGACTCGTCCCCCGTCTCCAGGTCGCATGCGGTGAGCGGTGAAGCCCCGAGGTGACTTCGGCGGTCTCGGTCAGGGTCAGCATGGCCGATATATATGCACGCCATCCACGCCTTCATGGACGCCGCGGATGGACCTGACTGCCACCCACTATTGAACCTCGGCAGGTCGGAAAACCAGACGATCAACCGGGTTGACAACCTCGGGCCAGGGCCAGACGTTCATCTCCTAGCACCAGCCCCCGTGGCCACTTTGGGGCGGGAAGAACCTTGGCCGGCTTCACGAGGGCGGCCAGGCGGCCTTCAGGGCCGAGCCGCCAAGCCCCTCGGCGGGCATCCCTTCCAGCTCGGCGGCCTGGACCGCTCGCTCGGCCTTACCCTCTAACAATGGCGGCATCCGGATCCGCTGAGCGGCGCCCGGACGGGCGCGCACCATCGCGCGTCGTGACGACGAAAGCCGCCGTGTGCGCACGTACTGCAATGACGGACGAGACAGGCTTCGCCATTGGGCACCAGCCCAAGAGTGCCGTAGCCATTTGGCCTCCCACGGCTGGGACCCTGGCCAGCGGGTTCGTCGATGACCGCGTCTCCGGGGCCACTGGCAGTCGTCTCGCCCTTAACCAGATCATGGACGAGGTCTGCGTCGGCACAGTACACGTCGGCACAGTACACGCCGTCGCGTACTCCAGGCTGGACCGTCTCGGGAGGTCAGCCCTGCACGTCAACGCCGTTCTCGGAGGCCTCGATGCGCATGGGGTCATCTTCGTCTCCGTAGCCGACAAGGTCGAATCCCAGCTGGGCCAGCGGTTCCAAGAGGCCCGCCC
>JAJZNF010000069.1:6435-16754 GCA_021847985.1 Actinomycetes bacterium | reverse complement strand
GCGCGACCCGCGCATCGCCTGGCACGAAGACCCGGCTGAGCTGGGAGCCGCTCTGGTCCGGCTGGTTGGAGCGTAGCGTACCGCCACTCAAGGCCTCCGTCCCGAATGTCGAGGATTAACGGACAGGAGGTGTTCGGTTGCGCATCGGCGACTTGCATGGCGGCGACTTGCATGGTGCGCGCCTTCCCCTTTTCTCGTCCCGCCGGCGCCGTCGGAGCTCCAGATGACCGCGCCACTTCCGACGCGCGTTCTTGCGGCCGCCGGGTCACGCCTCGACGCCGCTCTAGAGGAGACCGTGGAAGAGGTGCTCGAAGCGCTGCTCGCTCCCGCCGCCGGCAGCGACGGTGCCGCGGACCTTCTGGCACGGTTGAGCGACGAGGAGCTGATCCGCCTGAAGCAAGGGCACCGGCGGGCTTTCGCGATGCTGCTCGACCCGCGCCGCCCGGACGACGAGCTGGAGGCCGAGGCGCGGCGCGTGGGGCTGGCGCACTTCATGGCAAGCGTGCGCGCGAGCGACATGTTGCGGCTGGTAGCGGATTTCGGCGAGGCCTTCCATAGCCGGGCGCATCAACTCGGCCTCGGTCCTGAGGACTCCGAGGCGCTGATCGCCGTCCTCCGTCGGCGGCTCTCGCTGGTCCTGCGTGTGAGCGCGGCGGAGATGGAGCGCCTGGACGAAGGCGTGGCCCAGCGCGTTGCGCTCCTGGCGGAGACGGTTCGTACCGCCCCGACTCGCGCCGACCTGGTCCGGCGTTGCCTGGAGGTCGTAAGCGGCATTGACGGCATAGTGGGTGTCGCATACGGCCGGATCGACGACAGCGGCGAGATCGTACTGGAGCCCTATAGCGGCGTGACCCGTGACTTCGTCATTCCCGGGGGTCCGCCTCAGCTTGACGCACTTGCGCCTTGGAGTCGCGCCTGGGCGACGGGGTCCATGAAGGTGGTCCACTCCATCTCAGCGGATCCTCGGATGGATGGCTTTCGAAACCTGACCGAGGAAATCGGCGCGCGCAGTGTCGCAGCCGTTCCCATCGCGAGGGCGGATCGCAGCACCAGCGGCGTGGTGGCCATATTCTCGGGCACCCCCGGCTTCTTCGCGGCTCCGGCGCGACAGCGGGCGCTCACGTATCTCCAGCAGGCCATGGGCAGCGCGCTGGCGGAGCTGGAGCGGCAGGGGTCGGTACCGTTCTCTATTTCGGCGGCCTACCGGGCGATGGTGCGTACAGAAGCGCTTGAGATGCATTACCAGCCCATCGTGGAGCTGCGCACCGGCCGGGTGGCCAAGTTCGAAGCCTTGGCCCGCCTGCGTTTGGCGGACGGAGGCCTCGTCATGCCCGGCGAGTTCCTCGCCGCCCTGGGCGCCGACGACCTGTTGGAACTCTTCGATCGGGGCCTCGGAATCGCGCTCGGGCAGCTGGACCAGTGGGACCACGCGGGCCTGGACCTCTCCCTCTCCTTCAATCTTCCGGGCCAGGGATTGCGTGATCGGCGCTATCTCGAGGCGCTGAAGCGGCGCCTCGCCGAGTCGGGTGTGGCCCCGAATCGGCTGACCCTGGAGTTGACCGAAGAGGAACACCTCGGTGATCCCGGCGGGGGTGCCGCGGAGATCTTCTGGGCCATGAGCGAACTCGGAGTGGCCTTTGCCCAGGACGACCTGGGCAGTGGCTACAGCTCGCTGCTGCGTCTGGAGAACTTCGGCTTCGAGGACGTCAAGATCGACCAGCAGCTCGTGCGCGGAGCGAGCAGCTCCCACCACAAGCTCGGGCTTATCCAGCATCTCACCCGCCTGGCCCATGACCTGCGGATGCGGGTGGTGGTGGAGGGGCTGGAGGATCCCTCGCTCATCGAGGCGGCGGCGGTGCTAGGAGCCGATTTCGGCCAGGGCTACGGCATCGCCAGGCCGATGCCAGCCCACGAAGTGGGGCCCTGGGTCGAGCAGTTCCGTTTCGAGGTCGACGTGCGCGCTCCGCGCACGGCCCTCGGTGCCATGGCGGCACTCAGACGCTGGTCCGCGCAGCTGGGGGAGATCGGCCGCTATGCGGAGCTTACGGATTTCAGCCGGCCACTCGAGGATTTGCGCCGCTTCGTCGAGCGCCTTCCAGGTCTGGCCACGGGCGCAGCCCCTCAGGATGTCTCTTCCGTCCAGGCCGCAGCCGACGCCCGGGATGCCTTGGCCGGTCTGGAGGAGGATGTCAACACCGCTCTCGCCTCGCTCACCTCGAGCGGCGCTTCCGGCGGGGGCAAGGCGGCGGAGGCCGACCGCCCGGGCCCGGATAGGGCGCCCTTCTCCCCGCTGCAGCTCAGCGAGATCCTTGCCCTGCAGAACGGGATTCTGCGCTCGATGGCGGCGGGCCTGGAGGGAGCTCCACTCCTCGATGAGGTTTGCATGGCCGCCGAGGCGACCCTGCCCAACTCGGTTGCCACGGTTATGAGCGTTCGGGAAGGGAGGCTCAACCTGGTGGCGGGGCCTTCGCTCTCGGCATCCACCCGGGATGCCCTGGCGGTGGTGGAGGTCAAGTCGGACGGGGGGTCCTGCCCGGCCGCGGTTCTCAGCCGGGCGCCTGTGTACGTGACCGACACGCGCGAGGATCCTCGATGGAGCGGCGTGGTGGAGATCGCTGAGGATCTGCAGTTGCGTGCCTGCTGGTCTACGCCGGTCTTCGACCATCACGGGGAGGTGATCGGAACCTTCGCCCTGACCAGCTTTGAGACCCGAACCCCCGGGAGCTTCCACCGCAATCTGCTGGAGATATGTGCCAACCTCGCCTCCGTCATCCTCGAGCGGGAACGCGTCGAGCGGGAGTTGAGCCTGCGCACTGCGCGACTCGAGCACATGTTCGAGGGGAACCAGGCCCTCAAGTTCATCGTCGACGCCGACACCGGGGAGCTGCTGGAGGCCAACCGCGCGGCGCTCGAGTTCTATGGGTACCCCCCCGAGGAGATGCGTTCTCTCACCGTCTTCGATCTCAACGTGGAGTTGACCCCGGACTCCCTGGCCGCGATCGCCGCCGAGGCGTCGGCGCGTGGAGGATATCACGGCCGGGTCCTACATCGCCGTGCCGATGGCGAATTGCGCAACATGGACCTGCACACCCACCTCTACAGCGAGGAGGGCCGGCGACTCTTTCTCTCCATCGTGCACGACGTCACCGACCAGGAGCGAGCCGAGCAGGAGCTCGGCCGGGAGCGGCGCATCAGCGAGGCCATTCTCAACTCGTTGCCCGGGTACGTGGTCGTGGTGGACAGACGAGGGCGGATCGTCCGCTTCAACGGCCGTGCTCAGGAGATAACCGGACTCAGCTTCGAGGAGGCCGCCGCCGAGCTGGAGAGCTGGCGGCGCTGGACCGAGCCTGGCGACGCCGAGGTCATTCGTGAATCATTCCGCGCGCTGATCGAGGGCCGGTTCGTGCCGGCTCGCGACTACTGGCAGACTTCCGCCTCAGGACAGCGGCGCCTGCTGCGGATGACCTACGCGCCGGTGCGCTCGGACGACGGAGAGGTCGAGCTGGTCGCCATCCTGGGCACCGACGTCACGGCCGAGCACCTCGCCAATCAGGCCATCCGCTGGGAGCGGGACTTTTCCGCCAGCATCATGGACACCATTCCCCAGCCGATCATCGTCCTTGATGCGGCGCTGCGCCAGCTGCGCGCCAACCAGGCGATGGAGGAGCTGGTGGGCCGCCCCTTCCAGGGGCGCTTCCAACGCCCCGAGCTGGAGGCCGTCTTCACTCCCGAGGTGTATGCGCGCCTCAAGCAGTGGCTGGCGGAGATGCGGGCCGGTCGCCCGCAGCGGCCCTTCATCGGCCCCGTGCACACTCCCGATGGGGAGAGCCGGGTGCTGGAGTGGCGCTGCGTCGAGCTGCCCGCCGAGGACGGAGGCGGCCCGAGGCTGGTGGTGATCGGCAACGACATAACCGCACGCCTCCGCGAGTCGCGCGAGCTCGCCCAGGCGGCGGTCTTCTTCGACGTCTCCCTCGAGGCGATCGTGGTGACCGACTTCGAGGGGAGGGTGCTTCGCGCCAACCCGGCCTTCTACCGCATCAGCGGGTTCGCCCCGGAAGAGGCCATGGGCATGGAGACCATGCCCCAGGCCTTCGAGCTGAACCCCGCGGAGCTCTTCGAGGATATCGAACGCTCGCTCTCGGCCACCGGAAGCTGGTCCGGGACCATGTGGAACCGGCGAAAGAGCGGCGAGGCCTTCCCGGCTCTCATGCACATCAGCCTCTTCAATGCGGGCGAGTCGGGTGAGACCCAGGTGATGACGGTCTTCTCCGACATCAGCGCCATGGTCGACTACCAGCAGGAGCTGCTGGAGCTGGCCTACCACGACCAGCTCACCAAGCTTCCCAACCGAGCCCAGCTCACCAGCCTGCTGCAAGGGGCGCTTACCCGCGACCGCGAGGAGAGCGAGATGCTGGGGCTGGTCTATCTGGACCTGGATGACTTCAAGCGGATCAACGACACCTACGGGCACGCCGGCGGAGACCGCATGCTGGTGGGGGTGGCCGAGTCGCTCTCGGGAGCGCTGCGGCGAAGCGACTGCGTGGCGCGTATCGGCGGGGACGAGTTCGTCTGCCTGATCGATTCGATCCGGGACGAGTCGCACGCCCGTGCCACCCTGGCGCGCCTGGCCCGTGCCGTCGAGCGGCCGGTGGCGGTGGGTGAGGACGGGAGCCATGCCTCGGTGACCGCCTCCATGGGGATGGTGCTTTGCAAGAAAGAGGAGGTGGACGCCGACGTCCTGCTCAGGCTGGCGGACCATCTGATGTACGAGGTCAAGCGATCGGGAGGCAACGACTTCGTTATCGAGGAGGCCTGAGGCCCGCCGCGCCCGGAGAGGTGGGATGGGGTCTTGCCTCTCCGGGCGTCGTTGCGGCGGGGGCGACCCGGCGGCGGGGTGGCACCGCCGGTGGCCAGCTGCCGTCGGGGTTAGGCCGGCTTCGCTCCTTGTGGGACATTCTTTACGCGCAAGTTGAAGGGGTGGGGAATCCGGGCTTAACGCCTGGCGAATTTCCGGACAATCTTTGCCCTCTCCCGCGGGTCGCCAAGGGAACCGCCCCGCACACCGGGGCTATGCTCGTGGCCATGACCATGGTCAAGGAGTTCTACAAGCTGGAGGGGCTGGGCAACGACTTCCTGGTCGCCTTCTGTGCCGAACTCTTCGAACCCGGCCCCGATTCGATTCGCCGCCTGCTGGATCGCAGGCTGGGGATCGGAGCCGACGGATTGATCCTGGCGGTGCCGACGGGGGCCTCTTCGCTAAGAATGGCCCTTTACAACTCCGACGGCACCCGCGCCGAGATGAGCGGCAACGGGATCCGCTGCCTGGGGCACGCCGTTTATGCGGCCAAGGTCGCCCCTCTGGGGCCGCTCGAGATCACCACTGACGCCGGGCTGCGCCTGTTGAGCGCCAAGGATGGCGAACCCTCGGGCGGGATGCTCATCGAGGCGGAGATGGGCAAGGTCGCCTATGTCGGCACCCCGTTCGCGCGCAAGGCGTCCTTTGGCGGGCGCCACTGGCGCGGGACCGAGTTGGAGGTGGGCAACCCGCATCTGGTCTTTCTGCCCGAGGAGGGGAGCCTGTCGGCCTCCGGCCTTGCCGAGCTGCCCATAGAGGTCCTGGGGCCCGAGCTCGAGGCCGGCTACCCCGCGGGAACCAATGTGGAGTGGGTCGAGCTGGATTCGCCGGCGCTGGCCCGGCTCCGGGTCTGGGAGCGCGGGGCGGGAGTCACTCTCGCCTGTGGAACCGGCTCGACGGCCTCCGCCTTTCTCCTTCTCGACCAGGGACTGGCCCAGGGCGAGGTGGAGGTACGCAACCCGGGCGGAACCCTTTGGGCCAGGCGGGGCGATGCGGGGGAAATGCACCTGCGCGGTCCCAGTACGCTGATAGCCACCCTGACCGTGGCCGACTCTTTCGGGCTTGCGGGTTGATGCGGGAAGCGAGCCTCCCATGACGCTCATCGAGAGGAGCTTCAGGGAGCGCATCGTGATCGTGGGGGTGACGCTCTCCGGGCACGACCCGGAGCAGACCGACGAGTCCTTGGACGAGCTGGCACTGCTGGTCGACACGGCCGGCGCGGACGTGGTGGGCCGCCTCACCCAGCGCCTAAGCACCCCGGATCCCGCCTATTACATCGGGCGCGGCAAGGTGGAGGAGCTGCGCGAGCTTTCCTACGCCACCGACTGCGACACGGTCATATTCGACGATGAGCTTTCACCGGCCCAGCAGCGCAACCTGGAAAAGATCCTCGGGCGCACCGCTATCGACCGCACCGCTCTCATTCTCGACATCTTCGCCCAGAACGCCAAGTCCATGGAGGGCAAGGCGCAGGTGGAGCTGGCGCTTCTCAGCTACCGGCTTCCCCGCCTGCGCGGGCGAGGGGCGCAGCTCTCCCAGCAGGTGGGGCGGATCGGCACCCGTGGCCCGGGCGAGACCAAGCTGGAGGAGGACAGGCGCCGGATCCAGTCCCGCATCGCCAGGCTAAAGCGGCAGCTGGGGGAGTTCCAGAAGACGCGGCGGGTGCAGTCCAAGGCGCGCGGCGAGAGCAGGGTCCACAACGCCTCCCTGATCGGCTACACCAATGCGGGCAAGTCCTCCTTGCTCAACGCCCTCACCCGAGCCGACACCCTGGTCGAGAACCGGCTCTTCGCCACCCTGGACACGCGCACCCGGCGCATGTCGCTGCCGGGGGGTGAGGCGTTCCTGCTTTCGGACACGGTCGGGTTCATCCGCAAGCTGCCGCACCAGCTGGTGGAGGCTTTCCGCTCCACGCTGGAGGCGGTCACCGAGTCGGACTTCCTGATCCACGTGGTCGACGGCTCCTACCACGACCCCCAGGCCCAGGTCCGGGCGGTGCGCGAGGTGCTGGCCGAGATCGGTGCCGAGGAGCTCCCCGAGCTGCTGGTCGTCAACAAGTGCGATCTGGTGGCAAACCTGGACGGATTACGGCGCGACTTCCCCGACGCGGTCTTTGTCTCCGCGCTCACCGGCTTTGGCCTTGGGGAGCTGAGGGAGCGGATCGCGCGCATGGTCAGGGCTGCGGCCCGCATCTACGACCTGTTCGTGCCCGCCTCGCGCGGCGACGTGCTGGCCAGGCTGCACTCCGAGGGCCAGATCCTGCAGTCGACACTGAAGGGCGAGAGCTACCTGGTCACCGCGCGCCTTGACCCCGCGTCCCTGGTGCTGTTCGAGGAATTCCTGCCGGAGGGCTCCCCGGGCGGGAGGACCCCCTAACAGTAGCCTTCCAACTGGTCGAGGTAGCGCTCCAAGTGGTAGACCATCTCGTCCTTGGTCGCGTCGGGATGAACGGTGGCGTTCAGCCCCGATCCCTCCGGACTCCATGCGGCTATGGCTGCGTTCAGCTCCCTTAGAACTTTGCGCAACGCGGTCGAGCTGCGTGGATCCGCGTCGGGCAGGTACTGGTCGATGGAGGCGTATGCCAGCAGGAGGTTGCCTTTCACCCGTGCGGGGCCATGGACGGTATTCCTGAGCGCCTGGTCGAGGTAGCGGGAGGTGCTCGTCAGAGTGGGGCATTCGTAGCCGACGATGTAGGTGTCGGCGTTCATCCACACCCCGTGTGATCCGACGACGAGACGTTCACACCCGGAGGCGGTCAACGCCGCCACCACCATGAGCACGACCGACAGGGATCTCCGCATGGGGGGACTTTATCTGCGCGATCCCGGAATTTTTAGGGCCCATTGGCGGTGCGGGGTCCGACAAACGGCACCTCGTGCGGGCCTTCGTCGCGCATATGCCGGGCGTCGCCTCTGGCCTGCGGGTGGGAGCCGTAGTATGACCCTATGACTGCAGGATTCCAGCCGCCCCCTTATCCCCAGGATCGCCTGGCGGAGATCCGCCGCATACCAGCCAAGGTCGGGCTCGAGCTCGTGGACCTTTCCATCGGGACCCCGGTGGACCCGGTGCCTCCTCTGGCAATGGAGCTGGCTGCCAGCCTCTCTCTTGCCCGCGGCTATCCCAGCTCAGCGGGATCCGTGCAGCTGAGGGAGGCCGCCTCCACCTGGATGAAGAGGCGCTTTGGAGTCGAGGTACCGGTAGAGCAGGTGGCGGCCACGGTGGGGAGCAAGGAGTTCGTGGCGAGCCTTCCGGCATATCTGAAGCTGCGCGACCCCTCGCGGGATGTGGTGCTCTATCCCGCCATCTCCTATCCGACCTATGCCATGGGTGCCATCCTCGCCGGCTGCCGGCCGGTGGGGGTGGAGGCCGGGCCCGACGGGGAGCCGGATCTCGGCTCGGTCGAGCCGGAGCTGCTCGATCGCGCCCTGTGCTGCTGGGTCAACACTCCCGCCAACCCCACCGGGAGGGTGACCGGTTACGACAAGGTGGTGGCGGCCGGGCGGGAGCACGGTTTTGTCGTGGTGGCGGACGAGTGCTACGTGGAGTTCGTGTGGGACCGGCCCGCCCGGACCGTGCTCGAGCACGGTACCGAGGGGCTGCTGGCGGTGCACTCGCTCTCCAAGCGCTCCAACTTCGCAGGCGGGCGGGTCGGCTTCTACGCCGGTGACGCCGAGCTGGTCCACTATCTCTCGGAGGTGCGCAAGCATGCGGGGCTGATGATTCCCGGGCCGATGCAGGCCATCGGAGCGGCTCTCCTGGCGGACCAGGAGCATGTGGAGCTGCAGCGTGGGCGCTACCGCGAGCGGCTGGAGGTCCTGGTTGAGATTGCGGGCCTGCTTTCGCTGCCCGCCGGTATGCCCCAGGGCGGCTTCTATCTCTGGGCCTGTGACCCGGCTCGCGACGGCTTCGAGCTGGCGGCCGTGGTAGCCGAGGCTACCGGCATCGTCGGCAGCCCGGGGGAGTTCTACGGGCCGAGCGCCCGCAACTGCCTGCGCATCGCGGCGGTTGCTCCCACCGAGAAGCTTCGGGCGATCGCCGCTAGCTTGAAGTGACGCATCGAGGAGGCGGGAAAGCGATGGAGCTGAAGGAGCGGATAGGCGAGATCTGGGCGGGCCGGGACGAAATCGACCTGACTTCCGACGAGGTGAGGAGCGTGATCTCCGAGGCCGTCGATGGCCTTGACTCCGGCGCCCTGCGCGTGGCCGAGTACGGTTCCGGCGGGGAGGTGGTCGTTCACGAGTGGCTCAAGCAGGCGATACTTCTCCTTTTCAGGGCTTCGTCGGCCGAGGTGAGCCACTCGGGGCCCTTCGAGTTCCGGGACAAGATCCCGCTCAAGGGCGACTACGAGAGCCTCGGAGTGAGGGTGGTGCCGGGCGCCTCCGCACGTTGGGGGTCCTACCTTGCCCCCGGGGTGACCATGATGCCGAGCTATGTGAACATCGGCGCGCGCGTCGGTGGTGGCACCATGGTCGACACCTGGGCGACGGTGGGCTCCTGCGCCCAGATCGGCGAGCGTGTGCATCTTGCCGGGGGCGTCGGGATCGGAGGGGTTCTCGAGCCCCCGCAGGCGGCGCCGGTATTCGTCGACGACGACGCCTTCATCGGGTCACGGGCCATGATCACCGAAGGCGCGCGTGTGGGCAAGGGGGCGGTGGTCGGCGCCGGGGTGATCCTCAATCCGTCGATTCCCGTAATCGACACCGAGACGGGCCGGGAGGTCTCGCGCGGGGTGATCCCACCCTGGTGCGTGGCAGTGGCCGGGTCGCGCAAGAGGGAGTACCCGGGCGGGGAGTTCTATCTCCCCTGCGTGCTCATCATCAAGCGCATGGCCGAGGGCGAGCGCCACGACAAGGCGGCCCTGAACGCGTTTCTGCGCGACGAGGGGATCGCCCTGTGAGCGATGTGGCGGCCGAGTTGGCCGAGCTAACGGCCCGGCTGGTGGAGATCCCATCGGTTTCCCTGGAGGAGGGCGATATCGCCGACTTCGTGGAGGGCCTGCTTCGCCGTAATCCCACGCTCGAGGTGCGAAGAGTCGGCAACAACCTGGTGGCGACCATGCCGGGGTACGATCCCGCCTCGGGGGTCATCCTGGCGGGCCACCTCGACACGGTTCCCCCGTTCGGCACTGCCGGTGCCCGGCTGGACGATGGCATGGTGGCCGGTCTGGGGGCCGTGGACATGAAGGGCGGTATCGCGGTGATGTGCAGGATGGCGATTGATCCGCCGGCCGCACCGGTGCGCCTGGTCTTCTACGCCGCCGAGGAGATATCCCGCGTCCACTCCGGGCTCTTGCAGCTGGAGGCCGCCGCTCCGGATCTTTTGAGGGCGGGAGTTGCGATCCTGATGGAGCCGACGGGCGGCATCGTGGAGGCGGGCTGCCAGGGGACCGCGAAGTTCAAGGTGACGATCCGTGGCAGGAGGGCGCATACTGCGCGGCCACACATGGGCGTCAACGCCATCCACC
>JAJZNF010000069.1:0-6388 GCA_021847985.1 Actinomycetes bacterium | reverse complement strand
GGCCTGGCTCGACTCCCGGACCAGCCAGGAGGTGGAGGTGGAGGGGTGTGTCTATCGGCCCGCGCTTTCGGCGGTCTCGATCTCCGGAGGGGTGGCGGGAAACGTGGTACCGGACGAGGTGGAGCTGCAGCTGAACAGCCGCTTCGCCCCTACCGGCGACGACCGGGGTTCGCTGGCGGAGGTGGCGGAGTCAATCGCGGGCCTGCTGGACGAGGCCCAAGGCGACTCGGTCACCCTGACGGACTGGGCGCCTTCGGCCCCTCCGAATCTCTCCAACCCGGTCATCGCCAGACTGATGGAGCACACGGGTGGCGTGCGTGCCAAGTTGGGCTGGACCGACGTGGCCTTCTTTTGGGAACGCGGCATCGCCGCCTGCAACTTCGGCCCCGGTGATCCGGAGCTTGCCCATACCGAATCAGAAGTGGTGGCATACCAGGAGTTGGCCGCAGCCTGGTCGTCGCTTCGAGAGGTCCTCGATACGCTCGGCTGAGAAGTCTCTCAGAACTCGCGCTGGAGGAAGACGACCTTCCCGTAGATCTCCACCTCGTCGGCGGTGAAGTCCATCGGCGTATAGGCGGGGTTGGATGGTTTCAAGGTGACGCGGTTGTTCACCCGGTCGAAGTCGATCCGCTTGATGGTCGCTTCCTGCTGGTCGAATATGCCGGCGACCACGATCTCGCCCATGTCGGCGGTGCTTTGGCGGCGCGCGATCACCACGTCGCGCTCGAGGATCCCGTCCCCGATCATCGAATCGCCTTTGACCCGCAGGGCGAAGAGCGCTCCGGCCGGGCCCAGGTGTTGAGGCACGGCCACCATCTCGCCGGAGAAGTTCTGTTCGGCCAAGGTGCCCAGACCGGCGGCCACGTCACCAAGCATCGGAACCTGCATGGTTGCTGCGCCGATCCCCAGTTCGTGGTTGTGGGGGAGGTTCACGCGTAGCGCGCGAGGCTTGGAGGGGTCACGCTCGAGGAAGCCCTGCTGCTGGAGGACCTTGAGGTGGAACTGCACGGAGGCCGGCGACGCGAGTTGGCAGGCTTCCCCGATCTCACGTACAGAGGGCGGATAGCCTCGCGTCTTCTGCGTGTGGTCTATGAAGTTGAGGATGTCGCGCCGCTTCTTGGTGAGAAGGTCGCTGGATGGGGCGCTGTCTGCCATAGGGGGCAGCTTATCAGGCATTTGGCTCCGAATTCAGGAAATGTTCGAAAAAAGCGAACGAACATATGTACGATGAAATAGTATACGTGTTCGAACAGGTCCTGGAGGTTGCGGCGATGATCGGTTTGCAGGAGCGGGGCGGCGCGGTTGGTCCGAGGGATGGCGAGCGGCCGGTTGGCGCGGAATCCCGGCCAAGGCGTGCACGGAGAAGCCGCGCGGTTCTTTTCGCGGCGCTGGTGCTCGGGGCCGGTCTGGCCTTCACGGAGATGCGCGACGCAGGCGCCAACAGCGGGCTCGCGTCCCAGCAGGTATACGTGGTGAAGCCAGGTGACACCCTCTGGTCGATCGCCAGCCGCTTTGCGGGCAACGGCGACGTTTCGGCGCTGGAGTACCGGCTCTACACCGAGCTTGGCACGACCCAAATCCAGCCCGGGCAGCAGGTTAGGATCCCGTGATCGCGTGGTCCGAGCAGCCCGCAGACCGGTGATCCCGGCGGTACGGGCCCGGATTGGAGACGGTCGGGGCGGGGGCTACGCTTGAGCATGCGGCGCGACTGTGCGCCGGTTTTCAAGGGTGGCAACCGATGCGGTGTCCGACGTGCGGCGATCAAGAAGATCGGGTGGTCGACTCCCGGGTGATCGAGGAGGGTCGTAGCATCCGTCGCCGCCGTGAGTGTCTTTCGTGCCATTATCGCTACACCACCTTCGAGCGCATCGAAGAGGGCCCGCTCTGGGTGGAGAAGCGATCCGGCGAGCGGGAGGTCTTCGAACGCTCCAAGCTGCTCGGAGGGATCGCCGCGGCGCTTAAGAACCGTCCTATCTCCGAGGAGCGCATAGAGGCGCTCGTAAACGAGCTAGAGGACGCGCTACGTCTTCGTGGATCCCATGTCAAGAGCTCGGAGATCGGCGCGCTGGTCCTCACGCGGCTGCGGGAACTGGATAAAGTGGGCTATCTGCGCTTCGCCTCCGTGCACAAGTACTTCGAGGAGGCGGAGGACTTCGAGCGGGAAGTCGCGGAGCTGCGGGTGACGAACACCGAGGACTAGATATCGCCGGCGACCTCGCACGGGACCGGCTGGTGACGGGGGTGCCCAGTTGAGTTGGCGACGTGTGTCGGATCAGGCGGAGATTGCCGCGAGCGCCGAGGAGGTCTTCGACCTATTGGCGGATGCGCGCAAGCACGCGCTGCTTGACGGCTCCTCCAGCGTCAAAGGCGTGGTGGAGGCCCCCGAGCGCCTCTTCCTCGGCGCGCGGTTCAGGATGTCGATGAAGATGGGCGTGCCATACAGGATGACAAACCAGGTGGTCGAATTCGAGGAGGGGCGGCGGATCGCGTGGCGCCACTACGGGCACCATGTCTGGCGCTATGAGATAGAGCCGCTGGACGAGGGCCACTGCCGCGTCACCGAGACCTTCGACTACGAGCACGCGCACTCGCCGGTGCTCTACGAGGTGATGCACATCCCGGAGAAGAACCTGGCCTCGATACGGGCCACCCTCCTGAACCTGCAGCTGCGCTTCAGCTCTTAGAGCCGTGACGAGCGGCGAGCGAGACCACCAGGTGGCGCAGCTCGTCGTGGATGGCTCCGTTGGTCGCGATGGTCATGGCGGCCCCCGGAGTGGGCTCGAGCCCTCCGCTCACCTTTCCGCCGGCCTCTTCCACGATTATGGCTCCGGCCATGAAGTCCCAGGGCCAGAGACCGCTCTCGTAGTAGCCATCCAGCTCGCCGCAGGCGACCATGCACAGGTCCAGTGACGCGGCGCCGGCGCGGCGGATGTCCCTGACCAGCGGAAGAAGTTCCGAAACCATCGCGCCTTGCGCCCGGCGCACCTCGGCGGCGTAGCCGAAGCCGGTTGCGACGAGGGATTCGGAGAGCCGGCTCTGTCCGGTGACGGAGATGCGCCTGCCGTCCACGAAGGCTCCCATGCCTCGGGCCGCCTCGTAGAGCCGGTCACGGGGGACATCCAACACCACGCCGCAGACCGTGGCGTCCTGGGAGAGGTCCCGTACCGCGATGGAGACGGCATAGGCGGGAAAGCCGTAGATGAAGTTGGTCGTCCCGTCGATGGGGTCCACCACCCAGGCGAAGGGGCCGTCCCCGCCGTCGTCGCCGAACTCCTCGCCCACGATGCGGTCCTGCGGGAAGTCTTCGCGGATTCCGGCCACCAGCAACTTCTCCACTGCGCGGTCCACGTCGGTGACCATGTCGGTAATGGATGTCTTGGTGTCGACGCTGAGCGAGCGGGCGGGTCCGGAGATGCGTGAGACTATCAACTCTTGGGCCTGGCGTGCGTAGGCGCGGGCCGCCTCGAGCCGCGTGGCGACTTCGTTTTCCTGCATGGCTACACGCTATTGGGGCGGCGCGGTGGCCGGGATGGGCGGTGGCCGGGATGGGCGGTCGCAGCGATTCGCGGCAGGCTCGGGGGAGCCTTAGGATCGATGGGCGTGAGTGAATTCCAAGTTGATCTGCGTTCCGACACCGTCACACGGCCCACCGTCCAGATGCGCCGTGCCATGGCGGAGGCCGAGGTCGGTGACGACCTCTATGGCGAGGATCCTACGGTCGCCAGGTTGGAGGCCCTTTACGCCGAGATGGTCGGCAAGGAGGCCGGCCTGTTCCTGCCCTCGGGAGTGATGGCCAACCAGGTCGCCATTCGCACCCACACCCGTCCGGGCAGCTTCGTGGTGGCGGGGCGTACCCAGCACGTGGTGGTCTTCGAGTACGGCGGCTCGGCGCGCAACGCGGGAGTCCAGTTCATGACGGTGGACGACTCCTCGGGCACTTTCGGCGCCGCCGATGTGGAGGAGGCGCGTTCGGCACTTGGCTATTACGAGGCCCCGCTCGCATTGATCTGCGTCGAGGACACCCACATGCCCTCGGGCGGGAGGGTGTGGAGCCTGGAGGCGCTGGCGGAGATCCGCCGGGCAGCCGGGGGAGTTCCCGTGCACATGGATGGCGCAAGACTGTTCAACGCCCAGGTTGCGACCGGAACCCCGGCCGCGCGCATCGCCGCCGGCGCGGATTCGGTGATGTCCTGCGTCTCCAAAGGGCTCTGCGCTCCGGTCGGCTCGGTGCTGGCCGGCAGCCGGGAGTTCATCGAGAGGGCCCGCTACGAGCGAGGTGTGCTCGGTGGGCAGATGCGGCAGGTGGGAGTCCTGGCGGCTGCCGGGATCGTCGCCCTGGAGAGCATGGTCGAACGGCTCGCCGAGGATCACGAGCGGGCCAGGGTGCTGGCTCGGGCGGTGAACGAGCGCTTTCCCGGCTCCATGGGCGAGGCCCAGGTTCCCGAGACCAACATCGTCGCCTTCGACCATCCGGATGTGGATGGTTTGTCCAAGGCCCTGGCGCAAGCGGGGGTGCTCGCCAATCCCATTGGCAACCGCAGGATGAGGCTGGTTACCCACCATGATCTGACGGACGAGCAGGTCGCCTACGCCGCCGAGGTGATTCGCGGTCTGGAAGGGGCCTGAGGGGCCCTGGAGCAGAGGACGGTCGAATGCGTATCATGGCCGAGATTCCGGCCCGGGCGCTGTGCGTCTTTGCACATCCGGACGACGCCGACATAGGCGCCGGGGGAACCATCGCCCGCTGGAGCCGTGGCGGGTGCGAGGTGTGCCTGGTGGTGGCGGCGAGCGGCGAGAAGGGGACGACCGACCCGGGTGCCGATCCCGGCGCGCTGGCGTCCGAGCGGGCCGCGGAGCTGGCAGTAGCCGCCTCGGAGCTGGGGGTGGCCCGGGTTGAGATGCTCGGATATGGTGATGGCGAAGTGGAGAACACCGCCGAGCTGCGGGAGCGCCTGGTAGCGATGCTGCGGCAGTTCCGCCCCGAGGTGGTGCTGAGCCACGACCCGACCGCCGTCTTCTTCGGCGCGACCTATTTCAACCACCGGGACCATCGCGAGCTGGGCTTCGCAATGCTCGACGCGGTTTTTCCGGCCAGCCACCTCCCTCTTTACTTCCCGCAGGCGGGCCCGCCCTATCGCGTGCCACTGGTGCTCCTCTCTGGCACCCTGGAGGGGCAGGTCGCAGTGGACGTCTCCGAGACGCTGGGTGCGAAGAAGCGCGCGGTTGCCGCCCACTCCTCCCAGGTGGGCAGGCGGAGACATGAGGTGGAGCGATCCATCGAGGCCACCGCGCGCGGGCTCGGCCACCGTGCCGGGCTACAGGCGGCGGAGGTCTTCAGGGAGATGCGCAACGAGGCAGGGGAGCGATGAACAGGATCAAGGTGGTCGGGACCGGGCATCACGAGCGCGCCGAGTTCGCCTCGGCCCTCATTCCCAGGCTGGCGGCGGCCGGCTTCAGCGTGGTGGTGCGTGCCGATCTGCGCCCGAGGCTGGCGGCCGACCGCTCCTCCCTGCTCGAGGCCGGGGCGGAACTGGTCAGGCTGGAGGGATCCGGCGTCGCTGCGGTTGTCGTGGCCGAGGGCGAGTCCGGCCGGCTGGACGCGGCTGAGGACTCCATCGGCCCCGGGGCGCTCGAGGTGGTGCTGGCTCCCGGCAGCGGCGACACGCGGGCCGAGATCGAGGAGGCCGACGAGGGCGTCCGTGAGCGCCTGTCGGCCGTCCTGGCCGCGGGGTGAATTAGGACCTTTGGCCCCTAGGGCATAAAGCAACAACTGAGCTGCACCGACTTATGATGATGGGGCACTCGATGTAGGATGTACCCATAAGAGAAGCGGCCAGGTTCCGGCAGCCTTGGTTTCAAAGGAGGAGCGCGGTGCCTCTTTCGGAACACGAGCAGAACATACTGCGCGAAATTGAGAAGAACTTCTACGAGTCGGACCCGAGCTTCGCTGCGCGCGTCCGCGAAGAGACGGTTTATAAGCACGCGGGCCGCAACTGCAAGTGGTCGGCGCTGACTTTCATCCTCGGCCTGGCCTTCACCATTCTCACGTTCTCCATCTCCGCCATCCTCGGCAGCCTTGGCTTCGCCGTGATGCTGGTCTCGGCCATCGTCTTCGAACGCAATCTTCGCAGGCTGGGCAAGGCGGGCTGGGCCGAGCTCACGGGCTCCCAGCGGGGTGGGGGCACCAAGGACCTCGGTAGCAGGCTGCGCAAGCGTTTCGGCTCCAAGGGCGCCTGAGAGCGTCGTCTGCCCGACGCCGTCCGCGCCGGCTTGCGGCAGTTCTCGTTAGGCCTTTGACGGCCCCGGCTCTTGGTATAGGTTTCTTGCCATGGACATGAACTATCCGGCCGAAGCCGAAGCATTTCGTTCCGAGATCCGCGCATTCCTT
>JAJZNF010000071.1 GCA_021847985.1 Actinomycetes bacterium | reverse complement strand
AGATCGAGCACGCCGAGGAGCTGAAGCTCATCGAGAACAAGAAGAATCTCGAGCTCGATTCGGTCTTCAAGGAGAACGAGGCGGAACTGGCCGACCTGGAGTCTCGTGGGTCCAAGGAAGCCGAGATCCGCGCCGCCACCAAGCGCGGCGAGCAGCGCCTCGAGACCACCCGTGCCCGTTATGAGCGTGAGGCCGAGCTGGCCGATCGTGCCTTCGATGCCTTCAAGGGCCTGCACGCACGCCTCATCATCGAGGACGAGATGCTCTGGCGCGAGCTGCGCGACCGCTTCGGAGACTACTTCGAAGGCGGCATGGGTGCAGAGGCGATCGCCAAGTTGATCGGCCGCCTCGACCTCGAGGAGGAGGAGCGCAAGCTTCGGGAGATGATCGATCCGGGCGACGGCCGCAAGCCGCTTTCGGCCCAGCGCCGCCAGAAGGCGATCAAGCGCTTGAAGATCGTCACCGCCTTCAACGCTCGGGATGAGCACGGCCGCCCGATGAACGACCCCAGGTCGATGATCATGGACGTGATCCCGGTGATCCCACCTGATCTGCGCCCGATGGTGCAGCTCGATGGCGGTCGTTTCGCAACCTCCGACCTTAACGACCTCTACCGTCGCGTGATCAACAGGAACAACCGCCTGAAGAGGCTGTTGGACCTGGCCGCGCCGGAGATCATCGTCAACAACGAGAAGCGCATGCTTCAGGAGGCGGTTGACGCCCTCTTCGACAACGGCCGCCGTGGGCGTCCAGTCGTGGGACCAGGCAACCGCCCGCTGAAGAGCCTCTCCGACATGCTCAAGGGCAAGCAGGGGCGCTTCCGTCAGAACCTGCTGGGCAAGCGCGTCGACTACTCGGGCCGTTCGGTCATCGTGGTCGGCCCCACGCTGCAGCTGCACCAGTGCGGCCTGCCCAAGCAGATGGCGCTCGAGCTCTTCAAGCCCTTCGTGATGAAGCGCCTTGTTGACCTGGAATACGCCCAGAACATCAAGTCCGCCAAGCGCATGGTCGAGCGCCGGCGCAATGAAGTGTGGCGCGTGCTGGAGGAGGTGGTGCGGGAGCATCCCGTGCTGCTGAACCGCGCTCCGACGCTGCACCGCCTGGGCATCCAGGCCTTCGAGCCGGTTCTGGTTGACGGCAAGGCCATCCAGATCCACCCCCTGGTCTGTGCCGCCTTCAACGCCGACTTCGACGGCGACCAGATGGCAGTGCACCTTCCGCTTTCGGCGGAGGCGCAGGCCGAGGCGCGCATCCTCATGCTTTCCGCCAACAACATCCTCTCCCCGGCCACCGGCCGGCCGATAACCGTGCCCAGCCAGGACATGGTGTTCGGCGCCTACTACCTGACCATGGAGGTCGATGGCGAGAAGGGCGCGGGCCGCGTCTTCCGCCACTCCTACGAGGTTCAGATGGCGTACGAGGAGGGCGGAATAGGCCTTCACGCGCCCATCGTGTTGCGCAGGCGTGACAGCGAGGGCGAGGTGGAGGAGATTCACACCACCGCGGGCCGCGTCTTCTTCAACGAGGCGCTTCCCGAAGGCTTCCGCTTCGTGAACACCTTGATCGGGAAGAAGGCAACGCCGATCGCCTCGATCGTCGAGGAGATCGCCAACTCCTACTCCAAGCAGGAGGTGTCGGCGGCTCTCGACGCCATCAAGTCCCTCGGCTATCGCTTCGCGACTCGCTCCGGACTCACCATCTCGATCGACGACGTCAAGACCCCTGCGGTCAAGCAGGAGATCCTCGACCGTTACGAGAAGGAGGCCGAGAAGGCCGAGCAGCAATTCAAGAGGGGCATCATAACCGACGACGAGCGGCGCCAAAAGGAGGTCGAGATCTGGACCTCGGCCAACTCCGAGATTGGCCGCGCCATGGAGTCGATGCTCTCCTCCTTTGAGTTCAACCCGCTCGACATGATGGTGGATTCGGGCGCGCGCGGCAACGCGCAGCAGATCCGCCAGATCTCGGGAATGAAGGGGCTGGTCTCGAATCCGCGAGGCGAGATGATCCCCAGGCCGATCAAGTCCTCGTTCCGCGAGGGCCTCTCGGTTCTGGAGTACTTCATCTCCACGCACGGCGCCCGCAAGGGGCTGGCGGACACTGCGCTGCGCACCGCGGACTCCGGGTACCTCACCCGCCGTCTGGTCGACGTGGCCCAGGAGATCATCGTCCGCGAGGAGGACTGCCAGACCACCCGTGGCATCTGGATGGACCACATCGCACCCGACGACGGAAAGCGGAGCTCCTATCTGGAGACCCGTATCTACGGCCGCGTGCTGGCTGACGGCGTGACGCTGGTGGACGGGACCGAGCTTCCCGTCGGGACGCTCATCGACGACGCGGTGCTCGCCACCCTTCGCGACGATCCCGAAGTCAACCGCATCCGCGTCCGCTCGGTGGTCACCTGTGACACTCCGCACGGCGTGTGCCGGGTCTGCTATGGCCAGTCGCTGGCGGCAGGGCGCCTGATCGACATGGGGGAGGCGGTCGGTGTGATCGCGGCCCAGTCGATCGGTGAGCCCGGAACCCAGCTGACAATGCGTACCTTCCACCAGGGAGGTGTCGCAGGTGCGGACATCACCCACGGTCTTCCCCGCGTGGTGGAGCTTTTCGAGGCTCGT
>JAJZNF010000009.1 GCA_021847985.1 Actinomycetes bacterium | reverse complement strand
GGTGGCCCGTCGGCACAAGCTCTGGATGCGCGATTACCTGGCTGGGCTTGCCGGTGAAGCCGGGTTCTCCGACCCGAAGCGTCTGGGTTCGGACCTGATGCTGCTGCTGGACGGCGCGAACGCCCGCGTGACCGTCGATGGCGACCTCGCCGCCGCCAAGGAAGCGCGGCGCCTGGCCGAAACGATCCTCGACGCGTACCAGGGGCGGGGAGCATGAACCCGGGGCCATCCCGCGGTCTTGCCACCGCGTTGGGCTTGGCGCTGGGGTCCGCCGTCGCGATCGGCCTGGCTCGCTTCGACTACGCCCTGCTGCTCCCCTCCATGCGCGCGGATTTGCACTGGTCGTTAACCATCGCGGGCGCGATGAACACCGCCAACGCGCTCGGGTATCTGGCCGGGGCGCTTCTGACATCGCCATCCGCGCGTCGGTACGGAACCCGCCGGGTCTTTGTGGGCGGTCTTTGGATCACTGTGCTGACGCTTCTTGCCACCGCCGGCACGACCAACACGTTGGCGCTAATTGCCTTGCGTGCCATTTCCGGTGCCTCTGGCGCGGCTGCCTTCATCGCCGGCGCCGGACTGGTCGCTGCGGCTGCCACGGCCATCTCGCCCCACCGGGGAACCACCATGCTGGGCATTTACTTCGCCGGGGGCGGGGCGGCGATCGTCGCCTCAGGCCTCGGGATCCCTTACCTGCTTGCCGTCACGAGCCTCTCGGACGGCTGGCGATGGGGGTGGGTCCTGCTCGCCGCGCTCGGCGCCTTGGCGGTTGGCGTAGCGACCCCAATTGGTCTGGCCAGCGTCGAGCCACCTGCTCCCCCTGTCGCCGAAAGGCGCTGGCCGGCGTGGCACCTCGGGCCGGTGGTCGCCGCCTACGGGCTGTTCGGGGCGGGCTACATCGCCTACATGACCTTCATCGTCGCCTTCTTGAAGAGCCGCGGCATGGGTCCCGGGGGGATCACGGCATTCTGGGTCGTCCTCGGCGCGGCCTCAATCGCGGGCGCCTTCGCCTGGGCGCGTCCTATTGCCAGGTTGCGCGGGGGGCGTGGCCCCGCCGCTGTGCTGGCCGTGCTCGGCGCCGGAGCGGTGCTGCCGCTGGTGTCCCGATCGCCCGAGGCCGCGTTGGGATCGGCACTGGTGTTCGGGGGGTCGTTCCTGTCGGTTGTCACCGCGGTCACCGCTGTCGCGCGCCGGTCGCTCCACCCCCACCACTGGACCCCGGCGATCGCCGGTCTGACGGTCGCCTTCGCTGTGGGTCAATGTCTTGGACCGGTTCTGGCCGGCGCGATCTCTGACGGACCCGCGGGATTGAACCTCGGGCTCTCCCTATCGGTCGGCGTACTCCTCGTCGGGGCGGCTGTCGCACTCGCACAGCGACACCACGAGACGCCCGGCCACTTCGTAGCGGGGGCCGTGGAGCCGCCGGCGGCGGTCTGAGGATGCGGACCCGGGTTCCCCGGGTTCTCGCGCGCCGAAGCCTTCATCGCCGCGTGCGGCTTCCGGGGCCGTGTCAAGCCTGCAAACATGACGCCCTCGACACGGGTTTCGGGTGAGCTGGTTGCTCCGCAAATGGTATTTGAGGTTCGCCCGGAATCGGCGTCCCAAAAAGCGCTAGGATCTGCGGCTGGTCTCGAGTCTCTTTCCGGCGCCGGCGGAGACGGGCCGAATGGTGCAGAGCGTGACAATCTTCGAGCGCGAGCCGATAAGGGCTGCGATATTCAATGCCATGAAGCGTGCGCGAAGCGGCGCAGGCACCTCCCTCTTCCTGGCCGGCGAGGCCGGGCTCGGAAAGACGACCCTGATCAACGAAACCTGCGCTGTGGCCAGGGAGCAGGGATTCTCGGTCGGATTCGCCGCTTGCTCCGAGGTCGACGCCCTGATACCTCTCGCAATGCTGGAGAGGCTGCTGGCCGATGTCCAGGTGTCCCCCATGCGCGTGAACCGCCTGACGATATCCTCGGCGGACCTGCTGGCCACCCGCTACGTCGAGATCGCCGCCTGGCTGCGCGAGCTTCGGGACGCGCCGCTGCTTCTTGCCGTTGACGACCTGCAGTGGTCCGACCCGGATTCGCTCACCCTGCTCGCCACCCTTTGCCGGCGCTTGGAGGGTGTGCCGGCCATGGTGCTCGCCGCGACCCGCAGCTGGCCCCCCGGAGCGATCGAGAGCGCCCGGTACTTGGCCGGCGAAGGGCTGGCCGGACTGGAGCATCTCTCCGCACTCTCCGATACCGCCGGGCATGCCCTCCTGCGCGAGTGGGCCGGCGGCGAGCTCCCGTCCGAATCGGCCGCCAAGGCGCTGGAGAGCTGCGCCGGAAATCCGCTTCTGCTTTCCGAGGTGGGTAAGGGATGGGCGCGTGGGGAGGACATGCTGGCCGGCTCCGGGCCGCTGGCCGAGAGGGTCTTCCTCCCGCGCTTTGCGGGAGTCGGTGCCGGGGGGTTGCGCTGGGCTCGGGCGGCGAGCGTGCTCGGTACTCGTTTCCACCCCCGGCACGTGGATGAGCTGCTGGGTCTGAGTGCCCTGGAGGGCGTCGAGTCACTTGAGGCCCTCTGTGGCGCGGGGGTGATGCGTGCCGCCTCCGCCGGCGAGGTGGAGTTTGTGCACCCGCTCCTGCGCGAAGCTCTC
>JAJZNF010000090.1 GCA_021847985.1 Actinomycetes bacterium | reverse complement strand
CGCCCCACATCGTCTAAGGGGGTGAAAAAGCAGCAACCTGAGCGAAAGGAACCAGGATGAAGTTGAACGAAGGCACCGCCGACCGTGTCATACGAGTGATTGTCGGGTTGGTGGCAGCGGTTCTCGCAGTCGCAGTCGGCCTCTCGACGGTGGTCGGCATAATTCTCGGAATCGTCGCGGTGATCGCGCTGGTCACCGGGGCAGCGGGCTTTTGCCCCCTCTATGCCCTCTTCCATTTTTCCACTCGACACGATTCCGGACGTCACCATCACGCCACAGCGTCCTAAGATAAGCCTCAGAGAGCCAAGCCCGACTCGCTGGCACTGGGGATGCTTCTCCGCGTGCGACCCTCGCAGGAGACCCTCCTACGGAGCCGCAGTTTTATCCGGCCAATCGGAGTTGGGCTTGGCTCGCTCAATTCCCCCGCATCCCGGGAGCTGCCATGCCGAACCAGTCCGAGCGGGCGGACGCCTTCGAAGAGCTGGTGGAAAAGCACGGAGGCGCCCTCCAACGCTTCGCACTCTGGCTTGGCGCTCCACCTGAACTTGCCGACGACCTGGTGCAGGAGACCTTCCTGCGGGCTTGGCTCAGACCGGAGGCGACGGCGGGCATCGTCAACCCCCGCAGCTGGCTGAGGCGCATCCTGCGAAACGCCTGGATAGACACAGGACGCAAGTCCCAGCATGAGCTGGACGTGGAGGACGTGGAGGAGATCTGGCGGGCGGACGGTTACAGCGCCGACATCTCCGACGACATCGCATCCGCCGAGTCGTCCGAGACGCTCGCCGAGGCGCTCTTCCGGCTGCCCTTCCCCTACCGCTCGGTGGTCCTCCTCCACGACATGGAGGGTCTCACCCTGGGAGAGATCGCCGCCGAAATGGAGATAGGAGAGGCCGCCGCCAAGTCGCGGCTCAGACGCGGCAGGATGATGCTCGTCACCGCGCTCACTCAAGCCGAGGAGGATTCCATGGTGCGCTATGGCGGGCTGGGGTGTTACGAAGCTCGCGGCCTCATCAGCGCCTATATCGATCGCGAACTTGACGGTGAGCGCAGCGCCATGTTGGAGGAGCACCTCCATGATTGCCCGACCTGCCCGAGCCTCTATGCCTCGGTGGTCAAAGTGCAGGGGGCGCTCTCGTCCAAGCGGGACCCCGACTCGAGCATCCCCGTGGAACTGGCCGCGAGGATACGCGAGCGGCTCGGCACATCGGAATCAGGCGAGGGAACGCCGAGCCACTCGTAACGGCGTGGATCGCCCGAAGACGCAAAAAGGGGCGGTCCGGAAAATCCGGCCGCCCCTTTTGCTGAAAGTCGCCTTTGGGCTAGTGGCCCATGCCGACGCCTTGGGCCTGCTGGAGGGCCTTGCCCTCGGTCTGCAGGGCCGGCGCAACCATGACCTCCGCCTTCTGGAACTCCTTGATGGTCTCGTAGCCGGTGGTGGCCATCGAGGTCCGCAGAGCGCCGAAGAGGTTGAGGCGGCCGTCGTTCTCGTGGGCCGGGCCAACAAGGATCTCCTTGAGGGAGCCGCGCTGGGACACCTTGACTCGGGCGCCGCGGGGAAGAGTGGGGTGGAAGGTGGCCATGCCCCAGTGATAACCCTTGCCCGGTGCCTCGTAGGCGGATGCCAGGGGCGATCCGATCATGACCGCGTCGGCGCCGCAGGCGATAGCCTTGGCCACGTCGCCGCCCTTGCTCATGCCGCCGTCTGCAATGACCTGCACATAAACGCCGGTCTCGTCGAGGTGGCGCATGCGAGCCCCCGCCGCATCGGCAATCGCCGTCGCCTGGGGAACGCCCAGACCCAGCACGCCGCGGGTGGTGCAGGCATTGCCCGGGCCGACTCCAACCAGAACGCCGACAGCGCCGGTGCGCATCAGGTGCAGAGCCGCCTGGTAAGAGGCCGTGCCGCCGACGATGACAGGCAGCTCGAACTCGCGGATGAACTTCTTCAGGTTGAGCGGTTCGACCGTCTTTGAGACGTGCTCGGCCGAAACGACGGTGCCCTGGATAACGAGTAGGTCGAGCTCACCGGCCAGAGCGGCCTTGGACAGCTGCAGAGTGCGCTGCGGAGTGAGCGAGGCCGCGGTGACGATGCCGGCCGCCTTTATCTCACGAATGCGCTCGGTGACCAGCGTCTCCTTGATCGGCTCGGAGTAAATCTCCTGCATGCGCTGGGTCGCCTTCTCAGCCGGCAGGTTGGCGATCTCGGCCAGGAGAGGATCGGGATCCTCGTAGCGGGTCCAAAGGCCCTCGAGGTTGAGCACTCCGACGCCACCGAGCTTGCCGATCTCGATAGCCGTCTGGGGCGAGACCACGCCATCCATGGCCGAGGCAAGCAGGGGGAGTTCGAACTTGAAGGCGTCGATCTCCCAGGAGATGTCGACGTCTTCCGGGTCGCGGGTTCGCCGCGAAGGAACGATCGCTATGTCGTCGAAGCCATAAGCCCTACGGCCGGATTTGCCGCGTCCGATCTCGATTTCCGCCATCATCTTCCTCCTGCGGGCCCGGAGGCGATGAGCGCCTTCATGCAAACAGTGCGTTCCATGCGGTCAGTCTAGAACCTTGACGCGCGAATGCTTTTGTGTTAGATGCGGGATCCGCGCCCTCGGAGTTCCTTCCCCGATGCGGTACGACCCTGCGGGCCG
>JAJZNF010000264.1 GCA_021847985.1 Actinomycetes bacterium | reverse complement strand
GGGTGTGGTCTCGCCGCGCCTGGCCGAGGCTCTGGCGGGTTCGGGGGTGGACGGGGTGATGCTCGACATCATCGGCGCCGAGGAGACCATCCGCGACGTCTACCACCTGGATCTCACCCCTGCCGACTTCGACGCCTCGCTCTCGCTTCTCTCGGCCGGGGGGCTGCGGATCATCCCCCACATCATCCTGGGCCTGCACTACGGCCGCTTCCTGGGGGAGCACGCCGCGCTGGAGATGATAAGCCGCTACCCGGTGTCGACGCTGATCCTCGTGGTGCTGACCCCGCTGGTATCCACCCCGATGGCCGACGTCGAGCCGCCGTCGGTGGCCGAGATCTCCGGATTCTTCGCCGACGCCCGTACCTCCATGCCCACGACCCGCATCAACCTTGGCTGCGCACGGCCGATGGGCGGCGTGAAGGCCGAGATCGATTCGGCTGCAGTCGACCTGGGGCTGAACGGGATGGCATATCCCGCCGAGGGCACCATCGCCTATGCTGCCGCGCGTGGCCTGACCCCAAAGCTCTATGAGTGGTGTTGCTCGATGAGCTGGGCGGGCAGCATCGCCGACGGCCTCACCGAGGTGGCGGTATGAGGGCCCTCTCGCTGCATCGCGACCACGCTGTGGATGCGGCCTCGGGGCTGGCCTTCGACGAGGCCATGGCCCAGCTGGCCGGCCTGCCGGAGCTTCCCCAAGCCCACCTGCGCCTCTACGACTACGCGGACCACGCCGTCCTGGTGGGGCGCTACCAGCGCCTCGAGGACGAGGTTGACCTGGCAATGGCCATCGCGCTGGGCGTGACGGTCAACCGCCGGCCGACCGGTGGCGGGGCGATACTCATGGGCGCCGACCAGCTGGGCGTGGCCCTGGCGGTGCCGGCGGGAACCTTCCCGACACCGAGGCAGGGCATGTCCCGATTCGCCCAAGGTGTCATCGCCGCCCTGGCCTCTCTCGGGGTGAAGGCCGAGATGCGGGGCAAGAACGACATCGAGGTGGCTGGGAAAAAGATCGCCGGGGTCGGATTCTGCACCAGCGGCGACGGCCTCCTCTTCCACGCCAGCATTTTGGCCGACCTCGACACCGATCTGCTTCTTTCGCTTCTGCGCATTCCTCTGGCCAAGCTGGCGGCCCACGGCACCGGCGCGGTCGAGGATCGCATCACCACCTTGGCCGAGCTGGGCGCGGGACGCGCCGAGCTGGAGGCGGCGCTGGTTGCCTCCTTCTGCTCGCAGCTGGGCCTGGGCGTCGTCGACGGCGAGGGGCGTGACTGCCTGGAGCGCCGGGCCTCGGTGCTTGCCGAGCAGCGCTACTCCAGCGAGGCGTGGCTCTTCGCCCAGGGTGCCGCCGCGGCGGGGGAGCTCGCCGTAGAGGTTCGCAGCTCCCAGGGGACGCTCCGCATAATTGCCGCGACTCAGGGTGACGTGATCAAGTCCGCTGTCGTGGCCGGCGACTTCAACGAGGTGACGCCGGAGCTGCGCTCCCTCGAGGAGGCCCTGCGCTGGTCGGTTCTCGAGCCGGGGGCGCTCGGTCGCGTGCTGGCCGCCGCGCCCGGGGTTTCCGGCCTCGCCGCTCCCGAGGAGCTGGCGGCGGCGCTCTGTGACGCCCATTTCGGCCGGATGGCCCTGGCCGGGCCCCGCCGTATCGGATCCTGCTACATACCTGAGGAGATAACTCTGTGAGCTTGTTGGAGAACCCGACCCGCCCCGTCACCTTGCGCCGAGTGGGCGAGAAGGTGGACGGCGCCCAGATCTCGCCTGAGTGGGTGCGGATCTCGGCCGCCTCGGCCATCGCCTTGCAGTTCCGCTCGGGGCGCTTCTCCCGGGACTTCGCCTTCGGGGGCATCAACCTCCTGTTGAACTACGAGGACGGCTGCCGCAGCGACTGCTCCTACTGCGGCCTTGCCCGCACCCGCCCCGGCGACTACGAGGACAAGTCCTTCATCCGCGTGGAGTGGCCGCTCTTTCGCACCGATGACCTGGCTGAGCGAATGGCCGAGAAGGAGTCCAGCCTGACCAGGCTGTGCATCTCCATGGTGACCAGCCCGCTGGCCTACCGCGACACGGTCACCATCACCGAGGCCATCCGGTCCAAGGTTTCCACGCCTCTTTCCATCCTGGTGGCCCCGCCCACACTGAATCGGCGCAAGCTGGAGCACTTCGCCGAGATCGGCGTGGACATGATCGGCATCGGCCTCGACGCGGTCACCGAGGAGCTCTTCCGCAGGCATCGCACCGAGGTGCCCGCCGGCGGCGCCGGGCTCTCCTGGGAGAAGTACTGGTCCGTGGTGAACGACTCCCGCGACATCTTCGGCCCCTGGAAGGTCAACTGCCACACGGTGGTGGGTCTGGGTGAGACCGATGCGGAGCTGATCGACCTCTTCTTCCGGCTGCGTGAACGGGAGATCTTCGCCTATCTCTTCTGCTTCAACCCCGAGCCCGACAGCCGGCTGGGCCAGCATCCCAAGTCCTCCATCTCGAGGTGGCGGCGAATACAGCTGGCCAAGCGGCTCATCGAGGAGAAGGGGTACGGGCAACAGGCTTTCGACTTCGACTCCGATGGGTCGCTGTTGAATATCGACGCCCCCCGCGAGGCGGTCGAAGAGGTGGTGGAGGAGGGGATCGCCTTCATGACCGATGGCTGCCCCGGGGAGAACGGCGAGCCGGGCTGCACGCGCCCCTATGGCTCGTACCGCCCCACCGAGA
>JAJZNF010000089.1 GCA_021847985.1 Actinomycetes bacterium | reverse complement strand
CAGGCCCTGCTCAAGTCGCGGCCGGTGGCTGGGGACGAAGCGCTCGGCCAGGCCTTCGCCAATAGCGCCGCGGAGCAGGTCTGGGGCCGCCCCTTCGGTGCCGAGGAGCTGAGGGAGCTGCGCCGGATGAAGGGGAGAGCCGAGACCGAGCTCCTGCGCCGAAATCTGCAAGAGCGTGAGATCAAAAGAGGCCGGGGCGGGATCCGCGACATCGAGTTCGCGGTGCAGCTGCTGCAGCTGGTGCACGGCCGGAGCGACGCGACCTTACGGGCGCCCGCCACCCTCGACTCCCTGGCGGCCCTGTCGTCGGGCGGATACGTGGCCCTCGAAGACGCAGACGCGCTTGCCGCCGCCTACCGATTCCTCCGCAAGGTCGAGCACCGCCTGCAGCTCTACGAGGGCGAGCAGGCGTACACCCTTCCCCGCTCAGCGGACCGGCTGGCCCATCTGGCGCTGATGATGGGGTACCACCACGGCGGCAACCGGAGTGCCGAGCAGCACTTCGAGGAGGATCTCCGCCGACACAGGGCCACGGCCCGCTCGATCCACGAGAAGCTGTTCTTCCGGCCCCTTCTCGAGGCGTTCACGTCCTCCCACGCGGCCAAGGCGCTGCCCGAGGAGGCGGTGGCCGAACGGCTCTCGGCGTTCGGCTTCGCCGACGCGGTCCGGACCGCCCAGGCCGTGTCGGAGCTCACCCGAGGCTTCAGCCGGATGTCACAGCTCATGCAGCGGATCCTTCCCCTGCTCCTCGACTGGCTGTCGACCACGCCGGACCCCGACCAGGGACTCCTAGGCTTGCGCGTGCTGGCGTCGGGCCAGCAGTCGCGGGACCGCCTGGTCGCCGTCTGTCGGGAGTCGCCGGCCGGGGCGCGCCAGCTGTGCCAACTGCTCGGCACTGCATCCCGCTTCGCCCGTGACCTTCAGCGCCATCCCGACTGCCTCGGTGGACTGGCGTCCGGCGAGTTTCCGGCGAAGAGAGGCATCCGGGACCTGACGGTCACTGCCGAGAAGTCCCTGCGCTGGCGCTCCGGCGAGGGCTCCACCGAGTTGGGACTTCGCCTGTTCGCTCAGGCGGAGAGGCTCCGGATCGGCGCCCGGGACGTTCTGGATCTCGACGACGTGGAAGAGACCGGCCGCTCCCTGTCCGATCTGGCTGATTCGGTGATCGCAGCTGCACTCCACCATGTGTCTCCTTCTATGCCATTCACGGTGATCGGGATGGGTGGGCTGGGCGGCAGGGAGATGGGATACGCCAGCGACCTCGACCTCATGATGGTCTGGGACTCGGAAGGCGCGGACCTCCCGCCGGCCCAATGCCCGGCCTCAGCCGAGGCTGCGGCTCTGGCTCTCAGCCGTTTGATCGCCGGCGATTCGCCGGCGACCGGCGCCTACCGGGTCGACCTCGGTCTCAGGCCGGAGGGACGTCACGGACCCACGGCTCGCAGCCTCGAGTCCTATGCCGCCTATTACGAGAGGTGGGCGGAGCCCTGGGAACGGCAGGCTCTGCTCCGCTGGCGGTTCGTCGCGGGCGACAAGAGGCTGGCCGAGGCGTTCGGCGTAGTGGCCGACCGCTTCGTGTGGGAGAGGCCCCTCACCGCCGAGGACATCCTGGAGATCAGGCGGAGCAAGGCCCGGATCGAGAAGGAGCGGGTGCCGGCAGGCGAAGACCCCAAATTCCACCTGAAGCTCGGGCCCGGGTCCATATCCGACGTCGAATGGACGGTGCAGCTGCTGCAGCTTCGCCATGGGAGGCCGGCCGCGGGCACCCTTGAAGCTCTAGAACGCCTCCTGGCCGCGGGTGCCGTGGAGCCGGCCGACGCCGCGGTCCTGCGCGACGCGTACCGGTTCTGCGTCCGGACGCGCAACCGGCTCAGCCTCATACACGACGCGCCGGGAGATTCCCTGCCGGTAACCGGGCCACTTCTGTCCACTCTCGCCCGCAGCCTCGGATACACGGCGTCGGGGCTGCGGAACGACTACGCCCGCGCCACCCGACGGGCCAGGCGGGTGATGGAACGGCTCTTCTACGAGGCGTGAAATACTCCAGCCCGCCAAGCACGTCGGGCCGGCGCAACGCGGGGCTACCCTCGCGCAGCGGCGCGACAGGGCGCCTCGTCGGCAAGGAGGCAAACGGTGCTGAGCGGTTTCAAGAACTTCCTGCTTCGCGGGGATGTAGTGGTTATCTCCATCGGACTCATCGTGGCCACCGCGTTCTCCACGTTGATCAAGGCCTTCACCGACAACATCATCACCCCGCTCATCAACCGGGCCAACGGGCCGCACCCGATCGCCCTTGGGGTTCAACTGGGCTCGAACGGCAACAACTCCACCTTCTTGAACTTCGGCAACTTCATCTCCGCCATCGTCTACTTCGTCATCTTCATGGTGGTGGTGTACTTCGCCATCGTGCTGCCGTACCGCCACATCTCCGCCCGGCGAGGCGTGACCGTGTTCGGCACCCCGGCCCCGGTGAAGGCCTGCCCGGCGTGCCTGTCAGATGACCTGCCGCTTGCCGCCACCAAGTGTAAGTACTGCGGTACGGAGGTGCCGGCGCAGGCGGCATAGGGAGGAGGCGGGGGCGGGCAGGCGGGTCGGCAGAGCCGGCGGCAGGCCGGCAGAGCCGGCGGTCGGAGTGGGCTGTCAACAACTCGGCCATGAACCGCCAGCGCCTCTCTCGCTGGTCGACCAACTGACGTGATCCGCGCTGGAACTCGGCATGGGTTGTAGGACCTATCCGC
>JAJZNF010000026.1 GCA_021847985.1 Actinomycetes bacterium | reverse complement strand
GGGCTCAGGCTCTCCATGACGGCCTCGGCATCGGCCATCTGGGGAACCCGCTTGGGGTTCACGAAACTGCAGGACTCGATTCGCCTGAGACCGGCGGCAGCGCCGGCCTCGATGAGACGCACCTTTTCGGCGGTGCTGAACTCCACCGACTCGTTCTGCAGCCCATCCCGGGCCGAGACCTCGACGATGGTCACCAGAGGCCGCCCCGCACCGTCGCCCATAGAGCATCCCCTCCCCGCAAACATGCCCGCCTGCGGCGGGCGCCCGGATAAACCCTAACCGGAGGCCGCCGAATCTGGAATGGCGGCACTTGGCAGGCCGGCCAAGGCTCGCTAGCCTGTCCTTGCGACCAGCCAATCCGCTCGAGAGGAGCAGCGCATGCCAACCCCAGAAGGCCCGTTCAGTGCCGGCACGGCCGAGCTGCGTGCACGGCTGCGCAACCAGATCGGCGTGAAATGGACCCGCTTCGACGAGGACGTAATCCCGATGTGGATTGCGGACATGGATTTCGGGACCGCCGAGGTGGTGACCGAGGCCCTGCACGGAGCGGTCGACGGCTTCGGGCTCGGATACTCCCGGCAGTCGCTCTACGACGGGGTGCTTGCCGCCTTCACCGACCACTACCGGGCAAAGTTCCACGTCGATCTCGATCCTTCGCTCGGACTGCTCTCCACCGACGTGGTGCAGTCGGTCTATATCGCCATCCTGTCGATGACGGCTCCGGGCGACGGTGTCGTGGTTCAGCCGCCCATCTACCCGCCCTTCACGGGAGCGATCAAGGACACCCAGCGCAACGTCCTGCACAACCGGCTGCTCGACCCTACCAGCGGATTCCAGTTCGACTTCGACGACCTGGAGCGCCTGCTCGCACAGCCGAACACCCGCATGCTTCTGCTCTGCAATCCGCACAACCCGACCGGCCGGGTGCTGACCGCGGCCGAACTGGATGCGGTGGCGGAGATGGCGGCCCGCCATCACGTGGTGGTGGTGGCCGATGAGATTCACGCCGACATCGTCTACGGCGATCGGGAGCACCTTGCCTTCGCCTCGGCGGCAGCCCGCTTCGGCACCGATCACATCACCCTCACCTCGGCCTCCAAGTCCCACAATCTGGCGGGGCTACGCTGTGCCGTGGCGCACTTCTCCTCGGGCGCGCTTCGTGCGAGCTACGAGACCTTCCCCTTCCATATGAGGGGCGCCGTCTCAAACCTGGGCATGATCGGCACCATCGCCGCCTGGGAACGTGGCCAGGAGTGGTTTGCCGCCACGCTCGCCCAACTCGACGCGAACCGCCACGCCGTCGCGGAATTCGCGAAGTCCTCGGGTATCGGGTACCGCATGCCCGAGGGGACCTATTTGGCATGGCTCGACTTCTCGGCCTTCACGGACGCCGCCGACCCCTCCGAGGCTCTTCTGGCCCGCGCCCGCGTGGGTCTTTCAGACGGCCCCGCCTTCGGCCCGGGGGGCGACGGACACGCACGGCTCAACTTCGCCACCACGCCCGCCAACCTCGCCGAGGCGCTCGGGCGGGTGGGCGCCGCACTTACTCATTTATGAGCCAGCCGGCATAAACGGAGCCCCGCGACGTATCCCGAAACAAGCCCCCGCGCGCGATCTTTGACCCCCAAAATACCCTCTCACCTGCTAGAGCGGGATTCATACGGGCACACACGATTAGCGCGACATTCTCCGGCTTGTGTGGATACGAATGGTTATAATCGTTCCAACCTCGCCAGAGGTATGCAGGTCCTATCGGCGAATTGTGGGGGAAAAGCGATGTTCTACTCCGGGCACGGCGCCCATGGCTGAGCGCGCCGTAGTTCTTGGCGGCCACAAGAAGCTCCGACTGCCCGACGCCGTGGCGCAGTCCGTCGGCTTCATGGGCCCGGTATTCTCGTCCGCCTTCCTCATCCCGCTCCTGGTCGGCGTAAACGCCTCCGGAACCGGCGCGGGTGCGGCCGCGCCGCTGTCGGTGGTCATCTCGACCATCGGGGTGCTGGGGCTGGGCTGGATCATCTCCGAGTACGCCCGGCGCATCCACGCGGCCGGCTCGCTGTACGACTACGTGACCGACGGCCTCGGCGCCCGCATCGGAGCCGGAGCCGGCTTCGCATATTACGGGGGGATCCTCGCCCTGGGCGCGGCGATCCTGGTGCTCATCGGTGGAACCATCCACGACACCTTGCAGGCCGAGTTCAACATCGCTCCCATCCCGACCATCGGCTGGGACTTGATCCTGCTGATCGGGATCGGCGCCCTGCTGTACGCCGGAGTCTCGCTCTCCACCCGCACGCAGCTGGTCCTGGCGGTCATCTCACTCCTGGTGGTGACGGTATTCTTCATTAAGGTGATCGCCAAGGTGGCCTCGCACAATAGCCTCTTGGCGTTCTCGCCCTCCACCTCGCCGACCGGAATGAAAGGCATCCTCTTCGGCGTGCTCTACGGGGTGCTGCTCTTCACCGGATTCGAGACCGCCGCCAACCTCGGGGAAGAGACCGAGCATCCCAAGCGCGACATCCCGCGCGCGGTGCTCTTCGCGCTTCTCCTTGCCGCCGGGTTTTACATCCTGGCCTCCTACGCCCAGGTCGCCGGATTTCACTTTTCGCTGAAGGAGATCTCCAAGGCCGCCTCCGGCCCTCTCTTCGTGCTCGGGAGCCCCCCGAGCCAAGGGGGCTACGGTTCGGACTGGATCCGCCGCCTACTCGAGCTGGTGGTGGTACTGGACATGCTGGCGGTCTACATCG
>JAJZNF010000100.1 GCA_021847985.1 Actinomycetes bacterium | reverse complement strand
CTCTGGTCCGGGTGTGAGGAATGGATGCGCTCGGCCAGGTCCACGTACGAAAGCCGGGAGAGCTCGGGCGGGGCCAGAACCGAAGCGCACTCCTCCCAGGTCTTGAAGTGCTCCTTCAAGTCGAAGACGCCTCCGTCTATCAGCACCACACCAGCCACCTTCTGCGGGTTGGCCAGTGCGAAAAGTGCTGCGACGGCGGCTCCCCATGACTGGCCCACCACAACGCATCGGGCCGGGTCGGCGGCGATCGACACCGACGCCATTACCTTGGCGAGGTCCTCGAGCAGCTGCGAGTGGCTGTAGCCCCAGTCCGGCTTGGAGCTGAGCCCGTGGCCCCTCTGATCGACCGCGAGGCTCGACTTGCCGGCACGCTCGAGCTGATCGGCAACGCCATCCCAGAGCAGCGCGTTCGAGGCAAGGCCGTGCACGAGCAGGAAGTCGGGCGGCATCTCGCCCCGGAGGACGCCCGAGATGGCGACCCCATTTCCAACGTCGAAGAGTTGTCGTTTCACTGTGGAGAAAACAACCGGGCGAGCCGAGCCATTCCGAAGCGTATCTGGGTGGATCATGCTGCCTCCATGATGCGGTGCAAGAGGCGGGCGACGGCCAGGCTCCGCCCGAGTGGCCTGGGGAAAGAAGTCCCGGCGGTGACGCTCGAGGCGAACTCGGCGATCATCATGACGTAGGGGTCCGAGGCGGGCGCCGAAAGGGTTTCCGGCTCTCCTCGGCGCAAGAGGTGGATTTCGGTGTCGTCCACAGAAGGGGTGAACGGGTTGGCCAGCTCCACCGATCCCTCGGTGCCACGCACCCTCAATAGCTGGCGCTCGGGCCGCACGAAGGAGGCTGTCAAGTGCGCCCTTTGTCCCCCGGGGAAGTGCAACTCCGCCTCGGTCTCCACGTCCACGTCACCTCGCATCCTGCGCACGACCTTGGTCACTTCCGGCTCCGTGCCCAGGAGTTCGAGGATCGGGTCGAGGAGGTAGATGCCGACGTCCAAAAGAGCGCCTCCACCCATCGCCCCGCTCCAGCGGTAGTTGGTACTCGATGCCAGTTCGAAGGTGAATGCCGCCTCGACCCCGAGGACGTCACCGATCCCTCCATCCTTGATGAAGGCGCGGAATTGCCTGTCGCGCAGGTGGAACTGGGTCATGTACGCCTCGCCGACCGGCAGCCGCTTCATCTCGGCGAGTTCGGCTATCTCTGCCACCTGGGCCGGGTCCAGGGCGAGCGGCTTCTCGCAGAGGATCGCCGTTCCCGCCTCGGCGGCCATCTTGACCCAAGGCAGATGCAGTGAGTTGGGCAGTGCAATGTAGACGGCGTCCACCTCGCCGGAGTCGATCAGGGATTCGTAATCCGGGAATCGCTTCGCCCCCGCCTTGTCGGCGGGAAGATTGGGGCCGCCGGAGAGCGAGGCGTAGGCGGCGAGCTGAGAAGCGGGGTCGGAGAGGATGGCCGGGATGACCGCCGCGTTGGCGACGAACGACGCCGCGCCGATGACCCCCCATCGCAAAGGGGCATTGGCCGACCCTTCAGAGCTTGGCGTGGTGCTCACGATTCTCGCTCAGATTCTGGGCCACCTCCAGGATCTCGATGACCGGACGAACCGACTCGGGAGAGACCGCCAAAGGCTCGCCGTAGTGGAGGTGGCCCGCGAGGTTGGCATGAAAGGCGAACTCCGGCGTGCGCGCCGGTGGCACGCGCATCGAATGCGTGCGTCCATGCCCCTCGTAAATGGTCACCGACAACTCCACCGGTGCCTCCGCGTGGTGGAACTCGCGCAGCCTGTACCCGAAGGGGAACTCCACCTCGGCCTGCCGCACCGGCGCGTACCATCCCGTCGCCGTTCCCTTGGTCCCCTGCACGTAGAACTTCGGCTTGCGCTCCCCGGCTACGTCGGACTGGACGAAAGTCGCCTCGCGCCCATCTCCGAAGACCATGCGGATGGTTACCTGGTCGACGTTGGTCACATCGTGCCAGACGCGCTTGTGGCCGGTGACGAAGATCTCGGTCGGGCGGTCCTTATAGAGCTGCAGAATCCAATCGATGTGGTGGGAGCCCCAGTCGTAAGCGGCTCCGCCTGAGACCGACTCATCGGAGTGCCATGCCCGGCAGGGATGCTCGAAGGAGCCCACGAACGTCTCGACGTTGAAAACCTCTCCCAGCGTGCCCTCCTCTATGAGGCGGGCAAGGGCCAGGTAGTCGGCGTCGAAGCGGCGATTCTGATGGACGGTGAGCAGTAGATCGCGTTCTTTGGCAACCCGTATCAACTCGTCGGCCTCTGCCACCGTCAGCGCCATCGGCTTCTCCAGGGCCACGTGCTTACCCGCTTCCAAGGCGTCACGCGCCAGCTGGAAGTGGGTGCTGGGCGGGGTGGCGATAATGACCAGATCGACCTCTGGATCCCGATAGAGCGAGGCGGTGTCGGAGTGGGCGGCGATGCCGGGAAACTGCGCCACCGCGGACTCCCGTCTCTCCTCGCTCGGCTCGGCAATTGCCGCGAAGCGAAGGCCCGGCGTCGCCTCACAGCCGGCCCCGTGGAAGTGGCCCATGCCCCCATACGGCCCGTAGCCGACCACGCCCACGGATACCTGCCGGTGTTCGTAGAGCGGTCCGAGTGCGAGCCGGAGCGCAAAGCGGGACAAGTCGATATTTTCCAGGAATGACTTCGCCGAGAAGCCGGCCAGGTGCATGCGGCCTCGAGACAACGCAACCGATCGATTTCTGAAGCCGACCGACACCATCGCCGCGGCCTCGCAG
>JAJZNF010000262.1 GCA_021847985.1 Actinomycetes bacterium | reverse complement strand
GATAATGCGCAAGCTTGGATACGACTACAACGACCCGCGCGACCAGACCTCCTGCACCGCGTGGAACTACTACGCCAGCGCCACCTCCAACCAGGCGGCCCAGGCGGCGGTGGCCCTGCGCAACTTCGCGGCCGCCTATGAGACCGGGTACTTCCCGTTGATCCACTGTGGCACCTCCTATGGGCATTACAAGGAGGTTCGCGCCGAGCTTCTGCATCAGCCCGAGCTGCGTGCCCAGGTGCGCAAGGTGCTCGGCAAGCTGGGCAAGGAGATGGTGATCCCCGAGGAGATCGTCCACTACTCGGAATGGCTCTACGCGATGCGGGACGAGATCGCGGCCAACTCCATCCTCGACCTCTCCAAGGTGGCGGTGACCGTCCATCCCGCCTGCCACTATTACAAGCTGGTCGAGGGGGACGCCATTTACGACCCCGACGTCTGGCACGGCCAGCGCACGGCCGCGGTCTCCGGGCTGGTCCAGACGCTGGGGGCGGAGCTGAAGACATACTCCACCTTCTTCGACTGCTGCGGCTTCGGCTTCCGCCACATCCTGGTGCAGCGCGACTTCACACGCTCCTTCGCCACCCTGCGCAAGATCGAGGTTATGCGCGAGGAGGCCAACCCCGACGTGGTCCTGACCCACGACACGGGATGCGTGACCGCGCTCGACAAGAGCCAGTTCGCCACTCGTGCTCACGACCGCAAGGTGGGCGTCCCGGTCATGTCCGAGGCGCAGTTCGCCGCGCTCGCCATGGGCGCCCATCCTTACAAGGTGTGCCAGCTGCACTGGCACTCCACCGATTTCAGGCCACTGCTCGAGAAGATGGGCATCGACCACGAGAAGGCCTGGGCGGAGTTCCAGGAGGACTTGAAGCGCCTGGAGTCCGGCGAACAGCGGTACCTTACCTGGGCCGATACGGGCGTCTAGTGCGCATCGATCCGGCGAGAAAAGCGAAGAAAGGAAGAGGGAGCGAAATTGGCTAGCTCTACTGTGGCGGTGATCGGCGGCGGCCCGGCGGGGCTGGCAGCGGCGGCCTCGGCGGCCTCGGTCGGCGCGGACGTCGTGATCATCGAGAAGCTCGGGTTCCTGGGCGGCAGGCCGATCGAGGAGAACTACGCCTCGATCACCCCGTACCTGCGCAGCGCCGAGGAGGCGATGGGAGAGGTGATCGCCAACACCCTCGCCTTTCCCGGGGTTTCGGTCCGCCTCGACACCACCGTCACCGGCTGTTCGGGCGAGCCGGGCGATTTCACGCTCGAGCTGCAGGGACCCGGCGGAGCCGGGAGCATCAGCGTCGCCTCCGTGGTCGTAGCTACCGGCTTCCAGCACTTCGACCCGGGCCGTGAGACCCAGCTGTACGGTTACTACGAGTTCGACGACGTCATCGCGCTGCAGGATCTGGAGGCGATGCTGAAAGAGGGGCGCGTAAGGCGACCCTCCAACGGCGAGGAGCCCAAGCGGGTCTGCTTCATCCAGTGCGTGGGATCCCGCGACCGTCAGATCGGCAACGAGTACTGCTCCAAGGTCTGCTGCGGCGTCGCCTCCAAGGAGGCCACCGAGGTGCGCCTGGCCGTGCCGGGCGTCGAGGTCTTCATCTTCTACATCGATATGCGCATGTACGGCTACTGGGAAACCCAGATCTACTGGCCGGCCCAGGAGAAGCACCATGTGCAGTACGTGAAGGGCATCATCACCGAGGTGCTTCCCAAGGACGGAAGGCTGCTGGTGCGCGGCGAGGACACCACCATGGGCAGGCCAATGGAGGTCCCCATGGACCTGGTGGTGCTCTCGGTCGGCATGGAGCCGAGCCCGGGCACCCGCAAGATGGCCGAGGTGCTGGGAATCGAGCAGAACCGCTTCGGCTTCATCGAGGCCCCCAAGGGCCCGCTTGACACGGTGGCGACCTCGCGCGAGGGGATCTTCGCGGCCGGCTCCTCGCTCGGCCCGGCGGACCTTGAGGACTGCTCCTCCAGTGGCGGGTATGCAGGCGCGCGCGCGGCGGCGATCGCGCTTGCCGGCGCCAAGGCTCTGCGCTGATGGCGCTGGCAGGTTTCACTGTGCGCAGCCAGCCCGCCGATCTCGAGGCCGCGGCCGAGTTCCATTCGGCCGTCACCGCCGGGCTGCAACCCGGCGAGTGGGAGGCCATGGTCGCCGATCTGGCCGCCAAGGCGACAAGGGTGCAGGGTACGTTTGTCCGCCTGGCGGCCGGTGAGGCCGGTGCCGAGTACGAGCTGCTCGGGGAAACCTTTGCCACCCGGCGCCGCCTGCGCGAGATCTCGGCTACGACTCCCCCAGGGGAACTGGCCGCCGCGCTCGCCAAGGTGGGCGAGACGGCGGCCGATCCCAGCGCCCGGGCGGCGGCCTTCGCCGGCGCGCTGGCCGGCTCGGGAGAGGGCATCGCCGATCTGGCATGGGAGCTCATGCACTTCCTGGAGCCGGAGTCGGTCTGTCTGGCCACCGCCTGGGTCTGGAACCCCGAGACCGAGACCGGTGCGCTCAAGCTTCTGCTGGACGAGGAGTACGACCTCTTCGGCGAGGACGACTCGGAGTCCTTCGGGCGGCTCGCCTTCGCCTCCGGGTACGTGGCGCACGCCGCCAAGGCGGCCGGGATGCTGGGGGAGGGGCCGCTCGCCTTCGAGGCGGACGTCTTTTTTGCCGGTGTCTACGGCGTCTACATGGGCACGGTGCTCGCCATGCGCATGACCAAGGAGTTCAACAAGATTTTGCCGCCGCTCGGCCAGCTGATGCGGAATCTGCTC
>JAJZNF010000161.1 GCA_021847985.1 Actinomycetes bacterium | reverse complement strand
CCGGGAGCGACGGGGTGGCCGTATACCAGGCCTTCCTGGACTCCCAGGGGATCTCCTGTACGGAGTGATCGCAGATGGAGGTCTGGGCCGGCTGCGCATTTCCCGACGACGTCGTCTACGACCTCGATAGCGACACCTGGGTGCGCGACCTTGGAGGCGGGGTGGCGGAGGTCGGGATGACCGATGTCTCCCAGTCCCGCTCCGGCCGCCTGGTCCAGGTCGGATGGAAGGATAACGGACGCCGGGTGGTGCGGGGGCGCCCCCTGTGCGTGATAGAGAGCGCCAAGTGGGTGGGGCCGATGCGCTCACCGCTCACCGGCGTACTGGTGGCCGACAATCGTTCCGCCTTCGACGCGGACATCGCGGCCGCCAATCGCGACCCCTACGGTCTGGGCTGGTTCGCCCGGATCGAGATGGAGTCGCCCCAAGAGCTGGCCGGTCTGGCGGAGGCGGGGGAGGCCTTCGAGCACTACCGGCGGATTATCGACGAGACCGGCCTGCGCTGCTTCCGCTGCGCGGACTGATCTCGTTACACGGCTTTGCCGCAGAGTGTGCGGCAAAGGAAAAAAGCAAGGGGGGAAATACGTATGAGCGAGAGCGCGGAGGATTTCTCAGGGGCCAAGAAAATGGCCATGATCTGTTGGAGCAACGACCTGGACCGCGTTTGGCCGGTGCTGATACTGGCCACCACCGCGGCGGCTTCCGGGCTGGAGGTGGATGTCTTTTTCACCTTCTGGGGCCTGCGGGTTCTGCAGCGGAACGAGGTGCGCTTCACCGGCGACAAGCTGATGCAGAAGATGGAGTCCGTCGTCGACCGTGGCGGCACCGACCACTTGAAGCTGGGCAAGATCCACTTCGGCGGCGCCGGCACCAAGATGATCAAGATGCTGGCCAAGGAGTACAAGGTCGCCTCGCCGACGGAGCTGTTGGAGATGGCCATGGACCTGGGCGTGCGGTTGCATCCCTGCCAGATGACCATGGAGCTCTACGGACTGTCCAAGGACGACTTCATCGAGGGCCTGCAGAGCCCCATCGGCGCGGCATCCTTCATCGACATGGCCGCCGACGCCGACATATCGATGTTCATCTGAGTTGGAGCGCGCACCTTCCGCTGCGGTCGTGTGGCTCCTGGCCGATGATGCCGCGGTGGTGCGCGCCGCCACGCGCGTCTGCGTGGAGAGCGGTGCCGGGCTGTATCGGACACCGCCACCGTCAGGCACGCCCTGTGTCGTGTTGGCGGACGCATCCGGGAACGGGCTGGCAGACCTTGTAGGCCAAGTCAGGGGGGCGCTCCCGGAGGCGTATCTGCTCGGCTTCATGGCTACTCCCGATCCGGGTGCGTGGCGTGAGGCCGAGCGTGCCGGCTTCGACGAGGTGGTGAGCCGCGGAGCCCTGGGTCCGTCGCTGAGGCGCGCGCTTGCCCGGCTGGCAGACGGTGGGGCGGTCAGGTCCTACGCCATCTGCGATGCCCAGGACGTGGCGGGAAGAATCGGCTTTCTGCTCGAGGCGGAAGTGCCGGGAATGGGCAAGGTGTCGCTCTTCCGCGAGCAGGGGCGCCTGGTCTGCCTCGGCACCTGTCCCCATCAAGGGGCCCCACTGGGGCGCGGGGAGATAGAGGAGGGCGTGGTGACCTGCCCGGCCCACGGAAGCCGCTTCGACATCCTCACCGGCGAGAGGGTTCGCGGGCCGAGCGATTTCGACGTCGCCTGCCATGGCGCCTACGAGCAGGGTGGGCGCATCTGGGTGCTCACCCGTCCCTGAGGGCTCCTGAGGCGGGTAACCGCAGCTGGTGCCAGCTCTGGCCGCCGTCCGAGGTGACGAGCATGCTGATCACCGGCTGCGTGGAGGTCGGGGTGGCGATCATCACCACCGCGTGGGAACCATCGAGGGCGCCGAAGCCCATCGGAGTCCCGTGGAACGGCAATAGCGCGGAAGCGTTCTTCCACGAGGAGCCGCCGTTGGTGGTGACCCGGCTTATCAGTGTCGTGCCGTCCCAGCCCAGCACCCACCACGTGCCGCTTGCCGGCATGGAGACGAGAGGGAGGGCCGGGAGCCCGCCGATGCCCGGGGGATACGCGGCGACGGGAACGGTCACGGAGACGCTTGCCGTCTCTTTCCAGCTTGCGCCGCCGTCGCCGGTCGTGTCGAAGGCGATCCGGGCCAGGCCCGACTTTGCGGCCACGGCTGCCAGGACCCCGTGAGCGGGATCTTCGAAGCTGGGAAGCGAATAGGCGCACCCGGCGGCCGACTGTGGGGAGAGTAGCCCCGGGCAGTCCGAGGCGGGCTCGGGCAGTGGGGGCGACTCGGGTGTCCAGGTGGATCCGCCGTCCGTGGTGTGGAAGAATTGCGGCCCCGTGGCGAAGGGTTCGATGGGCGGGAGCCCGCCGGCGGCGAAGCCGTTTGCCGGCCCGTTGAAGGCGATCTGCCCGAAGTCGGGGCCGGACGGCTGTTGCCCGGCCGGGGTGGGCTTCGGGCCGCGGTAGACGGTGCGCCAGCTCCCGCCGGCGTCGGTGGTGACCGCCAGCGACTCGCCGGGCCCGGTCGGCTCCAGGTACTCCGCAAAGGCGGTGTGCGGGCCCACCAGATCGATCAGCTCGGTGGCCCCGGCCGCCTGGGAGTGTCTGCCGGCTGCAATTGCGGTCCAGCTCTTTCCCTGGTCCGAGGTCCTGAAGATGGTCACCCCGGTAGTGCCGAGGTTCCAGGCCGAGACCCATCCCGTGGAGCTGTTGATGAAGGAGGCGTGCTCGAAGACGGGGTACGTTCCGTTGTCGCTCGTTTGTGGCGGCGTAACGTCGGTCCAGTGGGTGCC
>JAJZNF010000011.1 GCA_021847985.1 Actinomycetes bacterium | reverse complement strand
TACATCTTTCGGCGCCCTGGGAGATCTACTCAACCGTGTTCGTCTTGGGTGCGGCCTACATGATGTTCCGGGGCGTCAGAGTTTCGACCAAGGTCGCGGCTTCCCTATTCGCCACGCAATTGGCCATCCTGTTGATAGTTTCCGTGGCCGTGCTCGTTGACCATCATCGAGCCCTAACACTGCAGCCCTTCAACCCGGCCAAGTTGAGTGGAGGCTTTTCTGGCCTGTCACTCGGATTCCCTCTGGCGATGTTCATGTTCATCGGATGGGAGAACTCCGCCTCATTGGCAGAGGAGACCGTCGAGCCGCGCCACAACGTGCCGAGGGCGATCTATGCCTCGGTTGCGATCATGGCGTTGACCTACGTATTTCTCAGCTATGCCACTGTGGTCGGATTTGGGAACAACCTTCGAGCGGTTGCCAGTTCGTCGGTGCCGTTCCTCGATGCGGCGCACGGGGTGAGCGGACTGCTTCTATTTCTTGCATACCTGGCCGGAATGGCATCGATCATCGGCTCGCTCGTCGCGGGGTCGAATTCGCAATCACGGATAATCTTCTCGTCAGGACGCGAGGGCATCCTGCCCAACTTCACGGCGCGGGTTTCGGTGACCCGGCGGACGCCCTGGGCCAGCATCGCGCTGTTCCTGGGGATCGCAACGGCAATATCTTTCGCGTTCGGGGGCAGAACGGACCCGGTCGTATTCTTCGGCGAGATCGCGACACTTGGCACGATCCTCGTCGCCCTGGTTTATTTGGTGTCCAACTTGGCGCTGCCCTTCTACTATCGCCGACACCACCCGGAAGACTTCAACCTTGTCCGCCACCTGGTGCTTCCGGCGCTCGGAGTCCTTTGCATCGGTTTTCCACTCTTCGAACTGGTCAAACCTGGCCAGAGCGCCCCTTTTAGCTTCTTCCCTTACGTCGCGCTGGCGATCGTCGTGGTCTCCGTTGCCTACGCCTTTTATCTGAACCAAAAGGATCCGGAACTGGCGGAAAGAATCGGCTCTTTCGTCGCCGATTCGGAATGATTCACCGGTGCGACCCGGCATTCCGGCCGCTATCGCAAGGTCCATCCACCGCGCCTATTCCGGCGGTTAACCTTCGGGTAGCCTTACACCTGGGAGCTGCGTAAGCGGCGCCCGAAATTGGGCGCGCAAGCAGGAGTCGAGGCGGAGCCGGTAGCCGTTGAAGCAAAGGGCATTGACGCTGAGAGCCAAGCGGGCGCTACGTCTGGCGGCGGTCCTGGTGACCTTGGGCTTCGCCTCCGGATGCACCACTCCCAAGGTCCATCCCGACAACCCGGTGGTCTCGTCTTCCATCAGCTCCATTTACGCCTCGGACGGATCACTCATCACGACGGTCCCAACGGACATTCTGCGGATGCCGATCGAGTACTCCCAGCTTGGCCCATACCTTCCCCAGGCGGTGGTGGCCATCGAGGACCGGCGCTACTGGGGGAGGGGTCCGATCGACCTGAAAGCAATACTGCGCGCGGCGGTGACCGACATCAGCAGCGGCGCGGCGCTACAGGGGGGATCTACGATCGAGGAACAGCTGGTCAAGCTTGAGCTCGGCACGCCCAAACGCACCTTGGTGGAGAAGCTCCACGAGATTTTGCTGTCGCTCGGCTCGCTCTCCGGGACGACCCGGCGGCAGGTTCTGGCAAAGTACCTCAACGACGTATACCTGGGCGAAGGAACATACGGCGTGCAGGCGGCTTCATACCGGTACTACAACCGGCCCGCCAACGAGCTAAATCTCACTCAGGCCGCAACGCTGGCGGGCTTGATCAACGCGCCCTCGGCCTACGATCCGCTGGTGCATCCCGCCTTGGCACTGTCACGCCGCAACGTGGTATTGGCCTCCATGTATTCACAGCACGAGATCACCGGCGCCGCCTACAGGCAGGACATGAAGGCGGGCCTGCAGCTGGATCCATCAGTAGCCGGGCTGCTCCCCTCCCTGGGTTACTTCAGCCAGCAGGTCATCAACGAAGCCGAGACGCTTCCCGCCCTGGGAGCAACGCCGGCACAGCGACTGTTCCGCCTGGAGCACGGCGGGCTCCGTATCGTAACCACCGAAGTCCCCGCCGACGAGGCCGCTGCGCAGGCGGCTTTGGCTCGAGCGGTACCCCGCCTCACCAAGACCCCGTCCGGTGCCCTCGCCTCGCTCAACCCGGCCACGGGTGCCATCGAGGCGCTGGTAGGGGGCTTAGGTTACGGTACCTCACAGCCTGCGTCCCAGTTCGACATGGCGACCCAGGGTCAGCGGCCTGCCGGCTCGACGTTCAAGGTGATCGCCTTAGCCGAAGCGCTCACCCAAGGAATCAGCCCGCAGAAGATCTACTTCGCGCCCAAGGTTCTCACAGTCCCCGCCTCAGGTGGCGCACCCACCTGGGTCGTGCACAACTATGAAGGCGAACCCACCGGCAACATGACGCTGGCAACGGCCACCATCCTCTCCGTCAACACCGTCTACGCCCAGCTGATCCAGGAAATCGGCCCGGTCAACGTTATGAACCTGGCCCACGCCATGGGCATCCGCTCCAAGCTCGAGCCCTACAACTCGATCGTGCTGGGCTCGGAACCCGTCACGCCACTAGACATGGCCAGCGTCTTTGCCACAATCGCCAACTATGGCGTGCACAACGCGCCCTTTGCGATCTCGGCGATCTACGGCCAGAAAGGCAACCTTGTCTATCAGCACCACGCCGACCCAAAGCGGGTTATCTCGGCGACCGTCGCCGCGACCGAGATCGCGGTGCTCCGCAACGTGGTAACCGAAGGGACGGGTTACTATGCGGCGATCGGCAGGCCGGCCGCCGGCAAGACCGGAAC
>JAJZNF010000328.1 GCA_021847985.1 Actinomycetes bacterium | reverse complement strand
CGACAGCGGCCACTGCTCAAGAGTCGGCGACGATAACGGTGCCGGCCACTAACACCGGTATGCCGTTGGGTGCCTATGGATGGCGTGTGCTATCCCTGGCTGCCGGCTTGGCAGGTCTTGTCCTGCTGCTGCCGGCGCGTACGCGCCCGTCATTGGCCCGCGTGCGCCGGAGTCACGTGGACAAGGACTGACTTGCCCGACTGACCGTTTCCACAGATCGCGGCGGGACCCTTACGGGTCACGCCGCGATCACACGACCAGGAGCGGCTCACAGGCCGTCTCGACGGCAATTACCAGCGGCGAGGCCATCTCGGAGAGGTTCTCGGGTAGCGAGTCGAGGACGCTCTTCAGTTCCGCCACGCTCGACACCTTCTTGCTCGGGCACCCCAGAGCCGAGGCCAGCTCGGCGATCTCCACCTCCTCGAAACCCGGCCATGGGGGCGGGCCGTCGGCGGCGCGTTCGTGGAGGCGGTCCATGATCGAGTAACTCCGATTGCACAAGACCACCAAGAGCACGCCCACCTGGTAGCGGGCGGCGCTCCAAAGGGCCTGGATCGAATAGATGGATGAGCCGTCGCCCACCACTGCGACTACCGGGCGGTCGGGAAGGCCCATTTTCACGCCGATCGCAGCCGGGAGGGCGAAACCCAGGCCGCCCATTGCCGCGCTGAGGAAGCCGAGCGGGCGCCGCGCCGGGAGCATCGCCTGTAGGCGCGAGCGGCTGGAGGGGCTCTCCTCGATGATCACCGTCTCGGGACCAAGGCGCTCGGCCAGAGCCGCGAAGACGTCCTCTGGGTACATTCCACGCTCCGGATTAGAGAAGGTCGGGATGGCGCGGCGCTCCACTTGGGCCGGCATTACCTCTCGCTTGCTCACCAGCCGGGTCAGGTGGCCGCAGGCCAAGGCTATCGGGGCCACGATGGCGAGATCCGAGGTGGAGGCCTCGGCGTCCTCTTCGCTGTCGGCGATCATTCCGACCCAGGTTTCCGGGGCCACGAAAGGGCCTTGGTCGTATGGATACTGCCGGAAGGCCGGGGCCCCCACGCAGAGGATCACGTCATGGGGCTCGAGCAGTGTGCGCAGTGCCGATCGAGCACTTGGCAGATGGCCGGCGAAGAGGGGGTGGTCCTGCGGGAATCCCGCCCTGGCCCCGAATGCCTCCTGATAAACGGGGCTGCGGAGCCGCTCGGCCAGCGCCGTCAGGGCCGACCATGCGTCCGCGGAGTCGGCGTCGGCGCCCACCACCAGGGCCGGGTTGGCCGCTGCATCCAAGCGCGCGGCCACTTCGGCCAAGTCGGCGGGATCCGCCTGGCGCGAAAAGGCCATCCTGCGCGGCGATGCCTCCGGCAACTCATCAGCCTCAGCGAGCCAGTCGTCCATCGGCACCACCACGATGGCCGGCCCTCTGGCCGCGCGAGCACGATGCCAGGCCTGGGTCACCAGCGTGGGAAGGTCCTGGGGACGAGCCGGCTGGGAAAAGGAGACGGGGTAGCTTCCGGCCAGTCCCTCGAGCTGTCCCGCCAGGAAGGGCCGGGCTGCAAGGTGGCGGCGGTCCTGTTGGCCGACCAGCACCACCAGGGGGGCCTTGTTGACCCGAGCGGTGGCAAGAGCCGAGACGGCGTTGCCTAAGCCCGCGGTGGTGTGCAACATCACCAGCACCGGAAGCTCCGTTGCCAGTGCCAATCCGGTTGCCATGCCGACCACAGCGCCCTCGTGCAGGCCGAGTACGAAATGGAATTCCGAAGGCAGGCCAGAAAGGGCGGGCACCTCGGTGGAGCCGGGATTGGAAAAGATGGTGTCCATGCCCAGCTCGAGGCAGCGCTCGAAGGTGGCGTCGCGTACGAGCCTGGGCGTGGCCGGGGCGGCGCTCACGCTTCGTCGGCGACCAGGCCCACGGCCCGCCGCCCGGCATGCTCCACACGCTCGAGCACTTGAGCCTGCAGCTCCACGAACGCCTTGGAGCTTCGGGTCTCCAACTGAGTTCGCGGGCGTGGCAGGTCGACCTTGATCTCGGCCAGCACCGCCGAGGGTCGGGCGGAGAGCACCAGCACCCTGTCGCTCAAGTAGACCGCCTCGCCAACGTCGTGGGTTACCATCAGGATCGCGAAGTTGGACTGCGACCAGATGTCGAGGACCATGTCCTCCAAGTGGTTGCGCGTCAGCGCGTCCACCGAGGCGAAAGGCTCGTCCATCATCAACAGGCGGGGCTGGGAAACCATCGCTCGAGCCAAGGCGGTGCGCTGCTGCATGCCGCCGGAGAGCTCCCAGGGATAGCGCGAGGACAGCCCCTTTAAGCCGACGCGCGCGAGCGCCTCCTCGGCGCGCTCCTGGCGCTCCTTCTTGCTCATCGACCTCGCCCCCATGGCTACGTTCTTGCCGACGGTGAGCCAGGGGAAAAGGCTCTTGTTGTACTCCTGGAAGACGATGGACAGCCCGGTGGGGACGCCGTCGACGGGCTTGCCGGCGAAGCTGGCGGAGCCGCCGCTCGGCTCGCGCAGGCCGCTTGCCGCGCGCAGAAGAGTGGTCTTGCCGCTTCCGGAGGGGCCGACGATGCTGACGATCTCGCGCTCGGCCAGCGACAGGGAGACGTCGCGGGTGATCTCGTGCAAAGCGCCGTCCGCGCTGCGCAGGCTGACCGCGATGTGGTCGAGCTTCAGAACCGGCTCAGGCATTTGCCGCACCTCCACTTGTGGCGCGCTGCCAGGAGAGGAGCCAGTGCTCGAGGAGCAGGAAGAGGGTGTCGAACCCCCAGCCCAGCGCCCCGAGGATGACCACGCCCCCGTAGCTTCCGTCGATGTTGAAAGACTGCTGCGCATTGGCGATGAAGTATCCGATGCCC
>JAJZNF010000142.1:11780-18094 GCA_021847985.1 Actinomycetes bacterium | reverse complement strand
CGCCGTGACCGCCGAGGACGTGACCAGCGGGTTGGAAGCCGAGGAGATGGAGACTTGGCAGCTCGTGAACAAGCTGCCCCTGCGCCAGCGGCAGGCGCTGGTGCTGAGGTATATGGATGACCTGACCGTTGAAGGTATAGCGGATGTCATGTATTGCAGTGTCGCGGCAGCGAAGTCGCTCATTCATCGAGGTCTTGTGTCCCTCAGGGAGGAGATGGATAAAAGTGGTGAGGATTGAAGATGTCGAGGCGCGCCTTTGCTCTCTATATGAGCAAGTCGGCGCAATGGTGGAGCCGCAACCCGGACTCGAAAGGGAGGAGAGGCTCCGGGAGTCGATAAATGCCCCGTCGCGCCGCGGGCTCTCGCGCGGCACGTGGCGGGTGAGGCGCTGGGTGGTTGCCGCCATGGTCGGCCCCGTCGCGCTAGGCCTTTCTACGACTGCGGCCGCCGCCGCTCCCGGCGAACCTCCGTCCTTCACGGAGATAATGGGTGGGGCGAAAGTGCTCCTGTCCTCGCCAGCCGTCATCGAACAATCGGCAGCCCAGATGCGGATATCGGTGCCCGGGCCGGATGGCTCGCGCTTCGAGGTATTCACTATGCCAATTGGCTACGGCAATCGCTACGCCGGTTCCTGTACCCGGTTGGCGGTAATCCCGGCGGGTCATTCGGATAAATCGGTACCCCTGTCGACCGGCGAGATGATGTGTTCAATGGTTGGCTCGGGTAATCCTTCCGGCTTGGGTTCCGAGCAGATATCCCAAGCGCGTGCTGGCGGCGGACAGGCGGTGGCTAGTTGGAATTCCCCCTCAGGCGTCGACTACGAGGTGGTGTACGGAAGAGCTGATGCGGGTACCGCTTCGGTCGCTCTCGCAAATCAATCGGGCGCCAAGGGAACCGTGGCCGACGTCGTTGGGGGTTGGTTCGTGATTTACCTTCCTCATCGCGAAGTATCGAGTTATCCTTATCTGAAGTTCTATCGTCCCGACGGCTCTTTGCTGGATACCCTGCCCGGGAAGTTTTGACCGGCCTACTGCGTCCAGCGCATGCGGTCTTAATAGAAGCGCGTCGCCTACATGCGATCCGGTGCTCGTCTGCACGGGAGTTCACAAAGTTGGCCCAAGCACTCGATCGCGTTGTCGGGGTCCGACCCGGACCGGCCCTGACGTTTGCCCCATGGCTATCTTGGCAAAAGCTGTTCTGCATGGCACGAGAAGGCCGGGGAGGCCGCACTCGCGCGGTGGCGAAATCCCGAGGCGTGCCCCACAGACCCCGTAAGTACTTGCGCGAAGATGGCGGGGTAGGACCGCGGTGTGGGTCGCCTCCGCGTAACGCCAATAAACGCAATACGGCACGCCACGGCTTCCCCCGGGAAGGCATGGATAGGTCGTTCACGGGTGTTCACGCGGGACCTCCGGGCTGGACCGCGGCCGGAGGGAGCCTCCAATGGAGACGCCGTCCGGTAAGCCGTGGGATTTGTCGATGTGCCGGGGGGATGGGGACGCCGGCATCATTTCTCCGGTGCCGGACTCGCGTTCCCTGTTGTTTGGCGCAGGGTGTCCGCCACTCCGATCAACGAGCTCCGGGAGAAGGTTCTAGGAATGCTCGACCTTTACGCAGGTCCTTGTCTACGGGGCAGGGGTGCTCTTCATGACCTTGGGCCGGGGTCGACCTGAGTGAATGCCGACAGGGCTCGTTCGTCGCCGTTCACATCCGGGTCCGTCGTCGTAGAGGCAAGGCTCTATTGACGGGCCTGGTGGCTTCGGAGGCAGAGAAAGTGCTCCCCGTTCCCCGTTCCCCGTTCCGACCTCACTATCGCACTCCCCCACAGCCCCTCTTGGTTTCCAAGCGCCGGCCGGCTCGCGTAGCGTGGTTAGAGTTTCAATCGTCGTGGCGTGACGTGAAGATCGCCCATGAGGGTAATTTGCACTTCATGTGGCCGTGCCGCATGGCACCCGGGCGCTGGTTGTAGAACGTCGATCGCGTCCGATCTGACGCCGCCTTAGAGCCGGTCCAAATCGGTGGTGCGTACGTGCCCGGGGCCCGAACCGTCGCGATCGAGCCGGTGACCATGTTCCGCAGTTCATATGGGATCGAATTTGGAGTCGTCCCGGAGTGTGGCAGGGGAATTCGTGCCCAGGCCCCGCTTGCAGAAGGCGTCGGAAGTTCTGGCCACCGGAGGATGGGCGGGGAGGCTCGACGGTCCAGCCGAGAGCGGCCGATGGGGTGAACGCGGGAAGAGCCGCACGGGTTGGCGATTGACTTTTCGGCGATGGCTTGGAGTGCCCGGCCGTCGTGGCTTTCAAGACCATGATCGTTGTGAGATGAGCGGACCGGGATTCGTTGACGGGGTTTGCAAGTACGCGCTGACCAGGGAATCTATGGGGGAGTGCCGAAGGGGAACGTGTTTCGCGCTGTTTTGGCACCAGCCGGTGTAGAGTTTGCCGAACTCCCGACCGATGTGGCATGGCACCGGCTTCTTAGGTTGAGGTTGAGGGTGAACGTATAGCTGAATATGAGATTTACACAGCTGTGGATAACCCTGTGCATAAGCTTCACAGGTCGGCAAACCACCTGTTCAGAGCCGTTGAGATTCCGCCGGAGGCGTCGTGCGGAGCGAGCTTTCGGAGCACATCCGAGCCGAGCGTGAGCGTTACGCAAGGTGCCTTTGTGAGTTGAAGCATTCGGTGTCTCGAGCCGACGATTTCGAAGTCGGTACCTGGCTCCTCGTTGTGAAGCTCGACAGCGATTTCTTTGGCGATCGCCTGGCCTACGGGGGAGGTGTAATGGAAGCCTTGGAAGTACGCAACGGTGCTTCCACCGCCTTCGGCGACCTCGAGGTGCAGAACGACGTCGGCCCGACCGGTGTTGGACAGGTCGGCCAGCACCGCCACGTCTGGATGGCAGAAGTTGAGGACGTGGAAGCCGTCCTTGGCCAGGGACGATCGTACGGCCTCGGCGACGGACGCAAGATCCAGCCCCGAGGTGATGGCGATGGTCAGGCCGGCGGGATTCCTACGCTTGCTTCCGAGTTCGATCAGTTCCCGGACGCCGGTGACGGTAATAGGGCTGCGCCCGAAGTTGCGCTCGAGCTCGGCGATCGTGTCGGGGCCGCATATTCCGTCGCCTGCCATCCCGACGTTGATCTGGAAGTCACTGAGGGCGCGGTGCGTGGTTGAACCGAATAGACCGTCGATCTTGCCTGGGTCGAAGCCCAACCAGGAGAGCTTTCCTTGCAACTGGGCGACGTCGTCGCCTCGCAGCATCGGCCTGCGCAGGTAAAGGAGGCGGTCACCCAGCTTCCAGTGAGCTTCGAACAAGGACGCGAATGTCAGAGCGTCACATATTCCGGTAGGGGATAGCCCATGACCGTATTGAAAAGCTCGGAGCTGACTTCGGGTTGATGGACCAAAGCGGCCGATCTCGTCGACGACAACGAAGCCGCATTGCGTAAGGAGCCGCTGGAGGTGCGCGATTGAATCTTCGGATGAAGATTCGTCCACCGGCAGAGCCGGCCCAGCCGGCTCTGCCTCGGCAGATGAAGTTTCTACAGGTATGTCTCTATCTCGCGCATCAGCGCCGACTTGGATCGAGCGCCCACCAGTCTCAGCACCGGTTCGCCCTTCTTGAAGAGGATCAGGGTCGGGATGCTCATCACCTCGAAGCGGCGCGCCGTGTTCATGTTGTCGTCCACGTCCAGCTTGCCTATCTCGAGTATCCCGGCCTTCTCCTTGCCAATCTCCTCGAGTATCGGGGCTATCATCTTGCACGGGCCACACCATTCCGCCCAAAAGTCTACGAGCAGAAGGTCGTTGGTCAATAGTGCCTCGTCGAACGAGGTGTCACGCAGAACGATCATTTTCCGATACTTTCCTGTAAATTCGGTTCCGTTGTAAGTTAACCCTGCTGATCAGCCGGGTATTCCTAGCCGGCGTGGACGCTTTCCAGCCAGCGCTCGGTGTCAAGGGCCGCCATGCAACCGGAGCCCGCCGCTGTGATCGCCTGCCTGTAGATGTGGTCTTGAACGTCGCCACACGCGAAGATCCCTTCCACGGACGTCCGAGTGCCATCGTGGGTCACGATGTATTTGGCGGAGTCCATGTCCAGCATGCCCTCGAATACGGCGGTATTGGGTTCGTGGCCGATGGCCACGAACAGACCTGTCACCCCGAGCTTGCTTCGCTCGCCGGTGACCGTGTCCTCGAGGACCACTCCTTCAAGGGCGTCCCCGCCAATGAGCTCGACTACCCGAGAGTTCCAGCTGAAGGAGATCTTGGGGTTGGCTCTCGCGCGATCCTGCATGATCTTCGAGGCACGGAGTTCCGAGCGCCGGTGGATGATGTGCACCTTGGTGGCAAACTTGGTAAGGAAGGTCGCCTCCTCCATGGCGGAGTCACCTCCGCCAACCACGGCGATCTCCTGGCCGCGGAAGAAGAAGCCGTCACAAGTGGCGCATGTCGAGACGCCATGGCCGATCAACTCGATTTCGCGATCGACACCAAGCATGATCGATCGAGCGCCCGTGGCCACGATGATCGCGTCGGCCAGGTAGCTGGCATCGCCATCGCCCTGGTCGGACGTCCAGATCGCGAAGGGACGATTCGAGGCGTCGACGCGCGTGACCTTGGCGGTGTGGAATTCCGCACCAAAGCGCTCGGCCTGAGCCCGGAAGTTACTCATGAGTTCGGGGCCGTCGATACCGTTGATGAAGCCGGGGAAATTCTCGATTTCGGTTGTCAACATGAGCTGGCCACCCGGTTGATCCGAGGTGGAGGAGATCTCGCCTTCGATGACGATCGGGTTGAGATTCGCCCGGGCGGTGTAGATGGCAGCCGTAAGTCCTGCCGGCCCGGAGCCGATTATGGCTACGCGAGTGTGCCTGGTCACTATTACTCCTTGTTCTTGACCGACCTCTTCGACCACAGAACCAAGCCAGCTATGGTGAGGATCGCCCCCAGGACCAGATAGGTGATCCACACATGGGAGGCAAAGGCGTAGACGGTGAGGAGCCTTACCACTGCGATGAGGAGGGCGACGCCGACCACCAGGGCAAGTGCTCCGCCGACTAGGCCGTATATCACCCAGCGGGTGATCCGATAGAGGGGAGAGATGCCCTTCTCCCTGAGCGCGTCGGTTAGATCTACGACGAGGTCCGTGGCCCTGTCGGCCCACGGTGCCTGCGTTGTTTGAGACCCCTTGCGATCAAGTTCGTCCGGCATAGTCACTCCACGGTCGCTCGGGCTATGGCTAGGAGGTCAGCTTTTCGCTTTCTTTTCCCCCAGGCTAGCTAGTTGATTTCAGGGTTATGCAAACGCCTATCGTTCTTGGCCCTGCGTGTGCGCCGATGATGGGCCCGATGGTGGAAACCATGATCGATTCCTTGCCGGTGATGGAGCGGAGTTCGGCAACGAACTCCGCCTCGTCCGGCGCAAGGGCACTGATGCCCGAAATGTCCTCGATCTGTGGCGCGACCTGGCGAACCAGGTCGTATAGGTAGTCAAGAGCCCTCTTGCGGGTTCGCTGCTTCGAGTGGGCCTGAACCTCCCCGTTGACCACCTCGACGATCGGTTTCACCGCCAGGATCGACCCGAGCGTTGCCGCAGCCGCGCCGATCCTTCCCCCTTTGCGCAGGTTCTCCAGCGTGTCGAGCGCCCCGAAGATCCTTGTACGCGAAGCCCTCTCCTGCACCATCGCGGCCACTTCGTGAAGCGGCTTGTCGGCGTTCCGGGCCGCTTCCACGGCCAGGCCGCCCTCGCCGAAGGTGGCGAGCAGGGAGTCGATCACGGCGACCGGGAATCCCTGGGCCGACACCTCCTCGCCGGCTTTCTGCGCCGACTGGAAAGTGGCCGAGAGCTTCGAGGACAGGCATATGCATATCGCTCCGTCGAAGCCGTCCGCTCTCGCCTGCTCGAAGACCGCTTTGAAAGCCTCGATCGAGGGCGCCGCCGTTTGGGGAAGTTCGCTGGCGGTCGCGGAGATCTCCCAGAACTTCTCCACCGAGAGATCAATGACGTCTCTGTATTCGATGGTCCCAAAGCGAATGCTGAGTGGCACTATTTCGATGCCGAGATCCTTGACCAGCTGGGGGGGGATGTCGCCGGCTGAATCCGTGACTACCTTGATGCGGCTCAAATCACCCTCCTGCGCTCCGCAACCGCGGAGACGACGTATTCAAGCAAGAGGAAAAGCGAAAAAGCCGCCCCTCCTGCCACCAGCTCGGCTACCAGCTTGGCAAACAATCTAGCCCCGCCGGTGGCGGCGAAGTGGTGTGAAACCAGCAGGATGGCCGCAGCCATGGCCAGCGAAGGGATAAGAAA
>JAJZNF010000142.1:0-11770 GCA_021847985.1 Actinomycetes bacterium | reverse complement strand
GACGGGGCCAAGGCGCGGGGCCAGCTGCCTCGCGCGCATCACCCAGTATGCGAGGATCGCCGCCAATGAATAGCTGATCGACACGGCGAGAGCCAGGCCGATAACTCCGTAGCGGGAGACCAGCGCGAAGGCGATGATCACCGTCAATCCGTTCTCGAAGGCGTAGACCCAGAAGACCTCCTTGGCCATGCGCGCAGACTGCAGAGCTTGGACCATGGCCAGGTAAATCCCGAAGCCCGGCAAACCAATCGCAAGGCCGGCGAGCGCGCCAATAGTGAGATCCACGCCATGGGTGGTCGCCGCACCGTGTGCGAGAAGCACCCCCACAAGCTGGGGGCCAAGGGCAAGGTAGCCGATAGCCGCAGGGATAAGGAAAGCTACGGACGCGCGCAGGCCGCGGCCGAACCGCCTGCGGAAAAGGCGCAGTTCATTGTGGGTGTAGTTGTCGGCAAGCCCGGGAATTATTGCCGCCATCACCGAGTACGCGGCGATCCCGTACGGAAGCTGGAAGAAAAGGTAGGCGTTGTTGTAGGCGCTCACGGAACCGGGGGAATGGGCGTCGGCAAGAGCGAGGAGTACGTACAGGGAGACCTGGTTTCCCAGCACATATCCGAAAGTCCACCCCGACAGCTTGGCGATTTCCCTCACGGCGGGGTGGAAGACATCGAAGTTGAAGCGTATGTTCAGCCCGACGGTTCGGGCTCCCATGACCACGACCACGCATTGCAGGACTACGCCGAAGGTGGTGCCCAAGCCGAGAAGCAGCAGCGCAGGGGAAACGTGCGTCAAGGAAGTGATGGCGCCGGCGGTTCCCAAGTGTCCGTAGAGGAGGCGGAAGATGACGAGAACCGCGATGGCGACGAGGTTGTTCGTGATGGGGGCAAAGGCGGGCAATGCGAAGCGGCCGCGCGTGTTGAGGAGTGAAGTGAAGAGAGATATGGTGCCATAGAAGAAGAGCTGGGGGGCAAACAAGCGCAGCAGGTTCGTGGCCGCCGAAAGCTGAATGGCGCGCGTCGGGTCGTGGTTGCCCAGCATGTAGCCGCGGATTACCAGTCCGGCAATCAGTTCGAAGAGGAGGGTTGCCGCCAAGAGTGCGGCGACGCCGGTGGTCATTATGGCCGAGAGCGCCTCGGATGCTTCCTTGCGGTTGACGCGGGAAGAGGCCTTCACCATCACGGGGATGAGGGTCGACGCGAGGACGCCGCCGAGGAGGAGGTCGTAGAAGGTGTTGGGCGCGTTGTTGGAGAGGTTGAATACGTCGGAAAGCGACGAGATTCCCAGTGCCCAGGCCAGCACTACCAGCCTGGCCAGGCCGGTGACTCTGGATATGAGCGTTCCCAGGGCCATGGCGGAGGCATTGCGCAGGAGGCCCGAGCGCGGTGCGGCCTCACTCGTGGTCATCGCCCCCCTCCTCGGCCGCGGACGGAAGAAGTCGTCGATTGCGGCCTCCGCCCTTGCGGAGCGTCCTTAACCACCAGAGTCCGAGCACAGCCAGGGCCGCGATGGTCAGAACCACTCCCTCGATGGTCACGGTGAGCGAGCGCACCTACAAGGCGGCGGCGGAAACGAGGACCTTGCCGTCCGGCGTGGTAAGGCTCAGGCCAACCTGGAAGAAGCCGAGCGTCTTGGTGGCAACGACGAAAGTCGTGGTGTTCGTGGCCGCTCCCACTTTGATCAGTTGGCTAGCACCGCCCTTCACGCGCAACCGGTCGCTCTTGAGTGTCAACCGCAGGGTTAGTGGGATGTGCTCCTTCGAGGTCACCGAGATCGGGATGCTCGCCTTGGTCGACGTTAGCGTCACCACTCGGTTGCGAGGAAGCTGAACCTGGTCGAGTATCCCGTTGATGGACCCGGTCAGCGCGCGTATCGACCTTGTTGCCTGCACCGGGGTGAGGGAGCTGTCAAGGGCCTCGAGGAGGGAAAGGTGCATGCCCGCCACCAGCGGGCCGTCGCTGGTGGCGCCGGAAAAGGAGTCGAGCAGGGCGGCGGCGGCTTCGAAGGAGTGCGCCCATCCCAATCGCTGTGTCGCGCCCCGCACCAGGGACGTCTCCAGCCATTGGTTGGTTGGCGCGGCCGAGGCAAGGGAATCGAAGGCATCCCGGAGCGATAGGAGGTGGAGGACCGGCACGGCACCGATCCGCTGTGCGACTACGGCGTCGTTGGAAATCTCGGACGGCGTGCGGGCAGGCAGATCGAGGGCGAGCACGCGCTGGGTGGGATTGTTGGGTTGATCCTCGAACACCTGAACCATGTCCGACACTAGGTTGACGCTGTGCTCGTACGCGGTTGCGCCCAGGCTCAAATCTTGGCTGAGCTGCGAATCGAAGGACAGGACCCCCAGATTCCCCGAGCCGGAGACGGGCAGTCGAAGGCCGCCGGTGAGTGCGTACTTCAGATCCGGCTGTGCGACGTCGCTTCCATTGACGGCGATTCTCCGGTATCCCTCCCTGGCCAGCAGCTGCAGGCCCCGCTCACTCAGTCGCGATGTCGTCACGTAGGTTTGGTCGACGATCGGGGAGGAATTCCCTGCTCGAGACAGAAGGGTCCTGGCCGCCTTCAGTTCGGCTGAATAGTACTTTTCGAGTCCACTCGAGGTGAGCGCCGCCATGCTCACGGGCACCACATCCGTCACCGACAGCTCGTGACCGGGAACCGTGGCCCAGGCCATGATCTGCGCCATCGAGGTGCGTACGGATGCCGTCCTGGAAGTCTGCGCGCGGTAGATCGTGGCAGCCGATAGCTTGAGCGTGAAGGATTGGTCGGGCAGGGAGGAGAGGACGCTGGCTATCAGCGGGATTCCCGAGTTGATGTCCGACGCGGGCAGGGCCGACGCGTCAATGGAAAGAGCGATGCCAAGCGGGACGATATTCGGCGGCTGGCTGCCAAGGACGGCCACGGGGACGACGTGGGTGGCGATGGTCTTGCCCCCGTTTATCACAGCCAGAAGCAGCGGATAGACGCCGTCGCAGCCGCTTGTGCACCCGGGAAGGGTGATCTGCAGCCCCGGATGGCTCGGCGTCGTGCCCGAGGCCGGCGGGTTGGCGAGGATGGAAATGCTTGTGCTGTAGACATTCCCCGCTTGCAGCAGTTGGGCGAGCGCCAGCGGCTGCGACGAGCCGAGGGGATAGCCACGCACGCCGTAGGAGGTGACGTACTGCAGCTCGGAGCGGCTCGATATTCGTGAGTAGAGCAAAGCCTCCATGTACGATCCGGCAGGGGCATTCTTCACGGCGATTTGTACCGCCGAGGGCGTGTCGATCTTGAGTGCCGGTGGCCCCCCGGTCAGTGCTATCGAGACCGCCGATGTGCCTGACGCGGCCCCCGCAGCGAAAAGCAGGGGCGCCATAAGCGAGGCGAGAAGAGAGAAGACGCCCCAGAGCCGGGCCGCCCTGGCAGAACGGGCTCCGTGTGCACGTGACCACGCGTGGTCCGCCAAAGGTGCCGTTTCTGGATCTATCACCGTCTCCGCTACCGCCCCGAGTTCCGACCATTCTGCTTCGCGGCAGCGCGCCTCCGAGCTTGGTCGAGCCTCCTAAATAGTAGCCCTGGGCGAACCCAGGACGAGAGACCACGGCGGCGCGACGGCGGGCCATCGCATTTGCCCGGGTTCACCTAAGCTTGAATCGTGGACATTCTCTTCGGCACCCATCCAAAGTTCATGGAACACGATGCGGGAAGCGGCCATCCTGAGCAGCCCGCGCGTCTCGATGCGGTATTGGCGGGGGTCGAAGTGTCCGGTGTCAGCGAAGGCATTGGGTTCTTTGCGCCCGAGCCGGCAACGATGGCGGACCTCTACAGGGTGCATGAGCCCGCATACGTGGATGCCCTGCGGCGCTTCTGCCTTATGGGCGGGGGGCAGCTGGATCCCGACACGGCCGTCTCGGTCGCATCCTGGGATGCGGCGCTTCTGGCCGCCGGGAGCGGGCTGGACGCGGTTCGCCGCCTGCGCGCCGGCGAGGCCTCGGCGGCGTTCCTGGCCGTCCGTCCGCCCGGGCATCACGCGGTTGTAGACCGGGCGATGGGCTTCTGCCTCATAAACAACGTTGCGGTGACGGCGGCGTCGTTGGTCGCCGAGGGGGAGAGGGTCCTGGTGCTCGACTATGACGCGCACCACGGCAACGGGACTCAGGACATCTTCTATCGCGAGCCCAATGTCTTGTACGTCTCTTTTCATCAATACCCCCTCTATCCGGGAACCGGGAGGGCAGACGAGGTGGGAGCCGGCGACGGCCTGGGCACCACGGTGAACATACCGGTGCCCGCCGATACAACGCTCGGAACCTACCTGGCCGCAATAGACGAGATCGTCGCTCCCGTGGTCGATAACTTCGCCCCCACCTGGGTAATTGCCTCGGCGGGCTTTGATGGTCATCGGGACGATCCGCTGACCGAGCTCGGCCTGACCGCCCAGGACTTTGGGGATCTGACCTCCTGGCTCTTTTCGGTGGTCCCTCCTGGGCGCCGCATCGCCTTCCTAGAAGGGGGATACGATCTGCGCGCCCTCAAGCTGAGCTCGGCGTCGACTTTGGCCGCGATGGCCGGTGAGCGCCTGATGGCTGAGAAGCCGAGCAACGGCGAGGCGCGGCTTCCGGTGGTGCGTGCCATCCGCGAGGCGAGGGCGAGGTCCCTGGAGCTTTGATGGCCGTCAAATTCCCGGATCCCACGCCGCGCCTGGAGGAGATCTACTCCCGGGTGGAGCACGTCGTCGTCGCTTTTTCCGCCGCTGGACGCCGGCTTTACCTGGTCGGTGGCAGCGTCCGGGACGCTGTGCTCGGCCGTCACGCGGCCACGGCTCCGCTTCCCGAGGGCGACGTGCAGCCCCAGCAGCCGGATTTCGACTTCACCACCGACGCGCTTCCCGAGGAGGTGGAGCGAATCGTCTCCCCTCACGCGGAGGCTATGTGGCTGGTGGGGAAGCGATACGGGACGGTCTCGGCCAGGGTGGCGGGAGTCACGCTGGAGATAACCACGCACCGCGGCGACACCTATCGCGAAGAGTCGCGCAAGCCCGAGGTCATCATGGGGACGTCTTTGCAGGAGGACCTCGTACGGCGTGACTTCCGCATAAACGCCATGGCCGTCGAATTCACCTCGGGACGACCCTTTGCGATAATCGACCCGTTCTCGGGGATGTCGGACCTGGCCGAAAGCATGATTCGGACGCCCGGCGCTCCTGAGGCTTCCTTCTCTGACGACCCATTGCGCATGATGCGCGCCGCGCGCTTCGCGGCTCAGCTCGGATTCGGCATAGATCCCGCGGTCCTGGAGGCGATGGCGGCGATGGCTACCCGCCTCGAGATCGTCTCGCGCGAGAGGATCAGGGACGAACTGGACAAGATCATGCTCGCCCCGCAGCCCTCCCGCGGCCTTCGCGTGCTGGTTGACACCGGCCTGGCGGCGCAGTTCCTACCCGAGCTGCCCGCCCTCGCCCTCGAGCAGGACCCCATCCATCGGCACAAGGACGTGCTGGAGCACACCTACAGCGTGGTCGATAAGACCAGCCCGAACTTGGAGCTCCGCCTTGCAGCACTCTTCCATGATGTAGGCAAGCCCGCCACGCGCCGCTACGACCCTTCGGGCGTAAGCTTCCACAACCACGACGTGGTGGGTGCAAAAATGACCAAGAAGCGAATGCGTGAGCTGCGCTATTCGACTTCCACCGTGAACACCGTCGCCAGGCTCGTCTATCTTCACCTGCGCTTCCATACCTATCAGGCCGGCTGGACGGACAAGGCGGTACGCCGTTATGTGGTCGAAGCAGGGCCACTGCTCGATCCGCTCAATGAACTGACCCTGGCCGACTGCACGACGCGCAACCAGAAGAAGGTGCGCATTCTCGAAGATCGCATGACCGAGCTCAAGGAGAGGATTGTCGAGCTGCGCGAGCGCGAAGAGTTCGAAGCGATCCGCCCGGAGCTCGATGGGACCGAGGTGATGGAGATCCTCGGGCTATCGCCTTCGCCGGAGGTCGGCGTTGCCATGAAGTTCCTGCTCCAGCTTCGCCTCGACGAAGGACCGATAGGCCACGACGAGGTGAAGCACCGCCTGCTCGAGTTCTGGGCCGAGCACAAGGCGGCATCCTCTTCCGAGGCGCCATCGGAACCGGCGGGATCCTGAGCGACCCGGTGTTGTAGTGCCCGGCGCGCTTGGGCAGGCGGGGCTTGGCCATTCGCCGGCCGAGATCTTCGGAGCGGGTGAGTTGAGAAGCCGTATCGAGGACCGCCCCGCCCCAACGTGCCCTGAGGGGGACGCCGGACCCGGACTGCCGAGCCGGGCAGCGGTCCATCGCGACCGCAACGGCAAAGGTACAGGCGGTGGGCTACGCCCACCGCCTGTCTAAAGAGGCCTTGTCGATATTTGCCGTTAGGTGATCTAACCCTTGGCGAATTCCTCGACCATCTCACGGGCCACGTTGTCCCGATACTGCACCGGAGGCGACTTCATGAAGTAGGCCGAAGGGCCAAGCAGCGGACCGCCGATTCCACGGTCCATGGCCAGCTTTGCGCAGCGCAGTGCATCGATGATGACGCCGGCCGAGTTCGGCGAGTCCCACACCTCGAGCTTGAGCTCCACATTCAACGGAACGTCGCCGAAGTTGCGGCCCTCGAGGCGGATGTAGGCCCACTTGCGATCTTCGAGCCAGGCGACGTGATCGGAGGGACCGATGTGCACGTTGGAGGCCTCGATGCCGTTGTCCAGCTGGCTCGTGACCGACTGGGTCTTGGAGATCTTCTTCGACTCCAGTCGCTCGCGCTCGAGCATGTTCTTGAAGTCCATATTGCCGCCGACGTTGAGCTGGTAGGTGCGATCCAGGACCAGCCCGCGATCCTCGAAAAGGCGCGCGAGCATGCGATGGACGATGGTGGCGCCCACCTGGCTTTTAATGTCGTCACCAACGATCGGGACATTGGCCTGGGTGAATTTGGCGGCCCACTCGGGGTCCGAGGCGATGAAAACGGGAATGGCGTTCACGAAAGCCACCTTGGCGTCGATCGCAGCCTGGGCGTAGAACTTCTGCGCAGCCTCGGATCCAACCGGAAGATAGCTCACCAGGACTTCCGCTCCGCTTTCACGTAGCACCTTGACCACGTCCACCGGCTCCGCCGGAGACTCCTCGATGGACGTCGAGTAGTACTTGCCCAGACCGTCGAGAGTCGGGCCGCGCATGACGGTCACGCCAAGCTCGGGCACATCGGCGAACTTGATGGTGTTGTTCAGGCCGCCCCACATCGCCTTGGACATGTCGGCACCCACTTTGGTGGCATCGACGTCGAACGCCGCCACGAACTCGATGTCGCCCACGTGGTAGCCGCCGAGCTGCACGTGCATGAGCCCGGGAACCTGCTCGTCGGCAGGCGCATTGCGGTAGTACTCTACACCTTGGATCAGCGAGTTGGCGCAGTTGCCCATGCCGGCAATCGCCACCCTTACCTTCTTCTCGCCCATCTGTTCCCTTTCGTTCTTACTTCTCGCCGCCGCACTAGAAGGCGGCAAGCCCTTTCAGTGCATTTCCACGTTTTCGGCGGTCGAGCCCGTTTCCAGCCAGCCGAGCACCGATTTCACGAAGCCGATTTCAGATTCGAGCAGGTCCGCCAGCCGCCGATGTATCTGGGCCCTGAGGCCAGCCTCGGGGATGGCACCGCGCGAACGGCTGCGCCTTTTTGCCTCCAGCGCCAGGAGACGTTCGCGGGCGCGTTCCGCTACCATCGAGCGATCGGCGTCCTGGGCCAGATAGAGCCAGGCCATGAACTCGCCCTCGGATTCGAGCGGCAACGTTTCCAGCAGCTGCGCGTGCAGCTTCTTGCCTACGTCCGTGATACGAAAGACGCGCTTCTGGCGGACGGAGCGGTCTCCTTGCCCAAGCGAGCCCGATCGCACGCTCCTCTCCAACGACAAGGCCAGGTCGCCCGTCAGGGAGCCCGTGGCTCCGATGAAGGCGGGGCCGGCCTCGACGTAGGAAGCCACCGCTCCCCGTTCCTCCAGGCGAGCGAGCGCCGGGTAAAGGGAGCCGAAGGAGAACTGGAAGAGGGGACCCGCCGTCTCGGCCAAGCTCTTGCGGATCTGATATCCGTGCATCTCGCCATTGCGAAGCAAGGACAGAACCGCCAGGTCAAGTAACTGCGAAGGAGCCTTCCTCATCCTTTCACCTCCTCCTAGATGCCGGGCTGTTATATCAGCTCGATATATCAGTTGATATCTTACTCCGTGATACTAGCCGAGACGTGCGCTGTCGATGCAGTCCGGGGCACAGCCCCTCCGAAAGCAATCCGGCGCCCGGCGCTCGGTAGCATGGTTAGCGAGATGGACATTCGCGCAAAAGTGCAGCCAATGTGGGAGAGCGACGACCCGACCGTCGACTACGCTCTCGCACGGCTTGCGGTGCTGCGCGACTTTCGCCAGGGCCGCCTCTCCAGACTCCAGGTTTGCGACGCCCAGCCGGAGCTGATCAGGGCCGCTTCCCATTTGGGGAGGCCCAAGGAGGAGCCTTGCCCAATCTGCGAGAGCGAGAGCCTCGTCTCGGTCATGTACGCCTTTGGCCCGAAGCTGCCGGCGCACGGCCGTTGCCTCGAAGGGCCTGCGGACCTCTCCAAGCTGACCACCTCTGCCTATGCGAACAAGGTGTACGAGGTGGAGGTCTGCCTGGCATGTCGTTGGAATCACCTGGAGCGCATGTCTGTGCTGGGTGCCGGGGACGCTGCCACCGCCTGAGGTCTTGAATTTCGAGGCTGACGGAACCTTCGGCGCCTCGGGAGGCTGATAGCCTGGCAATTGGTGCCTGCAGCTTCGAGCGCGGGACACTGGAGGTGAAGATCATGCACACCGAACGTGTGACAGTACCTTTCGTCCGCTCGTCAAAGGTGCGTAACGGCTCCGAACCCTTGACAATGGTTACGGCCTACGACTTTCCCGGCGCGCGGATGGTAGACCGTGCCGGCGCGGACATGATCCTGGTGGGGGATTCACTCGCCATGGTCGTCCTGGGCCATCCGGACACCCTTTCGGTGACCGTCGAGGATATGGCTCACCACACCAAGGCGGTAGCGGCGGCCAAGCCAATGGCGCTCGTGATCGCCGACATGCCGTGGATGAGCTATCACACCGGCAAGCGTGACGCGGTCAAGGCCGCGGCGAAGCTGATCAGGGCCGGCGCCGAGGCCGTAAAAATCGAAGGTGGAGCCAAGCGTGCCAAGGCCATAAGGGCCATTGTGGATGCGGAGATCCCGGTCGTAGGCCACCTTGGCCTTACCCCTCAGTCGGTGAACGCGATGGGCGGCTTCAAAGTTCAGGGCAAGACGGCCGAGGCCGCGCGCGCCTTGGTCGAAGACGCGCTGGCCGTCCAGGAGGCAGGGGCTTTCACCGTGGTGCTTGAGGGCATCCCGGACGCTCTGGCACGGGTGATAACCGAAAAGCTGGAGGTTCCCACCATCGGGATCGGCGCCGGCGTCGGTTGTGACGGGCAGGTCCTCGTCTTCCATGACGTTCTCGGAATCGCCGAGGGCCGCAGGCCGAAGTTCGTCAAGACCTACGCGGAGATCGAGACCATCGGAGTCGAGGCGCTCTCGCGCTTCGTAAAGGACGTCCGCACCGGGCGCTTCCCGCTGGACGAGCACGCTTACCACGACACGACGGGAGAGATCGGCAAGATCTACGGCTGAGACGGACCCGCAACGCGCCTCGATGGCGCCCGGTCGCGATCCACGTGAAAACGGGGAAGTTCTCTCCTCGTGCCCAGCGCCGGGTCCGCCAATGGGCCCGGCGCGGGCTCAGTGATGACACGTTGATTGTGTGTGTCTCCGGTCCTATCTCGACGCGCGGTCGGGCTCCGAAGCGTTAGCCGCCGGCTTGGATTGAGCCCTGGTTGGTAACGCGGCTGGAGGAGCCTTGCTCCGACCGCGTAGAAGTCAGTGTGTCGCCAGCAAGTTCCGCTGGTGGGGTGTTTCCATAAAATCAGCGAGGGAACGAACAAAGATCCGAGTCGACCGCCGGGCGACTCGACGGAATCGCAAGGAGTGGGTCGGGCGACAATTGCCTTAGCCTTGGAGTCGAGACTGGGGATTGACGTGACGGCATTCGAGCCTCATCGAAGTAAGAGTGAGAATGCGTACGCGTACAACCCGACCCACAATGGTTCCGTCCACGGCGTGCCCCGAACCAGGTTTTCCGCATGACGTCCCAGGGAGGACACCGTTGGCAATTCGCGGCGCGCTTCCGCCGCCACGCCTACGGTTGGCACCCCGGACCCGCCGTGGCACGGGTCAAGGAGGCCGTCGGCGAAATAAGGGCTGTGGCTCGCCGGGACCCGGTGTTGGGCGCCCAAGGCGCCGTGGCATTTCTCGAACGCGTGTCGCCGGCCATCGAGCTGGTGGACAGCTCTTCCGGCGCGATCGGCACGGCCGTGTACAACGCTGTGCGCGAGCTCGTGCCCATCATTGCACGTGCGCCGGTTGAGCCCGCGACTCGTCAGGGCTGGCTCGACCGGCTGTGGGCGGCTCACGAATCCGAGGAGATTCCCTACATCGAGAGCCTGGGGGACTATTGGGGTGACCTTTGTGCGTCCAAGGAGACGGCATCCGCCTGGGCTGACCAAATGATTGGCATCACGAAGCTGGCGCTTAGTCCGGACCGATCTTTGCGGGGCTTCTACCACGGGACCACCGCGTGCCTGAGCTCGCTGTATCGCGCGGAGCGCTACGAGGAGATCCTTGCCGTCCTGGAGATCGACACCATATGGGCTTACAAGCGCTGGGCGGTCTTGGCACTGAGGGCCATGGGAAGGAGGGCCGAGGCGATTCGCTATGCGGAGGCTTGCCGGTCTCCATGGACACCGGATGGCGAGGTGGACGCAATCTGTGAGGAGATCCTGCTCTCGTCGGGATTCGTCGAAGAGGCATACAGGCGCTACGGCTTGCGGGCCAACCGGCGCAGCACCTATCTTGCCACTTACCGCGCGGTCGCAAAAAAATATCCACATAAGGACGCCCGGGAGCTCTTGGCCGATCTGGTGGCATCCACTCCGGCAGCCGAGCCGAAGTGGTTCGCGGCGGCGAAGGAGGCCGGCCTCTACGACGAAGCTCTTTCGCTGGCGGCCATGGGGCCGTGCGATCCCAGGACGCTCACCCGGGCGGCCCGGGATTTTGCGGATGCTCAGCCCGCTTTCGCGGTTGGCGCGGGGTTGCTTGCTTTGCGCTGGCTCGTCGCGGGCTACGGCTACGACATCACCGGGGCCGACGTGCGCGACGCCTACGAAAGTGCGTTGAGGGCGGCCGACAACCTTGGAGCAGGCGCCGCCACCAGGGAGCAGATCCGGGGCCTTATCGCAGAAGGCGATGCCGGCGGCTTTGTGGCAAGGCTTTTGGGAGACGAACTCGGGCTTTGAACCGGAGAGCCGGCCGGCAGGGAGTGGCCGATTCACCAACCAGGCGCGGAGGAGTTCCCACCCTCTGGTTCCGCCCGTGTCGTCAAATCCCGAGCCGATCCCGCAGCTCGGCCTGATGCGCTCTGCTTACCGGGATTTCGTGCTTGCACGATCCGATCATGGCCAGGACGAACTGATCTCCGCTCCGCCGGATGGTCTCGATGTGGTCCAGGTTGACGATGCTGCTTCTATGGACCTTCAAGAACCTGGAGTCGCGCAGCCTCACCTGCAACTGGGCGAGTGACAAACCGCAGAAGTGGTGCCTGCCCTCCACGCAGATCTCGGTGTAGTGGCCGTCCGCCAGAAGCAGCGAGACCTTGGAGATGTCCACGAGTGCGGTCCTGCCGTTGTGGG
>JAJZNF010000185.1 GCA_021847985.1 Actinomycetes bacterium | reverse complement strand
TGACCTACGACCGTGACGCGTCAAATGGCGCGCTAAAGCCTCAGTACGTCATCGAGACGCTGTCGTCTCTGACCCCAGAGGGTTCGATCCTCGCATCCGGGGTGGGACAGCACCAAATGTGGGCGTCACAGTATTGGCGCTTCGAGCACCCCAACGCCTGGGTGAACTCCGGTGGGCTCGGCACGATGGGTTACGCCGTTCCGGCTTCCATCGGCGCAAAGGTCGGCAGGCCGGACAAGATAGTCTGGGCGGTCGATGGCGACGGGTGCTTCCAGATGACCGCCCAGGAGCTTGTGACCGCCTCCGCCGAGCGCATACCGGTCAAGATCGCCCTTCTAAACAACGCCTACCTCGGCATGGTGCGCCAGTGGCAGGAGATGTTCTACGACCAGCGCTATTCCGAGGTCTACCTCTCGCCCGACCTCCCCGACTACGTCAAGTGGGCCGAGGCGATGGGATGCGTGGCGCTGCGGGTCGAGGCCCCCGAGGAAGTCGCGCCTGCCATCGAGAAGGCGAATGAAATCAATGACCGTCCGGTGGTTATCGAATTCCGTATCGACTCCAGCGAAAAGGTCTACCCGATGGTCCCGGCAGGGGCCACCAACGACGAGATCGTCCTCGGCCCGATGTCAGGAGCAGGCCAATGACCAACACGGGACCGAGCGTCGTCCCCATGAGCCTCCCGGGGGGCCGCAGCGCCAGAGGCGTATCGCATCACGTTCTCTCCGTCTTGGTCGAGAACAGGTCCGGCGTGCTGGCACGTGTGGCCCTGCTCTTCTCCAGGCGCGGCTACAACATCTACTCCCTTGCGGTGGCGCCCACTGATGACGAGCGCTTCAGCCGGCTGACGGTGGTGGTTGACCTGGATTCGGCACCGCTCGAGCAAGTCACCAAGCAGTTGCACAAGCTGATCAACGTCATCAAGATCACTGAGATAGATCCCGCGGACGCCGTCGAGCAGGAGCTGCTCCTTGCCGTGGTCGCTGCCGACATTTCGAGCCGCGGCCAGATCCTTGAGCTGGTCGGGATCTTTGGAGCAAAGGTGTTGGACGTCGGGCTCGAACGTCTTACACTGGCCTTGGCCGATACCCCGGAGAAGCTGGACGACTTCACCGAGCTGATCAAGGTCTTCGGACTTATAGAGGTCCAGAGGAGCGGCCGCGTAGCGCTTGCCAAGCTGAACAGAGGCAGCGGGCGCGGAGGAATTTCAAAAGGAAAGGCAAGCTAGCCAAATGGCTGAGATGTTTTACGAAGCCGACGCAAATCCTTCCTTGCTGCTCGGCAAGAAGGTGGCGGTTATCGGTTATGGCTCCCAGGGCCATGCTCACGCCCTCAACCTGGCGGATTCGGGCGTCGAGGTCATGGTCGGCCTTCGCCCTGGTTCACCCTCGGCGTCCAAGGCGGGGGATGCCGGCTTGAAGACGGCTTCGGTGGCCGAGGCCTCCAAGTGGGCGGACGTGGTAATGATCCTCGCCCCGGACACCGCGCAAAAGAAGATCTACGAAGAGGAGATCGCACCCAACCTGGTTGCCGGTAATGCGATTCTCTTCGCGCACGGCTTCAACATCCGTTACGGCCAGGTCAACCCTGGCGCGGACATCGACGTGGCGATGGTCGCTCCCAAGGGACCCGGCCACCTGCTCCGGCGCACTTACGAGGAGGGCGGCGGCATCCCGTCGCTGATCGCGGTTCATCAGGACCCGACCGGGACCGCCAAGGAGCTGGCTCTTTCCTACGCACACCACATCGGCTCGACCCGGGCCGGGGTGTTGGAGACCACCTTTGCCGAGGAGACCGAGACCGACCTCTTCGGAGAGCAGACCGTCCTTTGTGGGGGCCTCTCCGCCTTGGTGCGTGCCGGCTTCGAAACTCTGGTGGAGGCTGGATACCAGCCCGAGTCCGCCTACTTCGAGTGCCTGCACGAGCTCAAGCTGATCGTAGACCTCCTCTACGAGCACGGTCTGTCTGGAATGTGGTTTTCTGTCTCGGAGACCGCTGAATACGGTGGGCTCACCCGTGGCCCGCGCGTAATCGGCGCCCAGGTCAAGGCAGAGATGAAGAAAGTGCTCAGCGAAATCCAGAGCGGCGAATTCGCCAATGAGTGGGTTGCCGAGAACGAGTCAGGGCAGCAGAACTTCGCCAAGCTGCGTGCAGAGGCGGAAGCTCATCCGATCGAGGCCGTCGGCCGCGAACTGCGCGGGATGATGCCGTTCCTCTCCACGGCGAAAAACATCCGCGAGGTTTCCGGAGGCTAGTTGAACGAGGGTGTGCAGGAGAGGGCGGTCATCCGTGACCTCTCCGCCGCACGCAGGTCGCATTTTGCTGCAAGTCACGACCTGCTTAGCGTCATCGTAAAAGGGTACTTCTCGGCTATCGCCGTGCTGCTCGTCCTGGACGTGGCAGCTACCTCCTCGAAGTTCTTTATCTTCACCAGGGCCCAGGTGGCCGCCTTCTCCTCATCCGCGCCGCATGTCGGGGCGGTGGTGCTGGTGGCCGCCCTGGCAGCCGGATTGGCCGCGGGCGGCCCGGGGGCCCCTGAGACCCACTCTCCCGCCGTGCTGCGCGTGCTATTGCTGTCCCCGCTGAAGAGCGTACGGATCCTGCGTGCCAAGGCGGTGCGTGCAGTGATCCGCTACGCGGTCGGCGGCGCCTTCCTGGGAGCTGCGGTCGGCTTCGGCGCCCGTACCCTCTCCACGGCGCACGCCGCTGACACGCCGCTGGGGTTCGGCGCGTTGGGCGCCATGGCGGGTGTGGCCTATGGTACGGGCTCGACGCTCTCCCTCTCGCTCGGCCTGGCCAGGCGGGTGGCCTACGGCATTGGGTTTTTGCTGGCCGCCTTTGAGGCC
>JAJZNF010000053.1 GCA_021847985.1 Actinomycetes bacterium | reverse complement strand
CGCTGCGAGTTCTTGCGGATGCCTTGTCGCGCGAGAAGTCGGTCTTCCTGCCGGTTGTGGAGGCGGTGCTTGCGAGCCTTCCAAAGAGCGGACGCAGATACAAGCGCGAGTTGCGCCTCGACGAGGAGGGTCCGCCTCTCGAGATGGTCGGTCTTGGCAATCTGCCAGGCTACGGACTTGACCACGAAGGCGGAGGGCATCCGTGAAGGGCATAACAACTTTCCAGCTGCTCATCTGGGTGATCCTGCCGTACATCGCACTGTCGATATTCGTGATCGGCCACATCTGGCGTTACCGCTACGACCAGTTCGGCTGGACCAGCCGCTCCACTCAGCTGCAGGAGAAGAAACTTCTCTCCATTGGCTCGCCGTTGTTCCACTACTCGGCATTGCTCGCAATCGGAGGCCATGTCATCGGGATCCTGATCCCGCAGAGCTGGACCCAAGCGATCGGAATTTCCGAGGGCACATACCATTTGTTCTCCGCTTGGGCGGGTTCGCTCGCCGCAGCGGGCGTCGTCGTTGGTGTCCTGATTCTCGCCTATAGGCGCTTCTTCGTGGCGAGAGTGAGAGCGACTACGACCGCTGTCGACTGGGTGGCGCTCATCTTGCTGGCGATCGTTATCGCCCTTGGCGTTGCGGAGACCGTTGGCGTCAACCTTCTTGGCGGCGGCTACAACTACCGCCAGAGCGTTGCCCTTTGGTTCAGGGGCCTTTTTGTGGGCAATCCCGATGTGCAGGCCATAGCGCATGCGCCACTCCTCTATCAGGTGCATGCGCTGGCGGCCTGGGTGATTCTCGCCGTCTGGCCGTTTTCACGGCTCGTACACGCTTGGAGCTATCCCGTCTGGTACCTATGGAGGCCGTTCCTGGTCTACCGGTCCCGACATGCGGAGCGGCCTGGCGAGCCGGGCACCGGCGCCAAGCGCTGGCGCCGGATAGGGGTTAGGTACTGATGGCGGCGCTGGATCCCGGAGCCGGCGGAACAGGTCGCCGGCACGATGATCGTCCCGGCGTCCCAGGAGTGGATCGGCCCGCTCGCGGCCTCCTGGCGCGCAACCTCGAGAACCTTGACACCGCCTACTTCTCCTGGGTGATGGCGACCGGCATAGTGTCGGTGGGCACCCAGCTTCTGGGTTTGACCTCGGCATCGCGACTGACGCTTTGGGTTCTCCTCTTCGCGATCGCCTTTCTCACCGTCGCCTACCTGGCACGGCTGATCCGCTTCCCACGCGCTGTCAAGGCGAGCCTCCAGGACCCGAACTCGGTTATCGGATATCTGACAATCGTCGCGGGTCTGGATGTTGCCGCCGTGCGCCTCACCATGGATGGACACGTCCTGACCACCTGGATATTCGCCTCCATAGCCGGTGCCGTCTGGCTCGTGTTCATCTACGCGGTTCCAGGCTCGATCGTGGCCACACAGCACCGTCCGCGACCTGGAGACATCGGAGGGGGCTGGCTGATAACCGTGGTTGCCACCCAGTCGCTTTCGATTGCCGCATCGGCCCTCGCCGCCCACGGTGCGAGCGCAGCCCAGGTTCCCGTGCTTGAGGCCATCGCCGTGTGCCTTTGGGGGCTAGGTGTCATGCTCTACCTGGTCTTGATCGTTATCATCTTCATGCGACTGATCCTGATCGAGGTGACGGCAAGCCAGATGGCCCCTGCCTACTGGATCGCGATGGGAGCGACGGCGATCAGCGTACGAGCTGCGGCCGGCATAGTAGGACTGAGCACGGCGCATTCGACTTTGCTCACGGAGATGCGGCCAATCCTGGTCGGGCTCTCGCTGATCCTGTGGTCATTCGGGACGTGGTGGATCCCGTTGCTGGTCATCTTCGGCATATGGCGTCACGTTGCCGAGCACTACTCGAGCCTCTACGACTCGCGCCTTTGGAGTGCGGTCTTCCCCTTGGGAATGTACACCGTGGCCTCATACACACTCGGCAAAGCAGCCAAGATCGGCTTCCTGGTAAGCATCGCCAAGGTTTGGGTCTATGTGGGCCTCACCGCTTGGATAATCGTGATGCTTCTCATGGTCATCGCTGCAGCCCGGTCCTTGCTGACCAGTCGGCGAGCTCCGGCCACATAACGGGCGTTACGCGCTCGCAGCGCCATCGCCGCGCGCGACGGCTGGTGTCACGTCAACGTCGATCCTTTGCCGCCTGCCCGTGCGTAGACCGACCTGGCTTTGGAGCCGTGTTCTCAGTCCAAGCCGATCACCAATTGGAGAGCTGATCGCACTATGGCGGGATCGTGCTCGGGTGCCGTCTGGGCCATCACCATTAGTGCCACTCGAGCCTGATGTCGGGCGATGTTGCGTGCCACGTCGGGTACGTCCTGCCTCTCGCAAGCCTCGATGATGCGCGCGTGCTCGTCCTCGGTCTGGACGTCAAGGTGGGGCTGGTCCCTCCGCCAGACGATTTGATACAGCGCGTTGCGCTCGGCAAGGCGGCCGATGTCCCTATGGATGCGCGGTGGCGCGCCTGCGAAGGTTACGCCATGAAAGGCGCGGTCCGCGATGCGCCACCCCTTGGGGTCGTCCTGGCCGCTCGCAACCTTCATCTCGCTCATGTGCATGCGCATCTGCTCGAGGTCGGAAGCCTTCAGGCGGGGCACCGTCAATGTCGTCGCGAGTGCTGAAAGCAAGATGCGTTGGGCGGAGATCGCCTCGAGGTCCCGAAGATCGAAGACGGCTACTCGGGCTCGTCTTCCTTCGGTAGTGATCAGCCCTTCTTCCTGAAGCATCCGAAGGGCTTCGCGCAGGGGTGTCCTGCTGACGCCGAATCGGTCGGCAAGGTCGACCTGCGACAGGACTGCACCTGATGGGATGCTCCCGTCGAGGATC
>JAJZNF010000062.1 GCA_021847985.1 Actinomycetes bacterium | reverse complement strand
TCCGGTGGGCCTCTTCCGGACCGAGCCCCAGGCGCTCCATGACCCCCGGGCGGAAGCCCTCGAGGATGGCGTCTGCCTTCCCGATGAGCGCCTCCACCACCGGCCGGGAGCCCGGATCCTTGAGATCCAGGCCGATGGATTGCTTCGAGCGCCCCATCACGTCCGCACGGTAGGCGCGCACCACCGCCTCGGGAGGATCACCTTCCCATGTCGGTGGACGGTCGACTCTGATCACCATGGCACCCAGATCCGCCAGGAGCATGCCGCAGAAAGGCCCCGGCCCGATTCCCGCGAACTCGACGACGGTCACTCCGTCCAGCGGCGCATGAGCCCCCGTGTCCTCTTGTATCGGCTCCATCCCGCCCCTCCTTTTCCAAGCGCTCAGCCTATGCTCACTTGGCGATCCGCTTCGCCCGTTGCGGGCCGGGCACGACGCGCGAGGAGACGACGATGGCGAACAAAGAAGCCGATCTGGGGCGGTTGGAAGAAGACTGGGCCGGAGCCCTGGCCGACTGGGCGGTCCCGGAGCGCTTTCTCACTCGGGTACCATCCAGCCCCTTCGAACTCTCCCCGTCCTCCTTCAAGCCCGACCGGGCTCGACTGGAAACCCCCACCCTTCGTTGGCTCGCCGAGGAGCTCTCAGGGCTGCCTGAAGGCCGGCGGACCCTGCTCGACGTCGGCTCCGGAGCCGGCGGCACCTCGCTGATGCTCTGGCCCGTTGCCGAGCACATCACGGCGGTCGACCAGAGCTCGGACATGCTCGCCGCCCTCCGCGGAAACGCCGCCGAACTCGGGATTCCGTCCGACGCCCTGACCACTCTCAACTCGCGCTGGCCCGCCACCGAGCCGCCTTCGGCATCCGTGGCCGTGTGCGCCAACGTTCTCTACAACGTCGCCTCGCCGGTCGCCTTTCTGCGCGCCCTGCTCGAGGCCACCACGCATGCCGTGGTGGTCGAAATCACCGAGCGCCATCCCCACTACGGCGTCAACCCGCTGTGGCTCCGCTTCCACGGATATCAGCGCCCCACCCAGCCCTCCGCCGAGGCAATTGGCGCGATGCTTCGGTTGCTGGGGTACGAGCCCGAGGTGGCTCACTGGGAGCGCCGCGGGGCCGAGCCCGACGACCCGGAGGAGGTGGCGCGCCTTGCCCGGCGGGCCTGCATCCCCGAGGAGCGCTGGGGCGAGGTCGGTGCCTACTTGCGCGAGCAGTCGCCGGCCCCCACCGAGGTGGTCGCCTTCAAGGTTCGCATCCGCTGACCGGCTTCGCCGCTCACAAGCGCCTGAGCAGGTCGGCTTTGGCGACCTCGAACTCCTCTTTCGACAGCAGCCCGCGTTTGTAGAGGTCTCCGAGGGCCGCGATCTTGTCGAGCGGACTCTCCTTGGCGTCAGTTCCCCGGTCGGCCGCCTGGCGTGCCGGCCGCCGGCGCGACTCGATCGCTGCGTTCAAGGCGCGGGTGACATCGCCCGGATCGGAAATGGCCGGGATCAAAAGGTCGGGATCATCCCCGGTGGAGGAGATCCTGAGGGTGCCCATGCCGAGCAAACGCTGGAAAATACTTGCCTGCACGCCTATCTCCGCGACACGGTCCAGCGGTATCTCACGCCGGACGGTCGTGATCACGCCCGCGAGATAGACCACCCGAGTGGATGTAACCACCACCTCGAGCGATCGGTAGCGAAGATAGGCGCCCACGTAATAGAACGCGCAGAGGATGAGCCCCACCAGGCCGGCCAGCTTGATCATGATCGGCAGCCAGGAGTAGATGAAAACGGCCGCCGCATCCGCTCCGGCCACGATGATCATCAGCGCGATCGGCAGAACCAGCACCACGAAATGCTGCCGGGCCCGGGCCAGGACCTCCTCGCCCTCTCCGACGGAATAGCGCCTCAACCTCCCCAGCATGCACCCAAAGCATAGCGAGCGGCCCGCCGCGGCCGGGGGCCGCCGGATGGCGGGTGCAGCGCCGCGGAACTAAGATGCTTAGGCCCCGGCACTGCCGGAGCCCGCGCTCCCCTCTTGCACAAGGAGTACCTCGCGACATGGCAAAGGTTGCCGTACTGATCGGCGGCGTCTCCCCCGAGCACGACATCAGCATCCTTACCGGGCTCCAGGCCCAGCGTGGGCTGGTCGGCGCCGGACACGAGGTGCTGACCATCTTCTGGACCAAGGGCAACGAGTTCCATCTGGTGCCCAACGGCCTCGAGGCGAGCCAGTTCGTGAAAGGCGTTCCCGACGGATCGGAGCGGCTGCAGCTCTCCCTCGGCGAGGACCCCGGCTTCTACGTCCCTGGCAAGCGTCTCTCCAAGCCGCGCAAGCTCGTGATCGACGCGGTGCTGAACGCATTGCACGGTGGCCCGGGTGAGGACGGGTCGATCCAGTCCCTCTTCGACCTGGCAGGCATCCGCTACACGGGCCCAAATGCGCGTGGTGCCGCCCTGGGCATGGACAAGCTGGCCTTCGCGGGCATCTGTCATCTGGCCGGCCTCCCCGCCCTGCCCCGCGTGCTTCTGCATTCCGAACTAGACGACGCCGGGTTCGCCGGACCTTATATCGTCAAGCCTCGTTACGGCGGCTCCTCGATCGGAATCGACGTGGTCGAGGATCTGCCCACCGCCAAAGCGCGACTGAAGGCAAACGTGCACCTGCGCGGGGGGGCCGTGCTCGAGCCCTACCGGCCCGACCTCGTGGACCTGCAGATCGCGGTGCGCACCTGGCCGTCCCCCGAGCTGTCCGTCATAGAACGCCCGCTGCGCAAGGGAGCAGGAGCCGAGATCCTCACCTACAAGGACAAGTACGTCGCCGGCGGAGGTATGGCCGAGGCTCCACGCGAGGCACCTGCCAATATCCCCTCCG
>JAJZNF010000134.1 GCA_021847985.1 Actinomycetes bacterium | reverse complement strand
GACCGCGTGATCCGCGCCGACCACCGGGCGCGAACCCCGGGTTCCGTAGAAGCGCACCGAAACCGTCACAGAGCAAAAGCTAGCCAGTTTCCCACCCACTTTGGAGACAAGCGGCGTGCAACAAGGGGCACATGTGACGCATCGCACACGGGCCGCCTGCGGCCCGGGCCGCCTCTCAGCTGGCCTGGAACTGACCGGTGCGCTGCAGCATGACCTGAAGGTCCTGGGGCGACGTGGCCGCCATCAGGGCCTCCTTCACGTCGATGAGCCCCGCGGAGATCAGGTCGAATAGCGACTTCTCGAAGGTGAGCATGCCGTAGAACTCGCCGTCCTTGATGATGGAGCGGATGTCGTCGGACTTGTCGGGCTCGACGATCGCCTGAGAGACGCGCCCGTTGGCCACAAGTATCTCCATCACCGGGCGCAAGCCGCCGGTGTTGGTCCGCACCAGCCGCTGGCATATGACCCCTCGAAGGGAGCTGGCCAAGTCCGAGCGGATCTGGCCGTGCTGATGGGCGGGAAAGAAGTCGATGATGCGGTTGATCGTCTCCTTGGCGTTGGTGGTGTGCAGCGTGGACAACACCAGGTGCCCGGTCTCGGCGGCCGCGATGGCGGCGTGCACCGTCTCCTCGTCGCGCATCTCGCCGATGAGTATGACATCGGGGTCCTCACGCATGGCAGCCTTCATCGCCTGCGCAAAGTCGATGGCGTCGAAGCCGATCTCGCGCTGGTTTATATAGGCGCGCTCGTCTCTCTGCAGAACCTCGATGGGGTCCTCGATGGTGATGATGTGGCAGGCCCGGGTGCGATTGATGTGCCCGATCATGGAGGCAAGCGTCGTCGTCTTGCCCGAGCCGGTGGGCCCTGTCACCAGGATGAGGCCGCGCCGCTCGTTGGCCAGGCGGGTGACGACCGGCGGGAGCCCGAGCTCCTCCACCGTCGAAGGGGAGTTGATCACGCGGCGGAACGCCATGGAGATCATGCCTCGCTGGAAGAAAGCGTTGACACGGAATCTGGTGCCGTCCGATGCGGAGAAGGCGTAATCCGCCTGGCGGTTCGCCTCCAGGGAATCCCAAAGCGTCGCGGTCATGGTCGAGCGCGCGATATGGGCCATGTCGTCGGCGGTGGGAGCGGAGACGTCGTTGACCTCGGAGAGGATGCCCTTTACGCGCACTCGCGGGACCACGCCCGCCTTCAGGTGCAGGTCCGACCCGTCACGCGTTGAAAGTAGCCTCAGAAGGCCATCAAGGTAGTCGTGGCTCACAACCATTAACTTCGGCCCTCCCGCTGGGCATCTGAAGCAAATCCCGCCGCGGCGGGCGTCAATTCCACCTGGAATCGGCATCTTGCGACTGGAAAATACTACCCCCGAATACCGAGCACCGAAAGGGTTTTCCGGGTCTATCGAACCGGCGGCCTGCCACCCGGCCGCCGGCTTGTGACGGAGGAAACGACACCGGTTGCCAGCCAGGGGGTCATGTCGGCGGCCGCTGCCGGGCGGTGGATGTAAAAACCCTGGGCCATCGAGCAACCCAGCACTCGCAGCTCGTCCATGACCTCCTCGGTCTCCACGCCCTCCGCGACCGTACCGATGGAGAGATCCTTGGCAAGGTCTATTATCGCGCGCACAATGGCGCGGCCGTTGGCATCCCCGGCCATGGTGGTCACGAAGGAGGAGTCGATCTTGACGGTGGAAATAGGCAGCTGCTGTAGATAGGTGAAGGAGGAATAGCCGGCTCCGAAATCGTCCACCGAGACCGCCACGCCCATCGCGCGCAGCTGTTCGATCACCAGCCGGGAGCGCGTGGGGTCCGCCATTACGGTGCTCTCGGTGATCTCCATCTCCAGCCAGCCGGCGTCCACGCCGGCCGCGGCGAGCTCCCGCGCCACCATCCCCGGGAACTCCAGATCGTGCAGATTCTTGGCCGAGGTGTTCACCGCAACGCCCACCTTTATCCCTCCGGCGTGCCACCGGGCGCACTGGCCAAGGGCCTCTCGCACCACCCAGGCGGTCAGGGGGCCCATCAGCTCGGTCTGCTCGGCCAACGGCATGAACTCGCCCGGCCCCACCAGGCCGAGTCGGGGATGGTTCCAGCGGAGCAGCGCCTCCACACCGGCCACTCGGTCGGTGGCGAGGTCCACCTTGGGCTGGTAAACGAGATGAAGCTGGCCGGTGCCGATTGCAGCACGCAGGTCCGCCAGCAGGGAGAAGCGTCCCGCGTTGTACCGCTCTGAGTCCCCTTGATATGTCGAAACCCCGAGGCGCTGCCGCTTGGCGCCGAAGAGCGCGACGTCGCTGCGGCCGATTAGCTCGGCTGCGGTGGTGCCGTGATCCGGGAACAGTGCGACTCCGATCGATCCCGTCATGGCCACCGGGCAACCGCCGACCTCGAGCGGCCGGGCGATCTGCTGGCGCAACCGAGCTCCGATCGCTTCGACCTCTTCGCGGGAGCCCACTTGATAGGCGGCAATGGCGAACTCGTCGCCACCCAGGCGCCCGAGCAGGTCGGTGGGACGCAGGCTTCCTTCCAGCCTCCCGGCCATCGCCCGCAGCGCCAGATCACCGACCGCGGTGCCGAGCGTCGCGTTCACTTCCCCGAACCCGTCCAGGTCGATCAGAAAGATCGCGAAGCTGCCGGCACGGCGCTCGGCCTCGGAAATGAAGGCCTCCACGCCTCGCTCGAAACTGGCCCGGTTGGGAAGGTTGGTCAGCGCGTCCACGCTGCGCAGGCGACTGCCCTCCAGTGCCCGCTTGGCGCCGAACTGCACGGCCAGAGCGACCAGCACGGCCACCGGGGCGAAAGCACCGCTCCTCTCGACCAGGGCGAGGACGAGCACGCCGAGCAGGAGCAGCACCGCCT
>JAJZNF010000202.1 GCA_021847985.1 Actinomycetes bacterium | reverse complement strand
CTTGGCCGTCTCCTTGGCATCGATGGAGGACTCCTGTGGGGAAACGGGCACCGAGGTACGTGCCGAGATGGCCTTTTGCAGCGTGATCCCCTGTTCCTCCACCTCGTCGCGGGATTCGGCAAAAACGCGGGAGATCTCGTCCAGCAGGCGACGGAAGCTGGGAACGCCGGCGCCTTCGTGCGGCGGGAAGTAGGTTCCGCCGTAGAAGGGGAGGCCATCCGGCGTCAGGAAGACCGTGAGGGGCCAGCCACCTCTCCCGGCCATGGCCTGGACCGCCTCCATGTAGACGGCGTCCACGTCGGGGTGCTCCTCGCGGTCCACCTTTATGGCGACGTAACCCCGGTTAATGACCGCGGCCAGCTCCGGGTCCTCGAAGGACTCGTGCGCCATGACGTGGCACCAATGGCATGCGGCGTATCCGATCGAGAGCAGCACCGGCACGTCCCGCCTGCGCGCCTCTTCAAATGCCTCGTCACACCACGGCCACCAGTCGACCGGGTTATCGGCGTGCTGGCGCAGGTAGGCGCTGGTCGAGTCGGAAAGGCGGTTGGCTCCCAAGCTGGCTCCCTGGCAGGCGACCAGGCGGCCCGGCCTGGCGCGGTTTTGTGCGGATTCGGCAAGGACCAATCTATTGCCGACGGCCGCCGAGTCATTGGGGGAACGGTGAATCGCCATTATCCGGGCGCGTGGGTGGGCGGTTCGCATAACTTTAGGACATGGATATGCGCTTCGACGACAAGACGGTACTGGTCACCGGAGGATCACGCGGGATCGGCAGGGCCATAGGGCAGGCTTTTGCCGCCTCCGGCGCCAAGGTGATGCTCACTTCCAGGAAGATCGATGCACTCGAGGAGGCGGCTGCCGAGATCCGCGAATCGACGGGCAATGGCGCCGTGGAGGTGATCGCCTCCAACGCCGGAGGGATCGAGGAGCCCGAGCGGGTCCTGAGCGAAACGGTGTCCCGCTTTGGGGGCTTGGACGTGCTGGTGAACAATGCCGCCACCAATCCCTACTTCGGGCCGCTCATGGGCTTGGACGCCTCGCGTGCGGACAAGATCGTCGAGGTGAACCTGCGAGCGGTGCTCCTGTGGAGCCAGGCGGCTGTGCGCCTCGGCTTCCAAGGAGGTCAGCGCGGAAGCATCATCAACATCGCCTCCATCGGAGGCTTGAGCATCGAGCCGGGGATCGGCTATTACAACGTCTCCAAGGCCGGGGTGATCCACCTGACCCGCCAGCTGGCCAACGAGCTCGGGCCCCAGGTGAGGGTGAACGCAATCGCGCCGGGCCTGGTGAGGACCTTCTTTGCCCGCGCGCTCTGGGAGGAGAACGAGGAGCGGGTGAGCGCCCGGCTTCCCATGGGCCGCATAGGCGAGCCCTCCGACATTGCCGGCGCCGCGCTCTTCCTGGCAAGCGACCTGGCGTCGTGGATCACCGGCGAGGTGCTGGTGGTCGACGGCGGCGCACTGGTGGCCTCCAGCCGCTAGCGGGAGAGCTCCTCACGCAACAGGCGCTTCTGGATCTTGCCGAGCGGCGTCTTGGGCAGGCTTGCCGCCACCTGCATCCCTCGGGGGGCGCAATAGTGGGGGAGTTCGGCGCGCACCGCTTCCTTGATGGCCTCGAGCGAGGGGGCGTCGCTTCCCGGCTTGGGTACCACCACCGCCCACGCGGCCTGGCCCAGGCGTTCGTCCCGGACGCCGACGACGGCCACCTCCGCCACTCCGGGGAGCCTCTCTATTATCGCCTCGACCTGTTGCGGAAGGATCCGCTCGCCGCCGGAGTTGATTACGTCCCCCCTACGGCCGAACACCTGCAGCCGCCCGTCCAGGTATGCGCCGGCATCGTCCGTGTGGAACCAGCCGTCGGCACCCAGCAGCGGGCTCCCGTCGCGATAGCAGCAGGCAAGCATCGGCCCGCGCAGGAGTATCTCACCGTCCTCCGCTATGGCGATCTCCGCTCCCGGCAGGGGAGTGCCGTCGTAGACGAGGCCGGAGCCGGTCTCTGTCAGCCCGTAGGTCACGTGCGCGTTAGGCGGGATCTCAGCGGGGGGGACGCCTGCGCCGAGGACGATTCGTTCGAAGAGGGCCGCGTCCATTTGAGCCAGGTTCGCGCGCACCACCGGGATGTAGCTGCGCCGCCGCCGGGCGGCGCTCTCGACCGCCTCGCGATCAAAGCGCTCGAAGATGCGCAGCTCGAGGCCTTGGTGCATGGCCTTGGTGATTGACGAGAACCCGCCGATGTGGGTGAGCGGCAGGGCGCAGAGCCACTGGCCGTCGCCTCTGGCCACTCCGAGCCGCTCGCCGGTGGCGAGCGCCGAGGCACGCATGGCGGCGTGGGTGTGGACGACCGCCTTGGGAGGCCCGGAGGTCCCGCTGGTGGTGATCACCAGCGCGGTGCCCTCGGGCAGCTCGTGGCGGCGGTGACGCGCGGAACCCGCCTGCGTCTCTTCGACGAGGTCAGGATCGAGCGCCTCGATGAGCGTGGACAGGTATGAACGGGGCACCCCGGGGTCGAGGACACTTACGGCGTCGCCTTGGTCCCACGCCCGGCGAACACGGTCGGCCAGCTTCTGAGATTGGGGGGCGATGATTGCAATCAGTCTTGGCATCCCGGATACGACGCTAACGGCCGCCGCGAGGAGCCGGGACGCGCCGCCCCGGGAGGCGGCGCCGGTGACAAGTTGCCCGGGGCCGTCAGGTAACCTTGCATCGGTATCCGGCGATTGCGAGGTGTGCAGGTGGCTGAATTCAACTGGGTTGCGGCGCGCGAGTACGGCGACATCAAGTACGAGCTGATGGACGGTATCGCCAAGATAACCATCAATCGGCCCGAGGTGCGGAACGCCTTCGGCGCGCGGCGCCTCGT
>JAJZNF010000097.1 GCA_021847985.1 Actinomycetes bacterium | reverse complement strand
ATCGGTGCCCCCTTGGTCCGGCATTGCCAACGGCACCTACTCCGGATGCGCGAAGCGCCCTGCCACCAGCGCCACCCGGCCAAAGGCGGCGTTGACGGGCGTCCACGAGAAGCGAGCAGCCAACACCCATAGCGCGCCCGCCGCAATGAGGCCGTAGGCCGTCCATGCCACGATAGGGCCACCGTAGGGCAGTCCGTAGACCATTCCCAGCACGGATACCCCCACCACGCCGTAGGTCACGCGCTTGGTCGGCATGGTGGCGAGCACCACCACGCCCCAGGCGATATACCAGGATTGGATGACGGGGCCGAAGAGGACCAGGGCGAGCAGCGAGTATCCGATCGCCTTCTCCAGGCCGAAGTGCCGGAAGCGCACCACGAAGTAGAGGCCCGTCGTCCCGGCCGCGGCCAGGCCGAGCGCGCGGAAGATGGTGAGCCAGGTGCCGTATCCGGGAGAAAGGCCAACCACGGAGGTGATCCGGTTGACCCAGCCCGTGATGGCGGTGGTCGGCACGGCCGGGTTGAGGACCAGGCCAGGAGTACCGAGGTTGTGGATCCAACCCCAGCCCAAGCCGGTCGCTGCGGAGACCACACCTACGGTGACAAGCGCAATCGCCCCGTAGGTAAGTGCAGGACGGATCTTGGTGCGCAGGTCGTTGCCGGGAGTGGCCCCCCACGCGATGAAGGCGAGGGCCACAACCGCGGGCACCTTCACCGCGACAGCCAACGAGACGAGAACCACCGCGACAATGGGGTGGCGGCGGGCGTAGGCAAGCAGCCCCGCCAGCAGGAAGAGCATCATGTAGAGGTCGTTGTGCGCCGAGGATGCCAGATGGAAGACGATCAGGGGATTCAGGCCAACCAGCACCAGGGCCAACCGATGGTCGTATCCAAGTTCGCGAGCCAAAAGGGTGGCGAGCCAGGCGACTCCGATCGTCGCCGCGATGGCCAGGACGCGAATCACCAGCATCGTCGCGAAGGGATCATGGAAGGTCCCCACCGCGACCAAGCCGGACAGCCAAAGGAAGATCGGGCCGTAGGGCGCGGGCGCGTTGCCCCAGATGGGGTCGACGGTGTTCAGGTACGGCGTTGCACCCAGGATGTTCGGGCCGTAGAGATAGGGCGATATGTGCCTGGAGACCATCTCACCGATGGCCGCGTAGGCGTAAACGTCCCGCGAGTAGAGGGGGCCCGCCAGAAGCAGGGGCGAGTACCAGACCGCTGCCATCCACACCAGTTCGCGAATCGAATACCGCCCCTCGCGCACGGAGCGGACCAGCTCCCACCAGGCGAAAAGGCCGAGCAGGAAGCCTGCACCGAAGATCAGGTATTCGGGAACCCCGGCGATGGCCGAGATGGTGAGGGGCCCGTTGGGCATGCCGAAGAACCATGAGCCGAGGATCTTGGAGGTGAGCTGGGAGTCGGGGGCCAACGACGAGATGAGGATGAGGATCGAGCTGAGCGCGCCCGACGCCATGAGCAGGCGCCGCGACGGGAGCCGCCCTTGCAGCACTCCCTTGACCTCGTCCTGCACCAAGCGCATCTCTTTTACTGAGGTGCTCAAAGATATCTACCTGTAGTTCCGGACGCAGCCGTGACACCAAATCCCATAACGAGACTAGCCCGAAAAGCGCCCAATTGACGGAAGTCTCAGGCGACACTCAGCCTCGCGCCGGCGCCGTCCCCCACCACCGCCGCCACCACCACCGAGCGGCACACGGCGCAAACGGGATTCAAGGCACGGGGGGTGCAGGACGATACTGCTCCCGGTTGCACGCCGCAACCTGCATGACCATCACTAACAGGGCGTATAAGACAAGGCCGGAGCCTCGCCCGCACGAGATTCCCACGGGAGTGCGAATTGGTTGAACGCGGCCCCGGCACGGAGCTCGGCGGACCCGGGTCCCAGCGCGGGCGCCAGGCCCCGAACGCCATTAGGAGCAGCATTGCGGATCCTCATCGAAGGCAACACACGTCACGACAACAGCTATGGAATCGTGAACGCCAGTCTGGCCGATGCTCTGCGCGAGCTAGGGCACGAGGTCTTCCTCGACGCCTGGGACCAGAGCCCGGAGGAATGCCTGGCTTCGCTGGACGCGCTCGGAATAGAGGCGATCCCACGTTCCGACGGGGGCAGGCTCGACGCCTGCGTCCGCCAGTTCTGGCCACCGGTGTGGGAGCGCCCCCGAGCCGAGCTGTTCGTGGTAATCCAGCCCTTCGAGTTCGGTGCGGTCCCGGCCTCCTGGCTCGGTGCGATGAGCACCTGCGACCGCGTCTGGGTCCCCTCGAACTTCGCCAAAGCCTGCTGGCTCCAAGGAGGAGCCGACCCCGGCCGGATAGAAGTCGTGCCAAATGGGGTTCGCACGGCCACCTGGGAGAGCAATGCCGATGCCGGCCCGAACCTGCTCTTTGTCGGAGGCGGGATCCCGCGCAAGGGAATCGACGTGCTGTTCAAGGCACTCGATGACCTGCGCGACGACGAGTTGGCCGAAATGAGCTTCACCATCAAGGAGAACGGCCAAACCTCGCACTACCGGGGTCAATCCCTGGTCGATTCGCTGATGAACGAGCACCCGCGTGTCGCCGCGCGCACCTCGGTCGTTCGCAAGGCGCTGTCGGGCGTTGAGCTCGCCGGGTTGATGGCGCGCTCCGCCGCCCTTGCGCTTCCTTATCGCTCCGAAGGATTCGCGCTGCCGCTCCTCGAAGCGGCCGCCGCCGGAGTCCCGGTGATCGCGACCGCCGGGGGTGCCTCGGACGACTTCCTGGACGACTCGAACTCGATCCGCATCCCGGCTCAGCTGCACCTGATGCCCGGCAGCCATGACGGAGGGCTGGGCGCGCCGGCAGGGCCTCGCTTCTATCTGGAGCCGGATGGAGACGCCCTGACCGAGGCGATCCGGCAAGCGTTGTGGAGGCCGGCCGAGGTCGCCCCGCTGGCCGAAAAGGCGCGCGAGACCGCCGCCTCCCTGAGCTGGGGCAACGCCGCATTGCTGGCGGAGGCCTCCCTCGAGAGGTGCCGCGCGGGAGACGCGGTCCGCGACCGCTTCACCGAAGCGAGCGCGGCAATCGAGCGGTACCTGGGAAACCCATACGACACGGCTCTTCTCGCCTCGACGACCAGGGACCTGGTCTCGATCGGCGACATGGCCGGAGCGAAGCTCCTCTTCGACCTGGCCGCATCCATGCGGCTGCCGGGGGTGCCCGAGGACACCCACGCGCTCCTGGGACGACTCGCCGCAAGCAGGCCGGACCTTTGGTCAAGTGCATCCCACCGGCTTCTCATCTCGTCGGCGAGGCGGTATCTGTCCCCCCAGGAGTCATCCGCGCACGCGCACGAGGGCGACCTGCTCGCCACGTCGAAGACGGCCGCGCTCCTGGTCGATTATCTTTCCGCCTCCCGGCGGGTTCTGGACATCGGCTGTGGCGAGGGGGCCATGTTGCGAGCACTCCGGTCCAGGGGTGTGGAGGCGGTCGGCCTGGAAAGCGACCCCGAGCGTGTGGAAAAGCTCAGGAGCGAGGGATTGGACGTGGTGCTCGGCTTCGCCCCCGGCGCCCTCGAAGACTTCGATTCGGGCGCCTTCGATGGCATCTTCCTCGGTCATATCGTCGAACACCTCGATAACAAGCAGCTGAAAACCCTGCTAGACCACTGCGCAGGCCTGGTCTCCGAAGGCGGGACCATCGTCATACAGACGCCGAACTTCAAGCTGGACTCGGTGAACAGCGAGATCTTCTGGCTTGATCCGACCCATATCCGCCCCTACCCTCCGGCCGTCTTGAAGGCGCTGCTCTGGGAGGCGGGATTTTCGGCTCTGGAGACCTCTTTCGATTGGCTGGCCCCGATAGTCCCCTTGGACGTGGTCGTCGTGGCGAGGCGTATGCGCGAGGACGTCACGGGCGCGCTGAATCCGCCCCGTCAGATGCCGAAGCCAAAGCAGGTTCTCTACGCGGGGCTCTTCACCGGCTCGTCCGGCTTTGCCGTGGCCACCAAGTCCCTCGCCGCGGCGGTCGAGACCGGCGATCGCGGGCACCTGCACACTGTCGACCTCGGCCAAGGGCCGCGGTTTCGCTGGCCTGGCGACACCGCGGCCGGCTGGGACATCTCCGTGATGGACGCCCCGGTGGGCTGGCTAAAGGAACCGCAGCCCTGGCCTCCCGCCAAGCTCCGCGTGCTACGGACCACCTTCGAGAGCCGAGGGCTGGGGCAGGGATACGTCCGGACGATCGAAAACTTCGATGAGGTGTGGACCATGTCCGGCTTCGATCGCGAGCTGCTGGCCGATGCCGGGGTGGCCGCCGAAAAGCTCCGTGTCGTTCCGCCCTTCCTGCACCAGCTGCCCGAACCGGAGCGGATAAGCGCCTGGCGGGCGTCGCGAGGCTTCGCCGGCCGCTTCCTCTCGGTCTTCAACTTCGAGGAGCGGAAGAACCCGCGAGCGCTGATGAAGGCTTTCGCCATGCTCGCCTCCCAGGACGCCTCAGCACACCTGACCATCAAGCTCTCCGGCATAACCCCGGCCGGCTTCGTGGAGATCTCCCTGCGCGACTGGGGCATCCCCGCAGCGGTGTTCTCCCGGGTCTCGCTGATGGACGCCCGCATGACCGAGGCGCAGCTGGCCATGCTCTACCTGGAGGCCGACGCCTTCGTCCTGCCCAGCCGGGGCGAAGGTTTCGGGCTACCTTTCCTGGAGGCAAGCGCTCACGGGATGGTGGTCATCGCACCCGAGCGCGGTGGTCACCGGGACTTCTGCGGCCCTGAGAACTCCGTCCTGGTGCCGGCATCCGAGGTGCCGGCCAGTGGGCACCAGCTGCCACGTGTCTTCGCCGGAACGCGTTGGCTGGAGGTCGACCCATCCGCGCTTGCGGAGGCGATGGCCTCGATTCCGGCCGGCGCAGCGGCGACCGAGTTGCAGATGCGGGCCGCGCGGTCGGCGGCACAATGGAACGCGCGGGCCAGGAACGCCGTGGCGGCACTGTGGCGGGAGAAGCTTGGCGCTTAGGCGGGAGCCGCTTCGAGATCGAGGAGGAGTGGGCCGGGTAGGATTCGAACCTACGTAGGCTGAGCCGGCAGATTTACAGTCTGCTCCCTTTGGCCGCTCGGGCACCGACCCACAGTGTGCGGAATATCCTATATCAGCGTGCCTACTTTCGATGTCGTCTCAGAGGTCAACCTCCAGGAAGTCAGAAACGCCGTTGACCAGGCCAACCGTGAGGCCTCAACGCGCTTCGACTTCAAGGACACCGGCTCAAAAATCGAGTTCACGGAGAAGGAGCTTCACCTCTCCTCGGCCTCGGAAGACCGCCTGCGCGCCCTGGTGGTCGTCCTGGAGGAGAAGCTCGTCAGGCGTGGAGTTTCGCTGAAGTCTCTGGAGCGCGGTGAGATAGTGGAGGGTTCGCGCGGCTCCGCCCGCCAGACCATCAAGCTGGTCGCCGGAATCTCCACCGAGAAGGGCAAGGCGATCAACAAGCTCATCAAGGAGCTGAACTTGAAGGGCGTCACCGGCTCCATCCAGGGAGATGCCGTGCGCGTCTCCGGGAAGAAGCGCGACGACCTCCAGGCCGCGATCCAGAAGCTGAAGGAAGCCGACTTCGGCATCCCTCTTCAGTTCAACAACTTCCGTGACTAAGGGGCCCGGCCGGTGGGTCGGGACATCCGCTCATCGGGGAAGTTGACCTCGACCATCGTCTCGATAACAGCGGCCATCTTCGGCCGCCGCGCGGCATGGATGCCCAAGGTCTTGTCCGGGCCATGCCCGGGCGCATCGTGGACCGGGTCCCCTCGGCCGCTAGTAGTAGCCCGAATGCACATAGACGCAGGGGATCCCGTTGGCCTGGAACATCTCCACATTGCGCGCGTCGTCCTCGAAAGCGAGAACCGGGACCAGGCCGGCCTCGCGAAGACGCGCCGTCTCACGCGCCTTGAAATCACGCGCTGCGGCGTAGTCTCCGTAGTCGCGCAAGATCAGAAGGTCCCATCGCAGCTGATATCGGCCGAGCCAGGAGATGGTCAGGTCCATCACCGAAATGGGGCGGCCGGTGAGCAGGACGATCGGATAGCGGCCGTCTATGACGTGCAGAAGCCTGGCGGCCTCCTCGATCAAGGGATCCTCATGACAGCGCTCGAAGAAGGCGTTCCAGTCCGGCCGCACGCCCTTGAGGAAGTGCTGGCGCGCGGAGGCGTCGGCAAGCACGCCGTCGATGTCGAAGATCACCACATCCCCCTCCGGGAGACGGCCATCCCTGGTCGCCCAATTGGAGTGCGAACCTGCCGAGCTCTTGGCCAACTCGCCCCTTTCGGCCCCGAGCGCGTCTCCACCACGGGGTTCCTGCCTCCGATTAGCTTATAGTTGGGCATCACGGGGTGAGAGATCGGAAAGGCAGCCTGAACGCAATGGTAGAGCCGGGTCCGGCCAGCGACGGGCGGATGGCGCCGGCGGAGCCTGTCAGCTACGGTGGCCGGCTGCCCTGCCCGCGCGAAGCCGCGGTCGAGGTACCCATCGGGCACCGGGTGATAGTGGCATCGGAGCTTTTCATAGGCCGCTTCCCCGGCAGGCCACGCCCGGAACTGGAGAGATTCGCCTCCTACCTGCGCACCGTCGAGGGTCCGGGACTGGTCGTCGTGGCCGGGAACCTCTTCGACCTGCTCTACCCGCGCCACAAGGCGAGCATCTCCGACCTGGTCACCGAGCACAAGTACTTCTTCGACGAGCTCCGCCACCTCGTCGACGATCGGGGCTTCTCCATCTGCATAGTCCCTGGGAGCCGCGACGCGGCACTGGCCTACGACGACGACCTGCGGCGGCAGCTCGCCGAGGCGACGGGCGCTCGCTTCGCCCTCACCTTCCGCCTCCTGATCGAGACGACCACGGGCAGATCGGAAGTCAGGGTGTCCTCGGGCCGGGAGCTCGACGAGCGCAGTTCCCCTATGGACCCTTACTCCCCTTCCGACACGCCCTTCGTCCATCACCTGGTGGGCGAGATCGTGCCGAACATCGCCAGCAAGGCGCCGTGGCTGGACGGGATCGACCTCGCGATCGACTCCGGGGCGATCTCCCGCTTCGTAGGCTCGCGCCTCTTCTATCGCCGCGCGATGCGCTATCTTCCCCTGGTCATCGTGCCACTGCTGGTCGCCTTCCTGATCAAGCTGCCCTTCATCCTCGCACTCCCCCCGCTTTCCCACCTGCGTGCACGAGTCTTCAGCGCAGCGCCCCTGATACAGGCGGCGGGGATCGCCACGGTCGTCGACGCCCTCGTGGTGCTGATATTGACGACTTGGGTGGCGCGGCGAATCTACACCGGGCTGGTCGAGGACCTGAGGCCGGGCGTGGGTGGGGCCGCGGGAGCCAACATCGCGGCACGCGTTGCGGCCATGGAGGAGCTGGAGAAGGGGAGCTTCGGCGTTATATCGGGGAACAGCCTGCGCGCCGAGCTGGCGGATCTGACCAACGGCTTTTTCGCGGTCGCCGGCTCCATCAGCAGCTGCTACCGGGAGAAGCCGGCGAGGCTGGGCCTGCCCAGCGTCTTCGTGCCCTTGATGCAGTGCACCTGGGTCGAGCTCCAGCCCGGCGCAAAGATACGGGTCCGCCTCTACTCCCAAAGCGAGGAGCGTCCGGCCGAGAGCCTGGTGGAGCGCATCTTCTCGGTGGGAACCATGGACAACACCCATGGGCTGCGCATCCTCGCCTCCTATCCGGATGGGCAGGACTACGCCGAGGCCGACGACAGGCCCGGCAGACATCAGCGGGCGCGGCGCCTGGCCGCCGCGGCGGTTTTCATGGTCGGATTCATAGACCTGGTCTCCGCGCTCACCCCTCCATTGCGCGGCCGCCTCGGGTTCCTGAGGGAGTTCCTGCCCATCGCGGTCAGCGAGACCGCCAACGCCCTCACCGCCATGGGGGCGGTGGGCCTTCTTGCCCTGGCCAGCGGCTTGAGGCGTGGCCAGCGCTTGGCCTACCTGCTGACCTTGGTGCTGACGGTCATCTCGGTTGCCACCAACCTCTTGAAGGGTGGCGACTTCGAGGAGTCGGCGCTGCTGGTCATCGTGCTCATCTACCTGCTCGCCAACCGCGGGGCCTTCAGCGCCCCCTCCAACCGCACCCCCTTTGCGCGGGGCCTTCTGTGGATCCCCATCGGCTGGCTGCTGATACTGGTGGGTGGCACCATCACACTGCAGCTCGATCTACTGTTCTTCGAGCGCCACAGCGGCCTGGGACTGGGTACCAGCTTCATGGCGGTTCTCGAACGCATGATAGGCATCAGCAGCATCACTCTCCCCTCGGTGATCGACGACTTCCTCTCACCCGCGTTGGGGTACGCTTCGCTGGCGCTCTTCGCGTTGCTGATCTTCCGCGCCTTCCGCCCGGTCGTGGAAGCCGGCATCGGCAGAATCCATCTTCCCGGCCGCGCCAGCCTGGCACCGGCCGAGATCGTCAGGCGCTACTCGTCCTCGACCCTCGACTACTTCGCGCTCAGGGACGACAAGAGCTTTTACGTCGCCTACGACACCGTCATCGCCTATGCGGTGATCGGCAGCGTGGCCCTCGTCTCGCCGGATCCAATCGGCCCCGAGGCCACCGCTCGCCAGGCATGGAAGGAGTTCATGCGCTTCGCCTCCTCCAAGGGCTGGGCTCTCAGCGTGCTGGGAGCGGGCGACAAGTGGCTGCCCGTCTACGCGGCGGACGGTCTGCACTCCATGTACATCGGCGACGAGGCCGTGGTGGAGGTGGAGGATTTCCGCCTGGACGGCAAGCGCAACAAGAGCCTGCGCCAGGCGGTGAACCGCATGCGCAACTACGGCTACAGGGTCGAGTTCCTGGACCCGTCGAAGGTGGCGGAGCCCCTGCGCTCCGAACTTCTTGACGTCCTGACCCGGAGCCGGAGAGGCGGGGTGGAGCGCGGCTTCTCCATGACGCTCGGCCGTTTCCTGGATCCCCGGGACACCGGGCTGATGCTCACCGTGTGCTACGGGCCCGAGGGGAGCGTGGTCGGCTTCTGCCAGTGGGTCCCCTCACCGGGCATAAACGGCTTCTCGCTCGACCTGATGCGCCGCGACCTGGGCGATCATCCCAACGGGCTCACCGACTTGATGGTGGTCGCCACCATCAAGCATCTGCGCGAGACCGGTTACTCCGCCCTCAGCCTCAACTTCGCCACCATGCGCGCGGTCATAGCCGGCGAAGCCGAGGAGAACGTGCAGGCCAGACTTGAGCGCTGGTTCCTGCGCCGCCTCTCGGACACAATGCAGATCGAGAGCCTCTGGCGCTTCAACTCCAAGTTCAACCCGAAGTGGCTCCCCCGCTATCTCGTCTTCGACACTCCGGAGAACCTGGCGCAGGTGGCCATGGCCATCGCCCGGGCGGAATCTTTCTGGGAACTGCCGGTGATCGGGAAATTCCTCGTGCCCAAGAGTTGAACCGAAAGACGGGGTTGCGCCAACGCCGCCCTGCGGTTCAGGCGCCGGCTTCCCTTGCCGCCTCGAGTCCCGCGAAGAGGGGCTTCTGGCGGGAGTAAATCTTCGAAAACACCCGGTAGTTGGCCCCGTACACGGCGGCCCGCGAAGGATCCGGAACGAAGGTGGCCTCCACCCGGACCGCTCCCCTCGCCTCCTCGCGGCCGATCATGCCTGTGCCGACCATGGCCATCAGCGCCGCGCCCCGCAGGTTCGCAAAGACCGGCTCCTCCACCCGCTCCACCCGCAGGCCGAGAACGTCCGCATGCATTTGGCACCATAGGTCCGAGGAGGCGCCTCCGCCCAAGATGCGGAGGGACTGCGGCTTGGAAGACAGGAACCGGCGCACGGGCTCGTACAGCCAGCGATTCGAGTAGGCGACCCCCTCCAACACAGAGCGCACGATCTCGGCTCGGGTGGTGGCGAGCGAGATCCCCAGAAAGCCTGCCCGGGCCCGCCGGTCGTCCACCGGGGAGCGCTCCCCGGCCAGCCATGGGGTGAAGATGACCCCGCCGCAACCCGCGCTTGCCGTCTCGGCCAGCCGGTCAAGCTCGGGGAACGTAGGGTCGAATCCGGCGGGCCCGAGCCCGTCGCCCGGAGCGACCAGCGAGACGCGCAGCCAGTCGAGGCATTCTCCCGCGGTCTCGTGGTTGTCGGCGATTAGATACTCGCCCTCGGCCACTCCCGGGACGGTGGCGATCGAATGCAGCAAGTCGGTCTTCTTCTTGGCTGCGGGCGCGGAGATCCACGATGTCGTGGAGAGGCAGAGGTGCAGCTCCCCGCGCCGGGTGGCCCCCGACCCGAGAGCCGCGGTGTGCAGGTCGGGAAGCCCCGTCACCACCCTGGCGTCGTCGGCGATCCCCATGGCGCTTGCCACATCCGGAAGCACCGTGCCCACGACCGATCCCACCGGCACGAGCGGGGGCAGCTTGGCTCCGGGAACGCCGGCCAGGCCCACCAGCTCGGCGTCGTACACGAGTGCGCCTGGGCGCCGGTTATCGGTGAGCCAGGCGGCCGTCATGGAGGCGGCGGTCGCGGTCACCCTGCCGGTGAACCTCATGGTCAGGAAGTCGACCGGCTCCAGGTACCAGCAGGCCCTGTCTGCCACCTCAGGCAGGCGTTCCTCCAGAAAGAGGATATGCCCTACCGGATCGGCGCCGTAGCGCGAAGGCGCACCCCCGCTCTTGCGGATGAAGCGCAGCGCCCGGGAGGCGTTGTAGCCCGCCGCCCTGCCTCCGATGCGGGCGGCCGCCAGGTCCCCTCCCCGGATGTCCATCCAGAGCAGGCAATCGCCGGCCACGTTCCCTTGGGCGTCGACCGGGACTGTGGACGCCCACTGGCCCGTGCATGCGACGGCGCGCACCTCCGGCCCCAGCCCGGTCGCCGCAGTCAAAGAAGCCACCACGGAAACGATCCGGCTCCACCAGCCGTCCGCGTCCTGGGTGGCGGCACCGCCGGGGCCGTATGCGGTCGGGATCTCCGCCGTTGCCGCCCGCATCAGGGCACCTCGGGCGTCGTAGATCCCGACCTTCAACCCGCCGGTGCCCAGGTCGACGGCCAGAGCCGCGCCCCCGCCCGAGCTCATCAGGCTTCACCGCCGGGGCCGGGCTCGTAGTAGGCGTCCAGTGCGCCGGTGAGCAGGCCGTCCACCGCCTGGTTGCCCTCGGGCGTGCCGGCCAGGCCGTAGAGAGCCCCGCTCGAGGCCGGGCCGTGCCCGGGAAGCCGGGCGAAGTGGACGGCGCCGGCCAGGTCCTCAAGGAACGACTCCATCACTCCGGGATAGGTGTTGGGCCTGGTCACACAGAAATGCAGCCCGGGCGGGAGCTGCAGCCCGTTAAGCCTCCAGCCTTGGCCGGCCAGAAAGTCGTTCGCCAAGAAGATGTCGAACTCGTCCGAGCCGAACGCCGCCAGGAAGGTGGGGTCCCCGTAAAGCCTTATCCCCTCTTCGGACCGTATCCCCTCGATCAGCTTGTCAGCCGCAGTAAAGATCGCGTCCGCGATGCGCGTGTAGCCCTCGACGCCCAATGACACCATCGCCGCCCAGGTGGCGGCGATGAGACCACCGGAACGGGAACCGGCCATGCCGGGGGAAAGGTAAAGCCCGCCCGGCCAGTCCGGGTAGGTGAAGTACTGGCGTCGGCGCAGGTCGCGGTTGGCGTACATGAGCACCGAGGTTCCCTTCAAGGCGTAGCCGTACTTGTGGGTGTCGGCGGAGATGGAGGTGACCCCCTCGACGCTGAAGTCGAAGGCGGGTATGTCCCGTCCCAGCATTCGTCCGAAGGGAAGGAGGAATCCCCCCAGGCACCCGTCGACGTGCAGTCCTATCCCGTGACGCACGGCCAGCTGGCCCAGTTCGGCGATGGGATCCACCAGGCCGTAGGGATAGCTCCCCGCCGAGCCGAAGAGCGCGATGGTGTTCGGGGTTATATGGCTCGCCACCCAGTCCAGGTCGACGAGGAAGTCGGGGCCCAAGGGGGCGCGCAGCACCTTGACGCCGAAGTAATGCCCGCCCTTGTCGATCGCCACGTGCGCGGAGTTGGGGATGATCACCTCCGGCTCGGTTACGCCCTTCTCCTCGCGCGCCCACTCCCGATAGGCAAAGAGCGCCGACATGAGGGATTCGCTGCCACCGGAGGTGAGCACGCCGCATGCCTCGCCGTTGCGGCTCGCGCCCCCCATCAGGCCGAGCGTCATGGAGACGATCTCGCCTTCGAGTTTGGTGGCGCTGGGATACATGTCCCGCTGCAGCACGTTGGCGTGCGCGAAGTGTTCGAAGACGCGCGAAAGGAAGCGGTAGTGCTCGTGATCCCCCGAGTAGATCGACCCCGAGCACTTGCCCTCGTCGCCGATCTTGTCTTCGGACTGGGCCATATCGGTGATCACAGAGATGATCTCCTCGCGCGCCACGCCCTGGTCGGGTATGGACCGGTACGTCGCATAGCGGTCGCGATAGGGGTAGAAGTAGTCCTCCAGCGACCCCGCGCCCTGACTCTCGGATTCCGCCATCCGTGCCCGCCTCCTTCTGCGTGGCCCTCCCGGGCCCCCAATCCCAACTCCGCCCGCCCCGTCCCGACGGGGACCGCTACCGCTCACTCCTCGGCGTAGCTCTCGATCGGTGCGACCCCGGCCGAGCCGGCCGCCAGCCGGCGGCGCAGGGCCAGGAAGTACCAGAGCGAAGCAAGGACGAGGCTAACCACCACGATCCCGTCGGAAAGACGGAACGCGGAGGGAAGGGAGAGGGAAAGGATCGCCGCGGCGGACCAGGCCAGGACCAGGCCGATGACGGGCTTGGCGAAGCGGCCCAGCGAGAAGGCCCCGGGTATGGCCTCAAGGGCCCCGCGTTTGAACGCGTACGCCACGGTGATCAGGAAATAGATGATGAAGGGGATGATGGCGGTCGCGCCGACCAAGGTGTCGAAGCTGTTCGACTGCAGGTAGCCGAAGACGGTGAAGAGGATGTCGACCACGCCGAAGACCACCAGCGCCGCCACCGGCGTCCTGGTGCCGGCGTGGATTCGCGAGAAGAAACGCGAGAACGGAAGCATGTTGTCACGGGCAAGGGCGAAGACCAGGCGTGCCTGGGCCGCCGCCCCAACCACGCTGATCGAGAACATCGAAAAGACCACGAACGCGACGAACACTTTCACCAGCCATCCGGGAAGCCAGTACTCGGCTATGACCAGGAGAGGCAGGTTGGTGGACTCGACCGAGCGAATGGAAGGGATCGCCACCGTGAACCCGAGCAGAGCGACGAAGCCAAGCACCACCGAGCCGCCGACGGCGAAGAGCACGGCCCTAGGCACGTTGCGACGGGCGTCCACCGCCTCCTCGGCCAGGTCGGCCGCGAGTTCGAAGCCGACCAGGGTGTACATGCCCAAGATGCCGGCCAGAACCATCGAGTACCAGACGGGATTGTGGACGGTGCTTGAGGTGTTGGCGAGGATTCCAACCCCGTAGGAAGACGCCTTGGTGTGCATCCCCCACAGGACCAGCAGCAGGACACCGAAAACCACGGTCCCCACGATCTCGGTGGCCACGGCCACGGAATTGACCTTTGCCGCCAGCTGGACCGAGACGATGTTCAGCATCATGGGCACCAGCATGATGACAAGCGTCACGGCCAGCACCAGATGCCCGGAGGGGTTGACGATCCCGAACTCCGAGAGAAGGAGGGGCGAGCCGACCAGGAGAAAGATGGCGCCACCGCCGACGGTCATGTAAAGGAGCCCGAAGAAGCCCACGTACCAGCCGTAGGTCGGCCCGACCAGGCGTGCGCTCCACTGGTATGCGTACCCGGCCAGCGGGATGCGCGTACCGAGCTCCGCCACCACCAACGCCACCAGTAGCTGCCCGGCCCCCACCAGCAGCCACTCCCAGACGCTGGCCGGCCCGAAGTTGGCCAGCGCCACACGGTAGCTCAGGAAAATGCCGGTGGTAATGGATATGACCGAGAACGAGATGCCGAAGAGCGCGAAGAAGCGCAGAGTCCTACGCAGGTCCTGCTTGTAACCAAAATGGGAGAGAACCGCGCTCTCAGCTTCACCGGTTGCCGCCTGCTGTCGCTGCTGCTGACCCATGGATCACTCGCCCCACCCGACGATAACGCCGCGAATATGCTCCATATAAGCGCGGCCGGCACTCCATTGCCGGGCTAAATCCAATCCCGGCCGCCGCCGAGGGGCCGAGCGTGGACCCGAGCGGGCTTTGGACGGCTCAGGCGAAGATGTAGACGCCGTCGGAGTTGCGGCGAAGGGCGGCCGAGAGGGAGTCGGAGCGGCTCACCACACGGACATAGAGTCCGCGCGAGCGCCCACGGGCCGCGAGGTCCGCGAAAGCATGGTCGCCTGAGGCTATTTGCAGCACGTCACAGCTGCGCGCCACGGCGTCGATGTCGACAACGTTGATCAGAGCCCGGTCGGCACCGTCGGCTCCCCTACCGAAGCGAACCGAGTACTCCTCCCACTCCATGAGCATCTCGAGCATCAGGGCCGCGTCGCATCCCACGTAAACCAGGTCGCTTGAATCCACCCACTTCGAGCGGTAGGCGATCGAGAGCTCGTGCGCGCGCCGCGAGAAGACGGCCGGCCTATGGCGCTCGCCGTTCTCGGGCTGCCCGACCAGGTTCTCGATGTCCACGACGTGGCAGGTGCGGCCGAGCCGGTGCCCGGCGCCCACGGTCCCGGCATGCAGGAGCGGAGCGCGCCGCGCAACCTGTGGACGGGTCATCGTAGAGCCGGGACGGGTCAAGATCTGCATGGCGTCACATCCTACGGAGCGGCTGTGACGCGGCCCGTGCCCGCGAAACCGCAGCTCCAAATGCCTCAACGCCGGGACACGGCCCATAATGCCCGCGGCGTGGGCGATCAGCCCATCCAGCGGGCGCTGAAGAAGCGCGGCCGCCCGGCCTGGTCGGGACGCACCGAGGTCCTTTCGTAGCCGAAGGAGGTCGCAACCTCCGCCAAGACCTCCCCCTGCTCCTCGCCGATCTCGAGCACCACCGAACCTCCGCGGCGCAGATAGTCGGGGGCTCCGGACAGTATCTGGAACAGGCAGTTCATGCCGGAGGGGCCGCCGTCCAGCGCCGAGCGCGGCTCGTAGAGCACCCGCTCGTCGAGGCCGGATACGGCGGCGCTGGGTATGTAGGGCGGGTTGGACGCGACGAGGTCGAGCCGGCCCTTGGCCGAGTCGGGCAGGGCCGCGAACCAGGATCCGCGGCTCAAGAAGACCGCTCCCTTTACGACGCGTATGTTTCGCTGTACGTTCTGGGCGGCGAGCGAGAGGGCCTCGGCGGAAGCGTCGGTCATGTAAACGAGCGAGAAGCGACCGCTGGCCGCGAGCGAGATCCCGATCGCCCCGGTTCCGGTTCCGAGATCGGCGGCAACATAGCCCACGCTCTTGCCGACCAGCTCGAGGGCTATGTCAACCAGCATCTCGGTCTCCGGGCGAGGGATCAGCGCCCTGACGTCGGTAACGAGGTCGAGCTCCCGAAAGCTCCAGTGGCCGAGCAGGTATTGCAAGGGCTCGCCCCCCTGGTAACGCTTGGCCAGCTCGGCTGCCTTGGCGACGACGTCGCGCGAGGCGTCCTGGGATCCGGCGACCACCCGCTCGTAGCTGGTCTCGGCGAGCTCGGCGACCACCCAGATGGCGGGGGTCATGCCTCCGAAATTCCTGGCGTGGCGGCGCGCCAGGTCGATGAGCTTCATGCCTCGGCCCTGGGGCCGCGTCTCATCCGGCTTCGGCGGCCAGCTGCCGGGAGCGCTCGTCGAGCAGGAGGGCGTCGGAGATCTCGTCCAGCTCACCCATGAGTATGCGGTCGAGCTTGTAGAGCGTGAGGCCGATGCGATGATCGGTCACCCGGTTCTCCTTGAAGTTGTAGGTGCGAATCTTCTCGCTGCGTCCGCCGCCACCGACCTGGCTGCGCCGGGTGGAGGAGAGCGCCTCGGCCTGACGATCCTGCTCGGCCTTCAAGAGACGCGCGCGCAGGACCTGGAGGGCCTTGGCCCGATTCTGGATCTGGCTCTTCTCATCCTGCATGGCCACCACGATGCCGGTGGGAAGGTGGGTTATTCGCACCGCGGAGTCGGTGGTGTTGACCGACTGGCCGCCCGGCCCCGTGGACCGGTAGACGTCGATGCGAAGGTCGTTGGGGTCGATGACCACGTCCACCTCGTCCGCCTCGGGCAGCACCGTAACCGTCGCAGAGGAGGTGTGGATGCGACCCTGGGACTCGGTCACCGGCACCCGCTGGACGCGGTGCGGGCCGGCTTCGTGTTTGAGGCGCCTCCAGGCGTCATCCCCTTTCACGAGCAGGGTCACCTCGTTGAAGCCACCTCGCTCGGATGGATCGGAGCCGATGACCTCCCACTTCCAGCCCATGCGATCGGCGAAGCGGATGTACATGTCGAAGAGGTCCTTGGCGAACAGGTTCGCCTCCTCGCCACCTTCGGCGCCCCGGATCTCCACGATCACGTTCTTGCCGTCGTTGGCATCGCGAGGTAGGAGCGCGAACTCCATCTGTTCCTCGAGCTGGCTCTGCCGGTGGCGCAAGGAGTCGATCTCCGCCTGAACGGAAGGAAGATCCTCCGGACCGGCCATCTCGGCCAGCTCGGCCGCCGCCCCCAGATCCGCTGCGACCGCCTTCAACTCCCGATTGGTGGTGACGATCACCTCAAGCTCTTTGTGCCGGCGCGACAGTTCCTTGAACCTCTTCTGGTCGGCGTAGACGGCAGGGTCGGCAAGCTCGTCCACCACTCGCGCGTACTCGTTCTCTAGATTCGCAACCCTGTCTTCAATGTCCATTGCTCACCCCTTCGCAACCAGCGGCCCGTAGGAGGGATCGGAAAGGACCACCACGCCGGCGCCGTGCCGGGCGAGCGCGGCCAGCTCCGAAAGATACGGAATCGCAAGTCCACGGGTGGAAATCGCCAACGCCACCTCCACACCCGGCACACGCGGACTCAATGTCGCGGCCACCTCGGCGGCTCGAACCACGGCTGCCGGATCCATCGACGCGGCAACTCCCCAGAGCACGGCGCGATCCCCGGCGCGTGCCAACAAGAAGTCTTCGGCATCTCGGGTGGTTCCCCAGAAGCCGCCCCTGACCGGCGACATGTCGCCGAACGGGTAAACGCCCCGGGCGCCGAAGCGCACCACGTCCACACGCTCGACTGACTCCGCCCCCAGCACCTCCGGCTGGGAAAGCAACTCGGCGGCCAGCCAACGCGACCTCAGCTCCACCGCGATGGGGTCGTAGCCCCCCGAGGTGCGCTTCTCCTGGATGGTGGTCCGCACCCGCTCCAGCGTCGCGTTCAAGTGCTCCGAGCGCGGATCGGCGGCCTCCAGCAGCTCGTTCTCCGCCTCGGAGACGCCGGGGCGCAGCCTTGGCGGCTCCCCCTCCACCTTGGCGTAGGGGATGCCCATGTGCTCGAGGAACATCTGGCCGTATCTGCTCACCAGATCCTCGCGATGCAGCCACGCGTCTTCTGGGCCCGCGAGATCAGGAGGGCCGACGCGGGCCTCCAGCGTCGGCCGGGCCTCCGCCGGTATCGACTCCGAGGCCGAAGGAACCAACTCGACAGTGGTGTCGAGGTTGAAGCAGGAGAGCTGGTGGGCGAGGACGCCGGCGAGGGCCTCGGCCTGGGAGCGCAGGCGCGCCCCCGTCTGGAGCGCGAGGACCGAGACGCTGATGCGCTCGGCCCCGGCACGCACAGCATGAAGAAGAAGGCCGGTGGCGTCCAGCGGCTGCGCCGGAGATAGCACGGCATGCAGCACGGATCCGCTGGTGAACATCGCAAAACCGGCACGGCCGGGCGCGACGACAAGCTTGCGAGCATCGTCGGCGCCCCGCGCCGCAACGATAGCCGCGGCCACCCTGTCGAAGGCTTCGCTCGTGGAGTCGGCTGCGGTCATAGTCCGAGGGTTCCCCTCAACGGGGAGGGTTGGCGGATTGCTAGTTGGAAGCGCCGCGGCGGACGCCGTAGCGGCGCTGGAAGCGCTCGACACGGCCGCCGGTGTCCACCAGCTTCTGCTTGCCGGTGTAGAAGGGATGGCACTCGTTGCAGAGCTCGACGTGGAGCTCAGCCTTGGTGGAACGGGTCACGAAGGTGTTGCCGCAAGAGCAAACGACCCGCGTTTCCATGTACTTGGGATGTATATCAGCTTTCATAGCCTTAGAGAGTATAGACGGGCGGCCTGCCGCCGCCGGGATGACTAGATGTTGGGGCTCTTGGCGATCTCGCCGAGGAAGTCCGCGTTGGACCTGGTCTGACGGATCTTGTCGATGAGCAGC
>JAJZNF010000065.1 GCA_021847985.1 Actinomycetes bacterium | reverse complement strand
GCATCAGCGGGGCGGCGGAAAAGACCCGCGCCCGCAGCTCGGCCAGCGGCGGCAGTGCGAGGATGAAGGGCAGCTTGATGAGGAACGCCACCAGCAGGGGGACGATCACCAAGGGGAAGTAGCGCATCGCGCGGCGATAGAAGAGGCGTGAGCCTATGAACCGGGATATCGATCCCGAGTCGATCGCGAGGTCGATTCCTTCGAGCCACGGCGCCTTGCTGGCGATGTTGGGAACGATCTCGCCGACCAGGTGATGCACGAACGGGGTGTCGGAAGGGGAGTAGGGATCAAAGGGGGCGCTGCGTTCATCGAGCTCGCGGCCGGAGGTGACCTTCACTTCCGAGCGTCCCGTGGTCGTCTCGATCAGGAGATGGAAGGCCAGGCCGAAGCGCGCTCCCGTGGCCTCGGATAGCTGCCGCCGCAGGTCGTCGTCGTAGGCCAGTGCGGCGTCACGGCTCCCGGGAATCACACAGATCGTGAAGCCTCGATCGTCCACGAGGTGGCGAAGCTCGTCGAAGAAGTACTTGTGTTCGGTGACGAGGTCGGAGATGCTCGGCTTGTGCCGCGGATAGAGAAGGTCGAAGAAGTTGCCGGCCAAGATTATGAGTCCCGGGCCCTCCACGGTGCGCAGATAGGCGCCGAATCGCTCCAGTTCGGGCCTGGGCCTGCCGGGGAAACGGCCGATGAAAAGCTCCGATGCCACGATGACCCGGTGGCCGATCGGCACCTCGACTGCGGCTTCGCGCGGGCAGGGCAGCTGTTCACCGTAGTTGACAGGCTCCGTCGGCACCATCCGCCCGTTCCTGACCGGACCCGGCTCTACCATTGCGCTCAGGCTGCCCTTCCGATCTCTTGCCCCCCTGATGCCCAACTATAAGCTAATCGGAGGCAGGGGGCCCGTGGTGGAGGGGCGCCCGTAACCGAGGGGGGTCAGTTGGCCACGAGCCGGAGAGTTGCCCGCTCGAACTGGGCGACCAGGGATGGCCGCCTCCCGGAGGGCGAGGTTGTGGTCTTCGACATCGACGGGGTGCTCGCTGACGCCTCCGCGCGGCAGCACTTCCTCAAGGGCGTGCGGCCGGATTGGGACGCATTCTTCGAGCGCTGCAATGAGGATCCCCTGATCGAGGAGGCCGCAAGGCTTCTTCACGTCATAGACGACCGCTACTCGATCGTCCTGCTCACCGGTCGCCCCGTCTCGGTGATGGACGCGACCATCGCTTGGCTCGGCCGCTATCAGCTGCGCTGGAACCTCTTGATAATGCGCGACTACGGCGACTATGCCGCCGCACGCGATTTCAAGGCTCGCGAGATTGTCGGGATCCGCGAGGCCGGACTGGTCCCGGTTCTGGCTTTCGAAGACGACTCTCGTAACGTGGAGATGTTCCAGGCCAACGGGATCCCCTGCGTCTATATGCATTCGGGCTACTACTAGGCGCGGCGGGGGCTGATCTCTCCGTGCCCGGCACCGGCGAGCGCGAACCTGGTCCTGTCCTGTATTCCGGGTGCTGCGCTCGGTGCTTGCGTGCTCGAACTTAGGGATTGCCGAGGATCGCCCGCTTTTCGAGCCGCCGAGCGTTGCGGGCCCTTTTTTGTGTACTCGGAGGATGCCGGTGCGGATGCCTGCAAACGGCCTCCGTCCGGCCTGTGCTCAGTCTCGGAAGTTGTTGAACTGGAGGGGAATGCCGAAGTCGGCTTCCTTCAGCTTCTGGATCGCCGCCTGGAGGTCGTCCCGCTTCTTCCCGGAGACGCGGACGGCATCTCCTTGGATCGAGCCCGCGACGCCCTTCAGATTCAGCTCTTTTATGAGCTTGTTGATCGCCTTGCCCTTCTCGGTGGAGATTCCGGCGACCAGCTTGATGGTCTGGCGGGCGGAGCCACGCGAACCCTCAACGATCTCACCGCGCTCGAGAGACTTGAGTGAGACTCCACGCTTGACGAGCTTCTCCTCCAGCACGACCACCAAGGCGCGCAGGCGGTCCTCGGAGGCCGAGGAGAGGTGAAGTTCCTTCTCGGTGAACTCGATTTTTGAGTCCGTGTCCTTGAAGTCGAAGCGCGTTGAGGCCTCACGGTTGGCCTGGTCAACGGCATTTCTAACTTCCTGGAGGTTGACCTCTGAGACGACATCGAAAGTTGGCACGCTCATATAGGCTATTCCGCACACTGTGGGTCGGTGCCCGAGAGGCCAAAGGGAGCAGACTGTAAATCTGCCGGCTCAGCCTACGTAGGTTCGAATCCTACCCGGCCCACTCCTCATGGCTCTTGGACTTGATCCCCGCCTGGGTCCCGAGCTTTTCCCGCCATAGCGCCACCGCAGCCTCCGTTGCCCCCGAGTTCCATTCGGCCGCTGACCGGGCCGCCCGAATCTGCATTTCGGTCGCCGCTATGCCGGGCCGGACCGACGCCATTACCCCAGCCAACGCGGAGGGGTCGACATCCAGCCAACGCGTACCGACGAAGACGCGGGGTAGCTGAGCCCCGCTTGCCGGAACCTCGGTCGTAGGCACCAGCAGGGAGTTGTCGGGCCGGCAGAAGTCGCGGTGACCGCCGCGCTCAGGGGCGATGACTATCATCCCGTGGGCCAGTGCCTCGAGGAAAGGCATACCGAAGCCCTCGCCGCGGCTCGGCAGCACGAAGGCGTCGGCCTCCAGGTAAAGCATCGCCAGCTGTGCCTCGGTGAGTCGGGCGTCCAGCAGCGAGATCTGCGAGAACACCTCTTTGGGGATGCCCCATTCGCCCAGTGAGGTCTCCACGAAGCCGGCCGCGCTGATGCCGGAGAGCTTGATGGTCAGGTGTGCCGAGGCATCCTGGCCAGCGAGCATCGCGAAGGCCTGCATCAGCGCTCTTGGGTTCTTCCGCTCCTCGAAG
>JAJZNF010000275.1 GCA_021847985.1 Actinomycetes bacterium | reverse complement strand
TCGCAAAGTTGTAGCAAAGCGCCCCGAAGGACTCCGGCCTTACCGAGATCCGGGGGTTGAGTGACAGCCGTTCGTTGGCCAAGGCAGGCCCGGCTAGTAGACGCCGCACATGCCGTCGATGGAGACGTCCTCGATGACGAGGTCGTCCTCGACGAGTTCTCCGTCCTGGTCCTGGGCGATTTCCTCCACCGGCGTCCTCGTCTCTTGGGTCATGGCTCAATTATAGGGAAGGGCAGATGCGCGCCGCTGCCCGAGGGTTAGGGGACGAGCAGTATCTTTCCCTTCGACTCGCGGGAGGCGATGCGCCGATGCGCCTTCTCGGCCTCCTCCAGCCCCAGCACGGAGTCGATCACCATGCGGATCCGCCCATCCCTGAGCATGGCCAGCGCAGGATCCATCATCGGTGCAACCCTGTCCGGGCGCATCCGGCGCACCAGCCCGAAGGAGTAGCCGGCTACGGTGCGGCCGGATGGGTGGAGCTGGTCGGTCCGGACCACTCCGGGCTCTCCAGCCGCCATCCCGAAGGCGACCAGTGTCCCGAAGGGCGCCAGCACCTCCAGATCCTCGGCCACCGTGGGGCCGCCGGTCGCGTTGAGTATCAGCTGGAAGTCCCCACCGCCTGCTCGCTTTGCCGCATCGGCGAAGCCCGAACCGAGCGCGACCACCGGCTTGGCGCCGAGCTCCTCGACGATGGGAGCCTTCTCGGGGCTGGAGACCACTCCCACCACGGTCGAGGCTCCCAACGCGGCGGCCATCTGGATGGCGGTGGTCCCGATTCCGCCTGCGGCCGAATGCACCAGCACCCGGTCGCCGGGGCTGAGCGTCGCTGCTCTGGTGAGTAGGCCGTAGCAGGTACCCAGTAGCAGTGGGGAGGCGCCCGCCTGGTCCGGATCGACGCCGGGCGGGATCTCGAAGAAGAGGCCTTGGCTGGCCGTTGAGGTCTCGGCATAGCCGCCGTCATCGACGAAGGCGACGACGTGCTTGCCCAGCCAGGACGCATCGACACCGGCGCCCACGGCGTCGATCACGCCGTAGCTGTCGATGCCCGGGACGAAGGGCATGCCGGAGACCGGGTAGTTCCCGGCAACCGCCTTCAGGTCTGCGAAGTTGACCGAGGCCCGCAGGTTGCGGATGCGCACCTGGCCGGCGCCGGGCTCGCGCTCAGGCAGCTCGGTCGGGACGAGCTGCTCCGGGCCACCGATCTTGGATACGAGTATCGCCCGCACGGCTGCTCCTTTCGGATTCTTTTGGAGGGTCACCCGCCGCGGCGGGTCACTCAGGACTCTGCGGCGACCTGCTTCAGCGAGTCGGCAAAGGCATTGCCGATGCGCTCGATCTCCGCCTCGGTGACGGTGAGGGGAGGGGAGACCGCGATCGAGGTGAGCAGCGTGCGGACCAGTACGCCACGCTCGCGCATGGCCATCTGGATCCGCCCCAGCGTGGCCGGGCGCTCCTTCAGCACGTCCGCCTCGACTTCGATGGCGCCCAGCAGGCCCAGCCCGGCGCGGGTTTCGCTGATGAGAGGGGAGTCCAGCGTGCTGTTGAGCGCCTCGGCCAGGCTGCCCTCCAAGGTCCGGCCCCGGGTTATGAGGTTCTCGCGCTCCATTATCTGCAGGTTTGCCAGGCCGGCGGCACAGGCCAGCGGGTGGCCGGCATAGGTGGGCCCGTGCCGGAAAGCCGCCCCTTTGCCCTCGAAGAACGGGGCCGAGACCTCGCCGGAGACGACCACTCCGCCCAGGGGCACATATCCACTGGTGATTCCTTTGGCAAAGGCGATCATGTCCGGCACCACGCCGAAGCGCTCGGGCCCGAACCACTCGCCCAGGCGCCCGAAGCCGCAGATCACCGAGTCGATGACCAGGAGAGCCCCGATGCTGGTGCAGATCTCCCGGATGCGCTCGATGTAGCCGGGTTTGGGCAGGTGCACGCCGCCCGCCCCGATCACCGGCTCCACGAAGACTGCGGCGATGTGCTCGCCGCCGATGTTGGCGGCCAGCCTCGCCAGGTCCTCGGGATCGTCGCGGTCGATCTGGGCGACGGAGTTGATCAGATCCCCGTATCCGGCCCGGTTGGCCGGCATTCCCGCCAGGGAGGTGCCGAACCCGTGTGTGCCGTGATAGCTGTCCTTCCGCGACACCAGGATCTGGCGCTCGGGATGGCCGAGTTCGTGGAAGTAGCGGCGCGCCAGCTTGGCGGCGGTGTCGACGGCGTCGCCACCACCGGAGACGAAGAAGACCTTCGAGCCGGGCATCGGGCTGTGCCCCGCCACCTTGGCCGCCAGAAGCTCGGCCGGTTCGTTGGTGATGTCCGCGAAGGTGGAATAAGCGGCGAGCTTGCCCGCCTGGGCGCTGATGGCGTCGGCTATCTCCTTGCGCCCGTGGCCCACGTTGGCATACCACAGGGAGGCGGTCGCATCCAGGTACTGCCGCCCTGAATCGTCGTAAACGTAGTTGCCGCTGGCTTCGGCAATAGTGAGGCGGCTACGGGTTACGTCCGCCATGTTTGCGAAGGGATGCCAGAAAGCTGTCTCGGTCACGTTGCCCCTTTGCTCGGCTTCGGGTTTGTGACCAAGATAGCACCGTGGCGCCCGCGACGGACTTGCCGCCCCCCGGCCGGGGGAGGCCTTCGTGCCATTCAGCCGCCGGGCAGGAGCTTGAGGGCCAGGTAGAGGTCGACCAGCTCGGCGAAGTCCTCGAGCCGCACTCCCTGGGTCTCGCGCACCTTGTGCAGGCGGTATCGCATGGAGTTGGGGTGTATGCCGAGTTGGGCGGCGGCGAGGTTGATGTCCAGGTTGCACTCCAGGTATGAGCGCAGCGTGACGATGGCATGGCGCTCCACCGTGAGGTGGGCGCGCCGGCGCTCCTGCTTTTCCGCCAGCTTGCGCAGGTCGACCTGGGCCATCAGCCAAGTGGTCATGCTGGCCTCGTCGAAGAGGAGCATTCCGGGGGGCGCGTCCGAACGGGGGTTGGCCAGCAGCTCGGCCAAGGCGGCATTTGCCTCGCGGTAGGCGCCGGGAAGGGCCGCGTAGCCTTGGCAGGCCGACGAGACGCCGATATGGTAGAGGCCGCCGGCCAGTTCACCCAGCTCTTTGGCCAGCGCCTCCTCGTCGCACTGCACGATCGCCACCAGCACCTCTCCGGTCGTGTCCCAGATCAAGGGCGGGTGGTTCTCCAGCTCGTCGAGACGAGCTCCGAATTCCCTCTCGGGGTCGCCGACCTCGGCCGAAGCGGCTGCGCATACGACCCATGCAGGTGCGCTGAAATCGATGCCCAAGGAGAAGAGGCGTTCGAGCTGGGGGCGGGCGCTCTTGGCCGCCGGGGCCTTGGCCGCCCGCAGGCCGCAAACCTCTGCCACCAGGGCCCTCTCCTGCGCCCGTCTCTCGGCGAGGCGGTCGCTGCGCGTCTCCAGGGCGATGGAGAGCATGTGGCCGGCGGAGCGTACCAGTGGAAGCGCCAGCTGGAAGTCTGCCTCGCCCGAATCGGCGGTTCCGACCAGGGCGAGCCACATGGCTGGGCGGCTGGGCGGCTGCACCGCCAGGGCAAGGCCGGGCCCGTGGCCGGCGTCGAATTCGATCAGCTGCGTGAGCGCGGCGCCCCCGAAGTCGGAGGCCTCCGCGGCCCTCTTGGCGTTGCGGCCCGCCGGGGTGGCCGGCGACGGGCTCTGGCGCTCGATGCACTCGCGAACCTCGGCCAACGTGCGCGCGTCCATGGTCTCGCTGGCCGCGAGCACCTCGCCGCCGCCTCCCTCCAAGAGGGCCACAGCGGCGGGAACCAAGGGGGCAAGACGCTCCAGCAGGGCGGCAACCGGGTCGGCGCTCAGAAGTGAGTCGAGCAGGTAGTCCTGCGCCGATACGAATCGGCGCAGCGCGTTGACGTTGGGAGAGAGCAGGGCCTGATTGACAAAGGCGATGATCTCGGCGAAACCGGTGGCGAAGGGGACGGTGAAGACGGGCAGTCCGAACTCCTCCGCCGCCTCGAGCAGGCCGGGAGGAACGGCGCGGAAGTTGACGTCCAGAGCGAAGCCGAGCGCCGATATGCCGGCGTTGTGCAGCTCACGGACCAGTTCCCTCTGCTCGGCGGGCCGGCCCTTGAGGCGCAGGCCCGTGGTGAGGGCGATCCAGTGCGCCGAGAACCATCGGGTGGGACGTGAGATCTCGAAGGAATGGGCCCCGGTGACCAGGCGGTTCAACGCATCCTCGTCGGAGGTGACGAGCCGCAGCCCCAGTGATGGTTGGGCGAGGACCTCTCTCAAAGTAAGCCTGGTCCCCACGGAAGCCCTGTTCTCGGACATTTGCCTGCGCCCGCCGGTCTCGATTTCCATGCGGAGGCCCTAATGGTTGGCGTCCGCGGCCGGGTTGGAGCCGGCCATTCACTCAGTACATACTAACGAGAAGAAGCCCGGATTCTTGGTGAGACGCCACAATGATTCGAGAGGGCTTCGCTTGCTCCCCGGGCAAACCCGCGCGCGGCGGAGCGTTCCGGCCCACCTTGACCACCTGGGGTGAGCGCTATAAGCTACCGGTCGGTAACGTCATTTGTCACATCCGGTCGTCGCCTGGCGCGGCCGTCGTGCAGGAGGACAGTCGTGATCGAGCTAGAAGGCATCCATTCCGAGCGGCCCCCGTTCGACGAGGCCGGAATCTATCGCGACGAGGCCGGGGTTCTTCACTATCAGGACCTGCCGGAGTCTCTGGTGCACCTGCTTGCGGAGGCCGCGGCCGGGCACGCCGAATCGCCGGCGCTGCAGGAGATCGGCGGGGGCCTGCTCACCTATGCCGAGCTGGTGGCCGGCGCCGAGCAAGTCGCCGGCGGGCTGGCCGAAGCGGGGGTGCGACCCGGTGACCGCGTTGGCCTGATGCTTCCCAATGGCAACGATTTCGTGGTGGCTTTCTTCGGTACGCTCTTCGCCGGCGCTGCGGTCGTTCCCATCAACACGCGCTTCACCGAGAGCGAGGTCGCCTATGTGGTCGAGGACTCGGGCGCCAAGTACGTTATTCGGCCGGGCGAGCGGCTGCCGTCCGGGGAGCCCCTTCGGTACCTGGGAGCGCGGCGGGAGACCATGGCCGCGATCTTCTACACCAGCGGCACCACCGGCTTTCCCAAGGGGGCGATGCTCTCGCACGAGAACTTCCTCTCCAACATGGAGAACGTGATCCGGGTGGTGCCGCTGGAGAGGCGTCCCACGGTGAGCCTGGTGACGGTACCCCTCTTCCATGTGACGGCCGCGATCGCCCAGATGGTCCCCGCGCTCGGCTACGGAGGCAAGCTGGTTATTCTCCCCGGTCCGGATGTCAAGGCGCTCATCGAGGCGGTTTCCACCCACGAGATAGAGACGGTGGTCTCGGTCCCGGCCCTCTACTGGTACGCGCTGATGCAGCCGGAGTTCGCCGCCGTGGACAAATCAGGGGTCAGATACGTGCTTTACGGTGGCGCTCCCATGCCCCCGGATCTGGTGCACAAGCTGATGGCGGCGTTCCCCAACGCCAGGGTCGGCAACGGCTTCGGCCTGACGGAGACGGCTTCGATCGCCACTTTCCTGCCTCATGAATACGCGGCGGACCATGCGGAGTCGGTGGGCTTCCCGGTACCCGTCACGGAGGTCGACCTCCTCGAGCCCGACCCCCATACCGGAGTGGGCGAGCTGCTCATTCGCGGGTCCAACGTGGCCATGGGCTACTGGAACAAGGCCCGGGAGACCAGCGAGGCTTTCGTGGACCACTGGCTGCACACCGGGGACATGGCCCGCATCGAGGATGGTCTTGTCACCATCGTCGACCGCAAGAAGGACATGGTCAACCGGGGCGGAGAGAACGTCTACTGCGTCGAGGTCGAAAACGTGCTGGCCGAATACCCCGGAGTGCTCGAGGTGGCGGTCATCGGCGTGCCCGACGAGATGATGGGGGAGAAAGTCGGAGCGGTGGTGGTGCCGGTGCCGGGCGTCCCCTTCGACGTCGCGGGAATGATCGCCTTCGCGCGCACCAAGCTGGCCGACTTCAAGGTGCCACAGTACGTCTGGGTGCGCCAGGACGGCCTGCCCCGCAACCCGGGCGGGAAGGTGCTCAAGCCGAAGCTCCGTGCCGAGGCGCACTGGGAGCAGGCGATCTTCTAGATCCGATCGCGATGGGGCGTGCCCGCGCGGTACGCAAAGCTTGTACGAAATGAAAGGGGGGCCATGTCCGAGGTCCAAACCGTCAAGGGTCCGGTGGAGGTCGACCAGCTGGGTTTCACGCTCATGCACGAGCACGTCTTCGTGCTCTCCACCGAGATCGAGGAGAACTACAAGACCGGTTTCGGCGAGGAGCAGGCGCGGATAGACCAGGCCGTCGAACGTCTCAACGAGCTCGCGGCCGCCGGGGTCAAGACCTTCGTCGACCTGACCGTGGTCGGCCTGGGCCGGGACATCAGGCGCATCCAGCGCGTCGCGGAACGCGTCGACTTGAACATCGTTGTCGCTACCGGCCTTTACACCTACAACGAACTGCCCTTCTTCTTCCTCTATCGCGGGCCCGGCACGCTACTTGGCGGCGAGGAGCCCTTGGTCCGGATGTTCGTGGGTGACATCGAGGAGGGCATCGCGGGCACCGGGGTCAAGGCGGGAATTCTCAAGTGCGCCACCGAGCATCAAGGCATGACGGCGGACGTAGAGCGGGTCCTGCGTGCCGTTGCCCAGGCGCACAGGCTCACCGGAGTGCCGATCTCGACGCACAGCTTCGCTCCGGGGCGCAACGGGCTCGACCAGCAGCGCATCTTCAGCGATGAGGGTGTGGATCTCTCGCGGGTGGTCATCGGGCACAGTGGCGACACCACCGACATCGGCTATCTGCGCGAGCTCGCCGACGCCGGCTCTTACCTGGGCATGGACCGTTTCGGGATCGACATCCTCCTGCCGTTCGAGCAGAGAGTCGAGACGGTGGCGGAGATGTGCCGCCTCGGCTATGCGTCGAAGATGGTGCTGAGCCACGACGCGGCATGCCATAACGACTGGTTCGATGACGCCGCCTTGGCGGTGGCCACTCCGAATTGGCACTTCATGCACATACTGCGGGACGTCATACCCGCTCTGCGCGAGCGAGGCGTGACCGAGGAACAGATCAGGCAGATGACCGTCGAGAATCCGAGGAGGATCTTCTCGGAGCGGAGCCCGTACTAGAGCCGGGGGCCATCCTGGCCAGCAGTGGCCCGGCGCGCAGGGTCGGAACGTAGACGCCGGGGGAGCGCTCCTTCACGGCACCCCAGGCGAGACCAGCCGAGTAGGCAATATCGTCCGCGACGGCCACCGCGCCCGTGGCAATGGCCGCCGCCGGCCTTCGTCCGGCGTCCAAGGCTTGGGCGGCACGTGCCAGCGCCAGCAGGGCCAGCACCTTGGCCAAACTGTGCCGCAGCCGCCGCGAGGGCAGTGCGAGCCAGAGCGCCGGAAGGCCAAGTGCCCGCACCAGCATGGAGAGCTCGGCCGCCAGAGCGTTGAGGGCCTGTACGCGCAGCGAAGGCATCCGCCTTTCGTCCAGCCCGGCCTGCCGAGCCAGGGAGGCAAGGCGGCGTCGCGCGGCCGCAATCGCTGCGACGCGCACGGCCGTCCCCGCCAGCGGAAAGGCCGCCATCGCCGCCGTGACTTCGTCGACATGGAGGTGAGTCAGCCGGCCCGGGTGGCGCTTCACCAGCGGCGCCGCCGAGGAGCCGTAGGCCTGACGCTGCCGAAGAAAGGCGGCCGGCGTTTCCCGCGGCAGATGGCGCGCACCGTCGCTGCCCGAGTAGTAGGCGATGCCGCCCCGGGCGCGAAGCCTCCAGAGGAGATCAACGTCCTCCCCGTAGCGCAACCGCTCATCGAAGCCGCCGAGGTTGCGGAATTCATCGGCCCGAATCGCCAGGCAGGCGGTGGGCACATAGGTGGGCGAGTCGCCCGCCTCTCCGGGCGCGGCGCCCATGTCCAGCGGCGAATGCAGCTGCTCGTAGTCCGCGATCGCCCTGGCGATGGGGGAGGCCGGCTCTTGCGCGCCTGCCGCGCGCACCCGTGGTGCGGCCAGGGCCAGCCCGGGCGCCGAAAAGAGGCGCAGCAGCGCCGACAGGCCTTCGAGCGGTGCCGCATCGCTGTCCACGAAAAGTAGGACCTCGCCTCGAGCCGCGGCGGCGCCGGCGTTCCGGGCGCCTGCGGGGCCGCGGTTCGAGGCGAGGGCAAGGAAGCGCGCTCCGCTCGCGGCGGCGATTTCTCGCAGACGGCCCGCTTCGGGACTGCCGTCGCTGACCAGGACGACCTCAGTCACTTCGGGCACTTGCACCAGGCCGGCCAGGCAATCGCGAACGCCTCGGCTTCTCAGTGCTGGAACGATCGCGCTCACTCGAGGTACGGAGGCGCCTTCGGGCGCGCAAAGGCGGAGCATTCTACGCCTGGCCAGGCGGGCCAGGAGGCGCAGCTCGGGCGGAGTAAACGGGCCGAGGGTTCCTCCGGCCAGCCTTTCGCAGAGCGAGACGCCGCCGGGGCGCAGCTTGATCACTCGCGCATCGGCTTCGCCGATCAGCGCGGAGCCCTCCAGCCTTGCCCCGGTCAGTTCAAAGCGCAGATCTGCGGCGAGCGCCTCAATCAAAGACGATCATGCCGCGCAGGTTCTTGCCGTCGCGCATGTCCTGGTATCCCTCGTTGACTTGCGAAAGGGGATAAGTCCTGGTGATGAGCTCGTCCAGCTTGATGATGCCGTCCATGTAGAGGTCGAGGATGCGGGGGATGTCGAAGCGCGGATTGGCCGAGCCGAAGAGCGCTCCCTGGACCCTCTTCTCGTAGAGGGTCAGGTCCAGAAGGCTCAAGTTGACGTCCATCCGGTCGAAGCGCCCCAGCGAGGTGACCACTGTCGTCCCGTTCTTGCCCAGCAGCGCCATCATCTGAGCCATCATCTGCCCGTCCGCGACGCCGGTGGTCATGATGGCCGAGTTGGCCATGCGCCCCCAGGTGAGATCCTGCACCAGCCCGTAGGCCTCGTCGAGGCCGGGGACGGTGTGGGTGGCCCCGTAGAGCATGGCGCTCTCGCGCTTGAAGGCGACGGGGTCGACCGCCACGATGTACTGGGCGCCTGCCACCCGAGCGCCTTGGATGGCGTTGGTCCCGATGCCGCCGGCGCCGACCACGACCACGGTATGGCCCGCGCGCACCGCCGCGGCGTAGACGGCGGAGCCGAAGCCCGTGGTCACGCCGCAACCGACCAGCGAGGCCTTGTCCAGAGGAACGTCGTCACGGATCTTGATGGCCGAACTCTCATGCACCACGACGTATGGCGAGAAGGTGCCCAGGCAGCACATTGTCCCGACTCCCTGGCCACGGGCGGTGATGCGCTGGCCGCCGGCTATCTCCGTTCCGGACACCAGGTAGGCGCCGAGTTCGCACAGGTTCTGATGGCCGGTGGAGCAGGCCGCGCAGCGACCGCAAGCGGGTATGAAGCTAAGGACCACGTGGTCGCCCTCGGCGAGGGACGTGACCCCTGGTCCAACCGCCTCGATGATTCCCGCGCCCTCGTGGCCGCCGACCATGGGGAGGGCGGCGGGCACGTCGCCCGTCAGAAGGTGCTCATCGGAGTGGCAGAGCCCGGAGGACGCGAGCTTTACGCGCACCTCGCCCGGCAACGGGTCGGCCAGCTCGACCTCTTCGACGCTCCACTCCTTGCCGACCTCCCACAACACCGCGGCCTGGGTCTTCATGGCACCCCTCGATTCAACAAAAGCCCGGCTGAGCCGGGCCGGAGTCCGTACGTATCCGAATACTAGGCGTCTCGAGGCGGGCGCTGCGGTGCAAACCGAGGCAGCCTCAGCCGAAGTCGCCGTGGCGGCCCCGCCCCTCGACGAAGCCTTGGGCCATCTCGTTCATCCGATCGCGCACCGAGACCGTCCCGTGCTGGTACTCGTTTCGCAGCGCCTCCTCGATCCCCATTTCCAGCCCCTCGTATGCCGATGCCCGATCCTGGAGCATGCAGACCTCGGGAAAGGCCGCGATCTGGCGCGCCAGATCGATTGCCGACGCAAGCGCCTGGCCCTTGGGTGCCACCCGGGTGGCGAGACCCATGCCCAGGGCCTCCTCGGCTCCGACGGGACGTCCGGTGAGGATGAGGTCCAGAGCGCGCCCCAGTCCCACGATGCGCGGGAGCCGCACGGTGCCACCGTCGACAAGCGGCACGCCGAAGCGCCGGCAGAAGACGCCGAGCACGGCATCGTCGGCCACCACGCGCAGGTCGCACCAGAGGGCCAGCTCGAGGCCACCGGCCACCGCGTATCCTTCCACGGCCGCAATGGCGGGCTTGGCGAGCATCATGCGCGTCGGGCCCATGGGCCCGTCCCCGTGGCGCTCGAAGCGGTTTCCCTCGGCGCGCGCAAGGGCCGCCAGATCCGCGCCGGCACAGAACGTGCCTCCCTTTCCGGTCAGGACCGCCACCTTGGCCGTATCATCGGTTTCGAATTCCCGGAAGGCGTGGGAAAGCTCCTCGGCGCAAGCCCGGTTCACCGCGTTGCGGACCTCGGGGCGATTGATGGCGATCACGGCCACCTCACCGTCGCGCTCGACCTCGACCAGTGGCACGTTTCCTCCTATACCTGTTCACGCAGGGCTCTGCGCAGTACTTTGCCCACGGCGGATTTGGGCAGCGGGCCACAGATCCGGATCTCCTTGGGCACCTTGTATCCGGCCAGGCGGCGGCGGGCGAACTCGCGCAGCTCGTCCTCGGTCGCCTCGCGACCCGGCCGCAGGGTCACGAACGCCACCACGGCCTCCACCCAGGTGGGGTCGGGCCGTCCGACAACACCGCACTCGGCCACTGCCGGGTGGGTGAGCAGCACGTCCTCGACCTCGCGCGGATAGACGTTGTAGCCGCCGGTGACGATCATGTCCGAGGATCTGTCGACCAGGTACAAGTAGCCTCGCTCGTCGAAGTAGCCGAGGTCGCGCGTGCGCACCTTGCCGGGCCCCAGGAAGGTCTGGGCGTTCAGCTCGGGAGCGTCGAGGTATCCGGCCATGACGAAGGGGGCCTCGACCGCTATCTCGCCGATTTCGCCGGCCGGGAGCTCCTCCCCCTCCTTGCCCAGTACCTGAACCCGGGCATCCACTGCAGGGCTGCCCGCCGAGCTGCGCAGTTCCGCCGCGGCCAGGTGATCCTCGGCCGCAAGGACGGAGATGGCCAGTGGCGCCTCGGTCTGCCCGTAGTACTGGGTGAAGATTGGGCCGAAGGCCGTCATCGCCTCCTCGATGGTCGCAGACGGCATGGGCGAGGCTCCGTAGATGACCGACTTGAGTGCCAGACGGCCGGCGTCGACAGTGGTGTTGGCCAGCAGCATCTGCAGCATGGTCGGCACCAGCGAGGCATGCGTGATCGCTTCGGACTCGCAGGCGTTGAGGTAGGAGCCGGGATCGAAACCGGGAAGCACGTGAGCCCGCCCGCCGCGCAGCCAGAAGGGGAGCACGAAGGTGCCGGAGGCGTGAATCAGTGGTGCGGCATGCACCATGACGTCGTCGCGAGCGGGAAAGACCAGGTTGGCCATGATGTTGGCCACCACCCCCGCATAGCTTGCCTGAGTGTGCAGCGCCGCCTTCAGCGTGCCGGTGGTCCCGGAGGTGTATAGGGCCAGGATGGGGTCGCCGCGTGAGTAGGCGAGCAGTGGCCGGGCGCCTCCTGCTTGGCGGGCCAGCTCCAGCAGGTCGGGCTTTCCTGCCGGGTTGGGCCCGAGGGAGTAGAGGGAGAGGCCGTCTATCGCCGCCTCCAGCTCCAGCGCCCGTTCGGTGAGCTCGGGCTGGAATACCACGCGCCTGACGCCGGCTCCGGCCACCATCGAGATGTGCTCGGCGGCGGCCAGCCGCGCATTCAGCGGGACGCGGGTGAGCCGCGCCTTCACGGAGGCGAAGTCGAGTGCCATGGTGTGCAGGTGGTTGCCGAAGAGGATCCCGACTCGCTCCAGCTGCTCGAAGCCAAGCCCGGCGAAGGTGTTGGCCAGGCGGGTGGAGAGCGCGTCGACCTCGGCGTAGGTCATCCTCCCCTCGGGGGAGGAGACGGCCGTCCTTCCAGCGAAGCGGCGGGCGCCGGCTTCGATCATCTCCACGGTAAGCATCCCGGCCTCCTGTCAGACCCGTGGTTTGCGGACCACGGCCCCAAAGCTACCAGTGGCCTGGCGTAGCGGCCGGTGCGCCCCGAAAAACAGCGCTGCCCCCCTTCGGCGGGGTCCCCGGCGGCCAAGCGGGATAGGGTTGAATCGATTGCCGGATCCCCGGAGGAGCATGATTTGAAGTCCTTTGTCCACCTGCACAATCACACCGAATACTCGATGCTCGACGGGGCGGCGAGGATCGGGGACGCGCTGGACAAGGCGGTCAAGGACGGCCAGCCGGCCATGGCCATCACCGATCACGGGAACATGTACGGAGTCCTCGACTTCTACAAAGAGGCCAACAAGCGCGGCGTCAATCCCATCATCGGCATCGAGGCCTATATGGCGGGCGGCAGCCGCTTCGAACGCCCGGCCCGGCGGGGCCGAGTCGACGAATCGGTGGACGGCGAGGGCGGAGCCGAGAAGCTTTACTACCACATCATCCTTCTTGCGGAGAACAACACCGGCTACAAGAACCTCATCAAGCTGGCCTCGCTGGCGTACCTCGAGGGCTACTACTACAAGCCGCGCCTCGACTACGAGTTGCTCGAGGCACACCACGAGGGGATCATTGCCACCACGGGTTGCCTGGGCGGCCTGGTGCTCCAGTCCCTCATCAGGGACGACAAGAAAGGCGCGTGGGAGCACGCGTCGCACTTGAAGGACATATTCGGCCCCGAAAACCTCTTCGTGGAGTTGCAGGACCACGGCCTGGCCCTGCAGAAGAAGACCAACCCGCTCCTGGTGGAGCTGGCGAGAGACCTGTCGCTGGGGCTGCTGGCCACCAATGACGCTCATTACACGCACAAAGAGGACCACAAGGCCCACGATGCGCTCCTGTGCGTTCAGACCGGCGCCACCATGACCGACGAGAAGCGATTCCGCTTCGAAGGCGAGGAGCACTACATCAAAAGCGCCGAGGAGATGCGCGCGCTCTTCGCCGAGGTGCCCGAGGCCTGCGACAACACACTGGCCATCGGCGAGCGCTGCCAGGTGGAGATCGAGTTCGGCAAGCCGAAGCTGCCCGAATTCCCGGTGCCCGAGCGTTTCCGGCTGGCCACCTACGAGGAATCCTCGGCGGCCTATCTTCGCCATCTCGCCTATGAGGGAGCGAGGCGCCGCTACGGCGAGGAGCTCTCGCCGGAGGTGGTCGAGCGCATCGATTACGAGCTCTCGGTCATCGCCGACATGGGATTCAGCGCCTACTTCCTGGTGGTCTGGGATCTGATCCGCTTCGCCAAGGAAAAGGGGATCCGGGTGGGGCCCGGCCGAGGCTCGGCTGCGGGATGCTGCGTGGCCTACTGCCTCAACATCGTGGACCTGGACCCGATCCGCTACGACCTGCTCTTCGAGAGATTCCTGAACCCCGGGCGCAAGCAGATGCCGGACATCGACATGGACTTCGACGAGCGCTACCGCGGCGACATGATCCGTTATGCGGCGGAACGCTACGGCTATGACCACGTGGCCCAGATAATCACCTTCTCCACCATCAAGGCCCGCGCGGCGGTCCGTGACGCCTCCCGGGTCCTCGGGCTCCCCTACGCGCTGGGGGACCGGATCGCCAAGGCCATGCCGCCGCTGGTCATGGGGAGGGACACTCCTCTGCACGCCTGCTTCGAGTTGACACCGGGCTATGAGGACGGTTACAAGGTCGCCGCCGAGCTGCGCGAGATGGTATCCGCCGACCCGGACGCCAAGGCGGCCGTCGAGGTGGCCCTGGGCTTGGAGAACCTGCGCCGTCAGGACGGCATCCATGCGGCTGCGGTGGTCATCACCCATGAGCCGCTCACCGAGTACCTGCCTATCCAGCGCAAACCGGACGCCGGCGCCTCCGCCGAGTCGGCTCCCATAGTCACCCAGTACGAGATGCACGGGGTCGAGGAACTCGGCCTGCTCAAGATGGATTTCCTGGGGCTTCGCACCCTTTCGGTCATCGAGAGGGCCCTGGATCTGATCGAGGAGACCACCGGCGTCCGCCCGGACATCGACAACGTCGACCTCACCGACGACAAGACGCTTGCCATGCTTCGCGAAGCGGACTCGATCGGGGTCTTCCAGCTGGAAGGCAAGCCGATGCGCGCCCTGATGAAGTCGCTCGCCCCGACCGGCTTCGAGGACGTGGCGGCGCTGGTTGCTCTCTACCGGCCGGGCCCCATGGCCGCGAACATGCACAACGACTACGCCGATCGCAAGAACGGCAGAAAGCCGATCGAATACCTCCACGAGGATCTGCGAGACATCCTTTCGGACACCTACGGGCTGATGATCTATCAGGAGTCGGTGATGAGGGTGGCCCAGAAGTTCGCCGGCTACTCGCTGGCCGAGGCCGACAATCTACGCAAGGCCTGCGGCAAGAAGATCCGCGAGCTCATCAAGGTCGAGCGCGAGAAATTCGTGGCGGGCTGCGTCGAAGAGGGATACGGCGAACACGTCGGCACGGCCCTCTTCGACATCATCGAGCCTTTCGCCGATTACGCCTTCAACAAGTCGCACTCCTACGGATACGGCCTTGTCGCCTTCCAGACCGCATACCTGAAGGCGAACTATCCGGCCCACTACCTGGCCGCCATTCTCACCTCGGTCAAGGACGACAAGGACAAGACCGGCCTCTACCTGGCCGACGCAAAGGAGCACGGGATCGACATCCTGGTTCCGGACGTGAATGAGTCGCGAGCCGACTTCTTCCCCATTATCTCCGAAGCGGGCTCGGCCATCCGCTTCGGCCTCTCCGGGGTGCGCAACGTCGGCGAAGGCGTGGTCGGGCTGATCATCGCCGAGCGCGAGACCAATGGACCCTACAAGGATTTCGCCGACTTTCTCGCCCGTGCGGATGTCTCGGTCCTGAACCGGCGGGTGATGGAGTCGCTTATCCGCGCGGGAGCCTTGGATTCGTTCGGCCACACGCGCCGGGGCATGCTCGAGATCCTTGACCCCACGCTGGAGCGCGTCATGCGCAAACGCAAAGAGGACAAGGACGGCATCATGAGCCTCTTCGACTCGGGGGTGGAGGAGGACGCCGGCGGGCTCGGCTTCGAGATAGCGGTCCCCGAACTCCCCGACGACCGAGCCACGCTTCTCTCGTTCGAAAAGGAGATGCTCGGACTCTACGTCTCGGATCACCCGGTGGCCGGGTATATCCGCGTGCTTTCGCGCCGGGCCGATTCCAAGCTCGGCGATCTCGGCGAAGTGGTGGGTTCCTCGTCGGAGGTGATGGTGCTCGGCGGCGTGGTCACGGCGCTTTCCCGTAGATACACCAAGCGCGGGGAGCTGATGGCAAGCTTCGTCCTGGAAGATCTTTCCGGATCGATCGACGTCTTCGTATTTCCCAAGACCATGACCGACTTTGGCGCTGTGCTCGCCGACGACAAGGTGGTGCTTGTCAAAGGTCGGGTGAATCAGCGGGAAGACGAACGCACCTTCGTCGCCATGTCCATCGAGGAGGTCGAGCCGGCTGCGGACGATGACGCTCTCGAGATACGCCTCGAGCCCGGCCAGGCCACCCGCGCACTGCTTGCCCGGATCCGCTCCGTCCTCTCCAACCACCCGGGCGGCACCGGGGTGCTTCTGCGGGTGGGTGAGACCGCGTTCGACCTGTCCGCGGAGTTGAAAGTCGCGGTGGATTCCGGCTCCCTGATTGGGGAATTGCGGGAGTTTCTCAGGCCCGAGTCGCTGGTTCTCTAATTCGGTTATCGCTCTCCTTCGGCACCTCTGAGCTGGGAACAAATACGTCGCTGACGCGAGCCGGCGTCACGCCCCGCTTTTCGTCGGCCCTCGCAAGCTGGCCTTTCGGCTAGGCTGGACTATGCGAAATCGAGATTATGGGACCTGCTGAGGAGCTAGCTGCCTTATGTCCATCGAGATCAATACCCGCGACTGCGCTGTTCTCTCCGACTCTGAGCTGTCCGTCATGGCCGACCTCTCGGAGGCTGCCGGCTCGAGCTTTGACATCGGCTGCCTTTCCAAGGCGCGTGAGGAGTGGGTACTGGTTACCGACGTTCTCAAGGACGGAAAGCTGAGCGGATTCTCCTTCTACACCTTGGAGCGCATCGGTGGCACCCCGGCCATCGTGGTGGGCATAATGCTCGCCGAGGCGGGGGAGCACTCACGTGAGACCATGTTGGCGATTCGCGAGGGGCAGTTCCGCAAGGCGCTGCTGGCGTTTCCGGACGAGGACGTTCTCGTCGGCACCAGGCTCACCGACGCCGGTGGCTTCGAGATTTTCGAGGGGCTAGTGGACATCGTGCCTCAGCCCGGCCACAAGCCCAGCGGCGAAGAGCGGGCGTGGGCGCGTCGCCTGGCGCGGCGATACGGCGGGGAGCATCGCATCGACGATCGCACTTTTGTGCTGACCGGAACCGGGGAGTCGATCGGCTATACCGCCTACACGCCACTGGCCGCATCGCCGCAGTTTTCCGGCTTCGGCGAGTTCTTCGGCGATTTGGATGCCGAGCGCAGGGACTCTCTGATCGCCTTGGGCTGGATCATGGCCGAGGAGCTGGCCAAGTACGCCGGCTTCGACGACTGACCGCCTACGCGGTCTGACTTCGTACTGCTTGTCCCTTAGGGCGCGCAGCGTGGATCCGATGGCGTGGCCATGCGAATCGTGGCCTCCGGCGCCACCAGCACCTGGTTCTTTTTCAGGCCGGTGACCTCGTAGACGAATATGTTGGTGCCTTCTGTCACGAGCCGGGCCTCGGGCAGGCGCGCCAGGTTCTTCACGAAGGGCATGACCTCGGACACCATTGAGTACTTCGGGCCGTAGCCTGCCGACACGATGATTTCCAGCGTGGATGAACAGACAGGTATCGCTTGCGCGGTGGCCAGCCAGGGGATCACGTCTTTCCTGTCCGCAAAGCGGCCGATTATGGGCATCGTGGCGAAGACCTGCGTCGATGGAGCCAAGTGCACGCCGTCGAGCACGGTGGCCGCTCTGGGCGGAATGATCAGCCAGGTGGGAGGGATGCCGGCGTCGTAGAGGAGCGCGCCGGCCCCGATAGCCAGCGAGAGGGCTGCCGCCGCTGCCGGAACCGCCGCCGGCGCCAGGCGTGGGGCCCTCTTCGCAATCGCCGAGACGAGCCATGCGGTAACGATCGGGAAGCCTGCGAGTAGCAGGATGGTCTCCGGATAGTTCTGAAATCCCGCCTGCAGGGTGATGAAAGAAGGCGAGGACTGCAGAGCGTTGGCTCCGATCGCCGCCACGGAGGCGCCCAGGGCCGGCAGGAATAGCGTCCCCAACAGGCCCGAGTATATGAATATCCTCGCGATCCACCCTCCCCGGCCCATGAAGGTGGCCAACGGCGTCGCCGGGTGGGTGATCATGCCGGTGAATATCCCTATGAGGGACTGGTTGGAGGAGTGGGCAAGGTAGCCATAAGAGGGGGCCAGTGGCGTGCTCTGATGGGCATTGAGCGCCATCGCCAGGCCCAGCCAGGCGATCCCGAGGACCATGACCACGGCACCGCTTCGCCGGATCCGCCGGAGCGCAAACATTCCGACGCCGAGGCCGGTGACCAGAAGTGCCGCTTCGGTGCCGCTCAGAAGGGCGATCGCAAGGCCGGCCCAGGGTAGGACCTTGCGCTTCTCCCAGAAACCGGTCAAACCCAGCAACAGTCCGACGGCCGCAAGTGGCTGCAGGTGGACGTCGAAGGAGGCCGCCTGCCAGGCATATGGGTTGGCGACCGCGAGCAGAGCCACCGATCCGACCACCAGCAGCTTCGCTGCAGGGTGGGCGAAGGAGCGTTCGGCCACGCGAATGGAAAAGCCGATGACCAGGAAGCTTGCCGAGGCGATGGCCAGATCCTGGACCACCAGCAGCGACAGTGACGACGGAAAGACAACCCTGACCAGGGCGAGTGGCCAGGCAAGCAGGTTGAACTGGTCGCTCCAGAAAGGGTGCGGGTAGAGGGTGTTGTAGGGATTCAGGTGGCCGGAGGCGATCAGGGAGGTCGCCTGGTTGAGGATGGCGAAGTCGATGCCGAGATCGAAGTGCGTGAAGAGGTTGATCGAATAGATGACCATCGCCGCCAATTGGGCCAGGGCGGCAAGCAGCGCGATCAAGCGCAACCAACGCTGCATTCCGGCGGCCCCTCCCTATGCTGCGGCGTCCGAAGCCCCGCCTCCGGGCGCGTCAGGTCTG
>JAJZNF010000308.1 GCA_021847985.1 Actinomycetes bacterium | reverse complement strand
CGGGGCCGGTGGCGACGACATTGAGCTGATCGTCGGTCACCACGGTGGCCATTTCGACGATCTGGTCGCGCTTAGGGTCCAGGCCGGTCATCTCCAGGTCCATCCAAACAAGCACACAGGGGAGTCTAACCACGACCTGAGTAAGCTCTATTGGGCGAATAGGAGGTTCCGTGACCCAGCTCCTGCCGAGCGCCGCTCCGTGGGTGGTGATCCCGACTTACAACGAAGCAGGCAACATAGCCAATGCCGTCAAGCGCATTCGCAAGGCGGTGCCTGCAGCCCATGTTCTTGTCGTCGACGACTCCTCTCCGGATGGCACCGCCCACATCGTCGAGGCGCTCGCCGAAGGCGACGCAATGATCAGCGTCGTGCTGAGGCCGGCCAAGTCCGGACTCGGCTCGGCGTACCGCGCCGGCTTTGCCAAAGGGATGGCCGAGGGCGCAACCGCCTTGATAGAGATGGACGCCGACCTGAGCCATGAGCCCGAGGCCCTTCCCGAGCTGCTGGCAGCGCTCGACGGCGGCGCCGACCTGGCCATCGGATCACGATACGTGCCCGGTGGCGCATCTCCGGGCCTGACGGCGGGAAGGCTCGCCCTTTCCCGGGGCGGCAACATTTACGCCAAGTTTGTCCTGGGACTCCCGGTGATGGACGCCACTTCGGGCTTCCGGGCCTACCGCCCCACGCTTCTGGGGGCAATCGACCTCTCCTCGGTGAGCGCCGACGGATACGGCTTCCAGATCGAGATGGTGTTCCGCTCCACGCTGTTGGGTGCTCGCATCAAAGAGGTGCCGATCATCTTCAACCAGCGGGTCGAGGGCGTGTCCAAGATGTCAACCGACATCGTCAGGGAGGCGATGCTGCTGTGCACCGTATGGGGCGCTCAGCGCAGGATACGTCAGCTCCGCGGCAAGGGCAGGGATTTCGTCCCGTACCACAAATCTGACGGCGGAATGGCAAGCGCCGTTCTGCAGGCTTTGCGTTCCTAGGCGCCGGGGAGCGGGCGTGCTGGAAGTCAAGTTCACAAGGATCAGCGCGACGGCCACGGTGCCGGCCTATGCGCGCCCGGGGGATGCCGCGTGCGACCTGGTGGCTGCCGAGGCGGCCAAGATCGGGCCTCTGGGACGGGCAACAGTGGGAACCGGGATCGCCGTCGAGATCCCGCCCGGGTTCGCGGGATTCGTTTTGCCACGTTCCGGACTGGCATCCCGGCACGGTCTCACCTTGGCCAATGCGCCGGGCCTAATCGACTCGGGCTACCGAGGCGAGTTGAAGGTGGCGCTGCTCAATGCCGACCCGGAGCAGCCTTTCCTGGTGTCACCGGGTGACCGCATCGCCCAGTTCCTGGTCCTGCCGGTTCCGGTCATCGCCTGGGTCGAGGCGCAAAGCCTCTCCGACAGCGGCAGGGGAGAAGGCGGCTTCGGATCCACGGGAGTCAGCTGAGCGGAGTTTGCCGGCCCTCCGCAAAGAGGTCATATTGGCCAGCGGGCGCGTTGCCGTGCGGCATTATGCCGCATAGCCCGCGCGGGCGATTTTAAGGCCTGGAGGTAGGCATGGGCGCAGAGGTTGAGCAAGAGGGCGCTCGGGCCATGGAGAGGATGAGCGGCCTCGACACCGGCTTTTATTATTTCGACTCGCCGGGCATGCACCTGCATATTGGCGCCGTCCTGATCTTTTCCAAGGCCGGATTGGCAGGGCGGGATCCCCTGGAGGCGACCAGAGCGCGAATTGCGGCCCGGATCGGACGCATGGAGCGGTTCATGCAGCGAGTGGCTGAGGTTCCTTTCGGCCTGGCGGAGCCTTATTGGGTGGACGACGTCGGCTTCAGCCTCGACCGCCATCTGCATCTCGCCGAATGCGACCATCCGTTCAGCATCGGCGAGCTGGTGGAGATGGCGGGGGAGTCGATCTCGGTTCCCCTCGACAAGGCCCACGCGCTCTGGGAGATCACGGTCGTGCCGGAAGTGGACGGGGACCGCTTCGCGCTGATGGCCAAGATACATCACGTTCTTTTGGACGGGGTGTTGGGGATCGAGGTGCTTGCGCAGCTCTTCGACGTTACCCCGGACACTACCGACGACGAAGCCGAACTGTCCGGGCAGCGCCGGGCGGCAGCGCCGCCCGGGCTGTCCGAGTTGCTGAAAGAGCTTGGCGACTCGGTCATTAGCAAGGTGAAGGAAGCGCCTGTCGATTTCGGGAGGTTGGCCGCCTTGGCAAAGGATTGGCTCCGGTTCTCCCTAGAAGATCCAGGCGCGAAGGGGCTGAAACCGCTATTCGGCGCCCCGCGAACGCCTATCAACGGGACTCTCGGCACCAAGCGGCTTACCGCCGTTTTGAGAGTGCCGCTGGCCGAGGTGGAGTCCCTGGCCACGCGGGCGGGAGTGCGCATGAACGACGTGGTCCTGTGGGCCGTCTCCACCGGGCTGGCGCGATATCTCGCGGCGCGAGGGTGGGAGGGCGAGGAGGACCTGGTGGCGATGATGCCCATGGCCCATTCGAGCCGGCGTCCCGGCGCGGGCTCGAACCAGGTGACGGCGCTCTTTGTCTCCCTCTGCAACACCGTTCCCGATGCACTCGGGCGGTTGAGGGCCATTGCGGATGCCACCTCGGCCGCGAAGCGCTTTCACCGGGAAGCCCAGCTGGCGGATTTCGTGGAGATGACAAAATACGTTCCCCCGCTGGTCACCTGGGCATTGTCACGCGCTTTGCACGAGGCCAGGGCCTTCGAGGTGCTTCCCCCTGCGTTCAACCTGCTGGTGACCACAGTTCGCGGCATAGATTTTCCGCTTTACTTCGCAGGATCGGAACTGCTGGAGGTGATCCCCTTCGGCCCGTTGGCGGAGTCGGCCGGGCTGAATGTGACCGCCGTCAGCTACAACGGCACCCTCGAG
>JAJZNF010000302.1 GCA_021847985.1 Actinomycetes bacterium | reverse complement strand
ATGGCTTGCAAACACAGATAAACAAAAGTATCCTCTGAGAAACGGGCTCAAACGGACATCTTGGAGGTCGGCAAAAGTGTATGCAGCCGAGAGACGCCAGTGGATCGTTGACCAGGTGCGGGCCGACGGGCGCGTCGAGGTGGCCGCACTAGCGGTGGACCTGGATGTCACCCCTGAGACCATCCGGCGCGACCTGAGCGTTCTGGAGGGTGCCGGCCTTCTGCGCCGCGCGCATGGTGGAGCGATCCCGGCCGAGCGTCTGCGCTTCGAGCAGGAGCTCGCCTCGCGCGACATCCTCTTGTCGGAGGAGAAGGAGGCCATCGCGCAAAGGGCGCTTTCATTTGTGCCGGCGGGCGGCTCGGTGCTAATCGACGCAGGCACCACCACCGCCAGGTTCGCCCGCGCGCTCGCGCCGCAAGAGGAGCTGACCGTGGTTACCAACTCCATGCCCATCGCCCTGGAGCTGGCTGGACGGGAGAACTGCCAGGTTTACTGCATCGGTGGGCGGATCCGCTCCAAGACCATGGCCGCAGTCGATGCCTGGGCGGTGCGTTCGCTCGCCGAAGTGAACGTCGACGTCGCCTTCGTCGGCACCAACGGAATCACATTGTCCCGAGGGCTTTCCACCGCCGATCAGGCGGAGGCTGCAGTGAAGAGGGCCATGATCGCCAGCGCTGGGTTGGTCGTGGTACTAGCCGACCGAAGCAAATGGGGCGAGCAGAAATTCGCTTCGTTCGCCTCCTTGGAAGAGGTGGATGCCATCGTCACCGACGCCGGCGCTCCGCTCGGCCTGGTTGCCGAAGTGGAATCCGCCGGGCCGAAGGTGGTACTAGCGTGATCGCCACTTTCACCCCCAATCCGTCTATCGACCGTACGCTTGAGGTCGACGAGTTCGTCCGCGGTGGAGTGATCCGCGCGAACAAGTTCCGCCTTGATCCGGGCGGGAAGGGCGTAAACGTCGCCCGCGTGCTCTCCTCAGCCGGCGTGCCAACCCTGGCGATTTTCCCTTGCGGCGCCGACGACCTCGATTTCGTTCATCTTCTGGAGGCGGCGGGCGTCCCATGCAAGGTGGTGCCGATCTCGGGCCGAATCCGTCAGAACATCTCCATCCTGGAGCCGGAAGGGGTCATCACCCATTTGAACGAGCCCGGGCCGAGGCTCAGCTCCGCCGAGGTGGCGGCTCTCCTGGAGACGGTTTCCGATGCCGCCAATGGCGCCGACTGGATCTGTGCCTCCGGGTCGCTCACTCCGGGGCAGGATGCGGGCCTTTACAACGAGGTTGCCCGGCTGGCGCGTCTGCATGGTTGCAAGGTTGCCGTGGACACGTCCGGCGAGCCGTTGAAGCGGGCCATCACGGGTGGAGTGGACCTCATAAAGCCCAATCGCCACGAACTCGAGGAAGCAGTCGGCGGCGAAGTGACGACGGTCGGAGACGCCATCGAGGCGGGCCTGGCACTTCATCGGGCGGGCAGCCATGCCGTGCTGGCCAGCCTGGGCTCCGACGGAGCCATCCTGATCGAAGGAGGCCACGCCAGCCACGCGCAGGCGCGAGTCGATGAAGTCGTTTCAAATGTGGGAGCGGGGGATGCGCTGTTGGCGGGCTTCCTCGCCGCGGGCGGGAGCGGCATAGCGGCCCTAGCCGAGGGAATCGCCTGGGCGGCGGCCAAGATATCGCTGCCCGGTTCGCAGATGCCCCGCTCCTCGCAGATCGAGCGCTCGCTGGTGCGAGTCAGTCAAGAGCCGGATAAGTCACGCAAATTGAAGGAGGACTGAATTGCCGGGGATCATCGAGGAATCATTGGTGGTGCTTGACCTTGCCGCCGAGAACAAGGACCACGCGGTACGTTTGTTGGCCGAGCGTCTGGCAGGCGCAGGAAGGGTCACCGACATCGAACAGTTTCTGGCCGATGTTCGGGCGCGTGAGCAGGTCATGCCCACCGGGCTGGAGGGCGGGATAGGAATTCCCCACGCGCGCTCCGAGGCTGTCACCACTGCCTCGCTCGCTTTCGGCCGGAGCCCATCCCGGGTGGATTTCGGTGCGAGTGACGGACCCGCCGACCTCATCTTCCTGATCGCGGCGCCGGCCGGAGGGGGAGCCGAGCACATGACCATCCTGGCCTCGCTGGCGCGCAGGCTGGTGCACGGCTCCTTCCGCGAGGCCTTGCGCGGCTCTGCCAGTCCTGCCGAGGTGGCAGAGCTGATCAACCGGGAGGTGGGGGCATAGGTGGGGGCATAAATGGGAGTCGGTGGAAATGATTTGGCAAAGCACACAGGAAGCTTCGTAGGGATAAGGAACAGGGGGAACAAGTGAGGATCGTCGCAGTAACATCGTGCCCGACCGGCATTGCGCACACCTACATGGCCGCAGAGGCCCTGGAGGAGGCCGCGCGCGCAGCGGGGGACACCATCGAGGTCGAGACCCAGGGCGCGGCCGGGATGAACAAACTCGCCGCCGAGGCCATTGCCTCCGCGGACGTGGTCATACTCGCCGCGGATGTCGAGGTTCGCGAACGCGAGCGTTTCAGCGGAAAGCCGACGGTGGAGGTCGCAGTCTCGACCGCCATCAACTCGGCGCCGGCGGTGCTCGAAGAGGCGAGGGCGAGGGTGGCGAGCTTCACGCCCGCGTCCGCCTCCGCCCCTAAGAGCGCCACACCGCCCGCCACGCCGCTTGCGGCAGCCGGATTCGGAAGCAGGCTGCGCCAATGGCTGATGACGGGTGTCAGCTACATGATCCCCTTCGTCGCTGCGGGTGGAATCCTGATAGCCGTTTCCTTTATTATCTCAGGCCCCCAGGTGGCCATGCAGGTCAACGGTGGAATATTCCACGGCGTGCACTACGCCGGGGCGACTTCGATCATGGCCATCTACCACACCGCGGGCATCGGCGGCGTCCTCTTCGAG
>JAJZNF010000240.1 GCA_021847985.1 Actinomycetes bacterium | reverse complement strand
TCCGGCGCCGCGTCCGAAGCTGGCGACGACGGCCATAGCTCCAAGGATCCACTCCGCGCGGCTGAAGGCGAAGACGAAACCGGCCGCTGCAACCAGCATCGGGTAGACGACCAGGAAGATGCGCCGGCCCAACCGGTCGGCCATGAACCCCACGCCGAAGGAAACGACCAGGGCGAAGACCCCTGCCAGGGCGAATACGATGCCCAGCCCGGTGCCCCCAAAGCCGACCTTGGCAAGAGAGAGGGGACCGCGGATGCCCGCGATGGACCTGGACGCACTGATCAGAGCGCGCGCAACATATACGATCCGCAGCTGTCCGGTTCTGGATCTATCCCGCGCCTCCTGCGCCTCCTCGGCAGCCAGCAGCTCGTCGGGAAGAGGGCCTTCCTCCGGCTCGCGCGCGCTCATAGAGCGTGGGTGGCAGTGCCCTCCCCGACATGCTTGCGCAGCGGTATCTCCTTGAGGAAGAGGGTCAGGATGAATGCCGCCACCACAACGGGCACCCCGACGAGGAAGACGGTGTTGAGGGCGTGCGAGAAGGCAAGCACGAACCCGTCATGGACGGGCTTGGGCAACTTGGCGATTGTCGCCGGCGACATGGCCATGGCGTTGCCCTTCAGTTGCGCAAGCGCTGCCGCCGGCAGGTACCGAGGCAGCAGGTGAGTGAGGCGCGTATTGAAGATGGTGCCGAAAACGGCGACGCCGAATGAACCGCCGATCGAGCGGAAGAAGGTCGCCGAGGAGGTGGCCGTGCCGAGAGCCTGGTAGGGAACCGCGTTCTGGACCGCGATCACCAGGACCTGCATCACACCGCCCAGCCCAACGCCGAGTACGAAGGAGTACAAGTAAACGTGGATCATCGGGGTTGTGGAGGACAGGGTCGAGAGCAGGTACATCCCGATCGACATCACCAGGGTTCCCAGGATCGGGAAGATCTTGTATCGCCCGAAGCGCGAGATCAACAAGCCGGAGAGGATGGAGAAGAGCACCACGCCCAGCATGAGCGGAATCAACTGCAGCCCGGACTTGGTGGGGGAGGAGCCAAAAACCGTCTGCATGAATGTCGGCAGGTACACGATCGCACCGAACATTCCGAAGCCGACAATGAAGCCGATGGCACTGGTAAGGGTGAAGATGCGGTTCGAGAAGAGATTGATGGGAAGCAGCGGCTCGCTGGCACGGCGTTCAACCATGATGAACACGCCCAACAGGATCACGCTGATCACCGCAAGGCTGATGATCTGGGTCGAACCCCACGGATATGTGACCCCGCCCCAGGTGGTCATCAAGATCAGCAGCGTGACCGCGGTGGCAAGCACCGCAGTGCCGAGGTAGTCGATCTTGTGGGCACGGCGGCTGCGCGGGAGATGCAGAACCGCCGCAATGACGATGAGCGCCAGGATGCCGATAGGAACGTTCACATAGAAGACCCAGCGCCAGCTGAGGCTGTCCGTGAAGTAGCCTCCGAGTAGCGGTCCGGCGACCGAGGCAAGCCCGAAGACTCCTCCAAAGATCCCCTGGTAGCGTCCGCGCTCGCGTGGAGAGACGATGTCGCCGATGATCGCCTGAGCGCCGACTATCAGGCCGCCACCGCCGATGCCCTGCAGTGCGCGGAATGCGATGAGCTGCACCATGCTTCCCGACAAGCCGGATAGGGCCGAACCGACCAGGAAGATCACGATGGAGGCCTGGAAGAAGGACTTGCGCCCGTAGAGGTCACCCAGCTTGCCCCAAAGAGGGGTGGAGATCGTGGACGTGATGAGATAAGCGGTCACGACCCAGGAAAGGTGATTGAGGCCGCCCAGGTCGCCCGCGATGGTTGGCAGTGCCGTGGCAACGATCGTCTGGTCGAGCGCTGCGAGAAGCATCGCGAGCATCAGGGCCAGGATTATGAGGGGAAGGCTCGGTTCCTTTACCGGAGCGGCGTCCGGGTTCAGCTCCGCACTCTGTTGGTCTTCAAGCGCCATTCGTGATCTCCGTCGGGCAGCTGAGTCTTTCTTGCTGAAACAATGCTAGCTTGCCTTGAGACAAACTTGTCTTATAATGAAATCGGAATGTATCAAGTTTCTTGTGCGTCGGCACCGGCTCAGAGGCGGTGAGTAAGCAGATGGTTGCCAACACCGCTATAAGGGATCGCACCCTTGCGGCCATACTCGCCGCGGCCTCACGGATGATCGCGGAGCGGGGCCAAAGCGTGTCCATGCACGAGATCGCAGAGTCCGCCGGGGTGGGGCGCGCCACGCTCTACCGGTACTTCCCGACGCGCGAGGCGCTCATTGTGCAGCTCTTCGAGACCGCCGTTGACGAGGCCAGTCGCGCTGTCGACTCTCTGCAACTCGGAAGCCTTCCCGTCTGCCAGGCGGTGGAACGCCTGACCTTGGAGATGCTCTCCTTCGCCGACACATATCGCACCGTTCTTATGGACGAGGCCGTCGAGGGGCTCCGGCATCGAGCCAAGGACGTCATCGGCCCAAAGTTGCAGAGTCTCTTCGCCGAGCGCATCGAATCCGGTGAGCTGCGAAGCGAGATCGACCCGGTCTCTCTGGTCCGCTATTTTGGCGGGCTGGTGCGGATGGCGGCCTTCATGGTGGCCGACAGCGGCCGCGACAGGGTGAAAGTCTCTGCCGAGCTGGCAGACCTGTTCTGCAATGGCGCCGCCACCCGCCAAAGCTGACGCGCGGGCGTTGACGCTGCAGAGCCGGCGCCGTAGGCTCGCGCCATGGGTGCAGGTGAATACGTAACAATCGATGCCGGCTCGGCACGCCTGGCCGCGGAGGCCTGGGGAGCGGGGGAGCGGGGGATAGTCCTTCTCCACCCCGGCGTGGCTGACCGGAGGATCTGGCGTTCCATGGCTCCCTTGATCCAGGATCTGGGAAGGTGCGTCGCATACGATCGACGCGGCTATGGCGAGTCCCCGGCTTCGGA
>JAJZNF010000061.1 GCA_021847985.1 Actinomycetes bacterium | reverse complement strand
CAGGTCGTAATCACCGACCGAGGCATCGAGCAGGTACATTCCCAGGCCGATGTCGGCCGACAACACCGGCGGCTCGATTCCGAGGGTCACCAGACGGCGGAAGAACTCCTTACATCCGAAGCCGACAACCGCCGCACCTTCGAGGGCGGCCCGGAGGGAGCCAAGGCGCTCCGCCTCCTGGGAGCGGCTGACCTCTTCGCCGTAACAAAGCACCTCAGTGCCGCCGGCCGGGCGCACTGCCAGCGCCAAGGCCGACAGCGGACTCCTGCCGGCCTGTCCGCTCCAGCCGATCGCTAAGCCCACCTTGGCTCCGGTACCCAGATTGGCGCCGAGGTCCTCGAGCGACCCGAGATCCCGCATCCGAACGGTCTCAGTGGGTGCCGGCGGGGTTCCGAGCTGCGTCCCCTTGTGGCCGATGTAGTCGTACGCGCGCAATGCGCGGCTGGCGAGACGCTTGGATTCGATGAGGTCGAAGAACCCTTGAGCCGCCTCGTCGTCCAGCGGACCCAGGCGCATGTCTTCCAGCTCGGCGTCGATTTCGAGATCGCGCTTCAGCGGAATGAGCGCCATGTTCAGCCGCAGCCGATCGAGATTCTCCGAGACCGAGCCGGCCACCTTGGGTGACAGGGCCTCCAAGTTCTCGATCAGCCCGTCAACACTCTGGTAGGTATCCGCCAGGCGCGCGGCGGTCTTGTCTCCGATGCCGGGGAGCCCCGGCAGGTTGTCGGAGGGGTCTCCGCGCAGCGCCGCCAGGAATGGATAGACCTTCGGTGGGGCGCCAACCTTCGCCACGACGCCGGCCTCGTCGAGCATGAGGTAGTCGCTGACTCCGCGCCGATTGTACAGAACGCGGATGAAGGGATCCTTCACCAGCTGAAAGCTGTCGCGATCCCCGGTGACGACGATGGTGTCCATCCCGCTTTCCGCCGCCCGCTCGGCCAGGGTGGCCAGCACGTCGTCGGCTTCGTATCCCGCCTTGGAGAAGACGGCGATTCCCAGCGAACGCACTGCGCGCTCCAACATCTCCAGCTGGGATTTAAGGCCTGGGTGCGTCTCCGGCCGATGCGCCTTGTAGTCCGGGTTGAGCTCGTCCCTGAAAGTGGGGCCCGGAAGGTCGAGGGCGACCGCCATGTGAGTCGGTTTCTGCTCCTCTATCAGTCCCACCAGCATCGTCGTGAACCCGTAGATGGCGTTCGTGTGCTGGCCGCTGGAGGTGACCATCGTGTCGACGGGAATGGCGAAAAACGCCCTGAAGGCCAACGAGTAGCCGTCGACGAGGATCAGCTTGTCCATGGGATCCAACCTACCGCCGTGACGCGCCGACGCGAGGCGGAGTGTGCCGCTAGTCCGGGAGCAGCTCGCCTGCGATTATGGCCTCGGCGACCTCGGACATCTTGGAGCGCGAGTCCATAGCCCTGCGCTGGATGAACGAGAAGGCCTCGGGCTCGGTCATGCCGTATGTCTCCATCAAGACGCCCTTGGCACGATCGAGTAGCTTGCGCGTCTCCAGCTGGGCTTTGAGCCTTTCGGCGCTGTCCTCGAGGTTGCGGACCTCGTCCTCCAGTGCCTGCATCTCCCCGAAACGCGCGATCGCCAATTCGATGGCCGGTACCAGGTCGCTCGGCTGGAAGGGCTTGACAAGATAGGCAAGGGCGCCGGCGTCGCGGGCCTGCTCGATAAGTGCGCGCTGCGAAAAGGCGGTAAGGATGATTACCGGGCAAAGGCGCTCACGCGAGACTTCGGCGGCCACTTCAAGGCCGTCCAGCCCAGGCATCTTCACGTCCAGTATCGCAAGTTCGGGCTGCAGGGACCTGATCATCTCGAGAGCCTGGTCGCCGCGATGAGCCGCCCCCGCAACCTCGTAGCCGAGCTCGCGCAGCGCCTCCTCCAGATCCATCCTGATGATGGCCTCGTCCTCAGCAATCACAACCCGCGTCACTCGTCCTCCACATTCTCGGGGGCACCATCAGGACTCCCGAAGTAACCTTTGAGCTTACCAAGTGCATACAAGCGAGGCGATTACGGGGGTTGGGGTGACCGATCTGGTCTTCGGCGTGCCGCTTTGGCTGGCGGACACCAACTGCTGGGTGGTCCGCTCAGCTTCCTCCTCGAGCGAATGCGTCCTGATCGACGTCCCGCCCGAGCCCGAGAAGGTGGCGGCTTTACTCAAAGAGCGCTCGCTGCGGGTAGTGGCGATCATCGCCACCCATGGCCACATCGACCACATCGGCGGCATCCCGGCGCTGGTGGAGAGGAACGAGAACCTGGATGCCCACGGCCGCCAGGTGGTGCCGGTGCACCTGCATCCAGCTGACAGGCACATGATGCGGGATCCGGTCGGGAACTCGGGAATGCTCGGCCAGGCCCTAGTCGAGGCGGGACTTAGCACCCGCGAGCCCGAGATCGTGGAGGACATCTCCGACGGTCAGATCATCTCGGGCGCGGGCTTGCGCTTCCGCGCAATCCACACCCCGGGGCACACCCAAGGCTCGACCTGCTTCTTAGCCGAGGTTGGAGATCTCCCGCCACTGCTCTTCAGCGGCGACCACCTCTTCGCGGGCTCGATCGGCCGGACCGACCTGCCGGGAGGTTCCATGGAAGCGCTGATGCACTCGATGGAGGCGAAGATACTTCCGATGTCCGATGTCACCGTGGTGTTGCCCGGACACGGCGGAACCACGACCATCGGCCAGGAACGCGCCACTAATCCCTTCCTGAGGGATATCGCGTCCTGAGTCGTCTCAGGCGCCCTTTACGGCGCCTATCACCAAGGGGGCCGAAGTCGGGTTCGTGGTGCCCCCTGCCGGTTCGGCGGTAACCGCAATGGCCGTGTAGGCGCCGAGGTCCGGCAGCGTCAGCCTTGCGCCGAGAGGTTCCGGCCCCGCCAGTCCGAGCGAGACCGGCGTTCCTTTCCCATTCCCCGCCAGCAG
>JAJZNF010000060.1 GCA_021847985.1 Actinomycetes bacterium | reverse complement strand
AGGGGATCGGCTCCCTGATCACGCATGCCACAGTCGCCGTCGGCAACCGTACCGAGTGCGGGATCGCGGTGGGGAGCTCCGAGCCCGACGTGGCCGCCGACCGCCTGCTGGAGGCGGGGGTCGAATGGGCTGTGGTGAAGATGGGAGGCGAGGGAGTCCTGGTGGCAACCGAGCGCACTCGCACCATCGTGCCTCCCCACCCCGTACGGGTTGTATGCGGACTAGGCGCCGGGGATGCCTTCGGCGGGGCTCTCGTCCACGGGCTTTTGTCCGGGTGGGATCCGGTTAGAACCATCGGCTTTGCCAATGCCGCCGGAGCGCTGGTCGCCTCGCGCCTGCTATGTGCTGACGCGATGGGGACCGAGGCTGAGATCTCGGCCTTGTTTCAGGAGTGAAGATGCAAATCAGTGACCAAATGTTTCATGAGTTGATCGGCGCCAGGGTTTCCAGCCCTGCCCGAGTGGCGGGTGCGCTCTCTGAGCGAAAGCACCGGGCTGAGCTCGCCCCGGACGGAGTTCTCTTCGTGGTGGCGGCCGATCATCCTGCTCGCGGAGCCCTGGCGGCCGGCAGTGACCCGCTGGCCATGGCGGATCGGCGCGACCTGCTGCGCCGCCTGGCGACGGCTCTTGGAAATCCGCGCGTCGATGGCGTGCTGGCCAGTGCCGACATCTTGGAGGATCTGGCCTTCTTCGGATTGCTCGACGACCGCCTGGCCATCGGAACCATGAACCGTGGGGGCCTGGCGGGCGCCCGCTGGGGGATGGACGACCGGATGACCGCCTACGATGCGGCCCACGTTGAAGAGCTCGGTCTCGACGGCGGCAAGGTGCTGCTGCGGCTGGACGACGAGGACCCGAGCACGGCGGCCACCATCGAGGCATGTGCCCGCGCCGTGACCGAGCTTGCCGACCGGAGGCTGATGGCGATGATCGAGCCGTTGGCCTACACCAAGGATGTGGACGGTATGCCCCAGCTCGACAACCGGCCCGAGAGCCTGATCAGGGCGGCGGCTGTGGCGAGCGGCCTGGGCGCCTCCTCCGCCTACACCTGGCTAAAGGTCCCTTCGGGCGAGCGCGTGGCCGATGTGATGGGAGTCAGCACGTGTCCTGCAGTCGTCCTCGGGGGAGCTGTCAGCTCCGACCAGGCGGCTGCGCTCGCCGCCTGGGAGCGTGCGCTTTCGCATCCGAACTGCCGCGGCCTGGTCATCGGGCGCAGCCTTCTCTATCCTTCGGTCGGCGGCGTCGAGGCTGGTGTGGCGGCGGCGGCAAAACTGGTGGATGCCAAGGCGAGGACGCTGTGAGCGCGCGATCGCTTCACCACCCGGAGGGCTCGCTGGCCAGGGGAGGTTATGCCGCATGGCTAGATCCCGAGGACGCCGGTTGGGCCTACTCCGGCCTGCGCGTTGCTCACCTGGCGCCCGGAGGGCGGATCGAGCTTCGGGCTGAGGGAGTGGAGATGGCCGTGCTGCCGCTCGCCGGTTCCTTGCGCGTGACGCTTGCCGGAAAGAGCTTCGAGCTCAAGGGGCGCAGGAGCGTTTTCTCGGCTGTCTCGGACTGGGTGTATGTTCCGCTCGGCTCCGAACTGATACTCGAGTCCGAAGGCCGTTGCGAGGTGGCCCTGCCATCGGCCCGAACCGAAAAGCGTTTCGAGCCGGCCTATGTGGGTGCGGCCGAGGTTCCGGTGGAAGTTCGCGGAGCCGGCCCCTCCACGCGCCAGGTCACAAATTTCATGGCTCCGGGTGTCTTCGACGGAGCGGACCGGCTCATGTGCGTGGAGGTGCTGACCCCTGACGGCAACTGGTCGTCCTACCCGCCTCACAAGCATGATGACTCCTCCGAGTGCAAGGTGAACAACGAGGAGATCTACTACTTCCGTCTGGGGCGCGCCGGCAGCGTCGACACTTCAAGGGAGGGATTTGCCATGCACCGCCTGTACACCACGGATCGGAGCATCGACGAGAACGTCGTTATAAAGGACGGTGACGTCTTCCTGATTCCGCGTGGTTACCACGGGCCGAGCATCGCCGCTCCCGGCTATCCGCTCTATTACCTGAACGTGCTGGCCGGCCCCGGAGACGGCCGAAGCATGGCCTTTTGCGACGACCCCTCCCACCACTGGGTTCGCGACCAGTGGGAGGACATGGAAATCGATCCCCGTTGCCCGATGACCGCCGCTGAGGCGGAGGAGGTTACCCAATGACGTCCAAATCAAGGATCGGCGTCGGTGTTGTCGGCTTCGGCTGGATGGGCCAGGCCCACAGCCGGTCGGTCCGGCGGCTGGCGGGGATATTCCCCGGCGAGCCCTATTACGTCGAGCTGGTTGCCTGCTCCGACACCGACGCCGGCAGGCGCGAACAGGCGGTCTCCGATTTCGGTTTCGCGCGTGGTGAGGCCGATTGGCAGAGCCTGGCGGCGGACCCGGATATAGACGTCGTGTTCATCACCACCCCCAATGCGCTTCACGTGGAGCTGGTCGAGGCGTTCTCGGCCGCCGGGAAGCACGTGTTCTGCGAGAAGCCGGTGGGCGGCACGCCTGAGCAGACCGCCAGAGCCGAATTGGCTGCGCGCAAGGCGGGCGTAATATCCGCCGTGGGCTACAACTACCGCTGGGCGCCCATGGTGCAGGAGGCGAAGCGCCTGATCAACGACGGCGTGCTCGGGAGGATAACCAACTACCGCGGGCGGTTCTTCTCAACCTACGGAGCCGACCCTTCCGGCCTGCTCACTTGGCGCTACCTGGTCGACGAGGGCGGATACGGTGTCTCCTCCGACTTGCTGTCCCACTCGGTGGACTTGGGGCTGTACCTGCTCGGCCCGATCGCGCGCGTGGTGGGGACGACGGCCACCTTCATTCCGGAGCGGCCGCTTCCCAGTGCCGGCGCCGTCTCCCATTACGGCCACGGCCGACCCGGGGACCCGACCGGAGCGGTGACC
>JAJZNF010000151.1 GCA_021847985.1 Actinomycetes bacterium | reverse complement strand
CCATGCATCTCGAGCGAAGGCGCGATGTAGCGGTACGGAGGAAAGCCATAGGCGTCTTCGGTGTTAGCCAGCATCTCGTCGACGGCCTGGCAGAGAGGCACGAGGCTGTGGTGGGCGATCCCTCGCTCGATGATGAAGACCTCCGAGACCGCCATGGTCTTGGCGGTGGTGCATTTGACCAGTCGGTAGACGTCGTACTTGGGCGGAGGCAGGATTCGCTGCGCCCAGGCATTGATGGTCATGATCGGCAGGTTGTGTTCCGCCAGCCGCATCGCAAAGGCGCGGCCCTCCTTCGAATGCACCCTGCTCTGCACTCTGAGCCAAGCCCACTCGGCTCGCCCGAGCCGGCCGGCGTCCACAGCCCGCAACGTGTGGTCGCTAATCGTCAGCGGCTTCGGGTAGCTGAGAACCGTGCCGTCTTCGTGGACGATGCTCATGTCGTCTGAGAGGAACCTGCTCTCCGGCAAGCCCAGCAGCCGGAGTACGGTTCCGGTCTTGCCGGTATCAGTACGCGCCGAAAGCATCACCCCCGCGGCACCCAACTTGATCGACGCGGAGTGAAGCAGCATGTATCCCTTGTCGACCAGTGCGAAGCGCAGCAGCGGTTCCACCACGTTCGTGTAGAGGACGTGCGGGCTACGCGCAAGCGTCGGACTGGCCGTCACCACCACCGGACCGGACATGTCCACCGAGAAGTTGGCCGCCAGCGGACCGAGCTGCTCCTCCCAGCGAATGCAGCTCGATGCGATCGAATCGTAAAGACGGGCATGAATATGCAGTCCTCCGAAACCCCGGACCCTGATAACCAGATCCGCCTTGAAGCTTCCGGGGCGCTCGATCACTTCCCCAAGGCTGAAATAGGAGAGCTCCGGCAGCTCCACCTCACTGCAAATACGCAGGATTCCGTGAAGGTCGTAGCGGTAGCGCCACTCCTTGTCCACACCGCGCGACGGCGCCGGAAGGCTGTCCTCGCTGCGATCCTCGCCTGGAGCAACGACCACCGGCCCAACTCTCTTGACTTCTCCGATGTCGACTACTGACATGTCGGCCCCTTCCCCATAAATGACTCGATCATTTACGACAAACCGAATTACAAAAGATCCAAACAGTGTTATTAGATTCGCAAGTACGGCGGGAACCGCAAGAACCGACACCAGGAGCACTAAAACCGGTAGCCGTCCCAGCATTACGGCGTTATTAAGCGCACTGAACCCCAGGTATCTGGACCACCTACGGTGCCGCCCGGCACCCCTAAATACGAAACGCTCCACTCCCGCAAAATTGGCGGAAGTCGAGACCTGCGTGGCCAGCGCGGCGGCCAACACCACGTTCATGCGGCCGAGTCCGTTCATCGCCCAGAAAGCCGCCGAGTTGACACCTATGCCGGCCACTCCAACAGCGGCGAAGGCGGCCACTCGGCGCTTCTTCGCCGAGAAGGTGCATGCAAGCCGAAGCCGGGCCAGCTGAAGGAGAAAGTTGACGCCCTCCCTGACTCCGGCCTTGCTCGCTCCCGAGTTACGCTCCCCGAACGAGAACCCCACTTCATCGACGGCAAGCCTGGAACGGGCGAGGATCTCCAGCAATATCTTGAAGCCCATCGGCCTCATGCGATCGAGGTCGAGGGCGGCGATCCTCACTGCGAAAAACCCGCTCATCGGATCGGACACACCTTTGAGGCGCCTGCGGAAGACGGCGTGGGAAAGCCGCGTCGAAGTGCGGGACACGGCCTCTCTGACCAGGCCGGAAAGCCCTGAAGCTGCACCGCCGCACGCATACCGGCTCCCGACCACCAGGTCGGCGTTACCCCCCTCCACCTTTTGCACGAGGACGGGTACCATCTCCGGCGGATGCTGGAGATCGCCGTCCATCACAACCGCGACGGGGGCTGCCGCGGCCCGCAGCCCCTCAATGACCGCCCCGCCCAGTCCTCCACGACGCTGCTCCGGGAGACGATGCAGGCAACGAACCAGGAGCCCCGGCCGCACCGCACCACTTGCTATCGCCTCAGGCGTGTCATCGGAACTGTCGTCCACGAAGACGACCTCGGCACACCGATCCGCGAGCGCCCGCGCCAGCCGGTCAAGCAGTGGGGCTATATTGTCACGTTCATTTCGCGTCGGCACTACGACGCTGACTTCAGGAATACCTTCAAAGGATGCCAATAGGGAACCCACCTGACTTAAATGCGGATGCAAAAACCCCGTGATAGCAGCTTTACACCGCATAAATATCGAAACGTAAGTGACGATACCTGTCCCAGCGAAGAATTGAGCACCTCCCCCACCGATCTGCGGGAGAGCACATACATTAATGCTCGAAAGCTGGTATTTGCGACCTGATATACCGGCTGCAGCTAAGTGGTGACCTTGGACTGCTGCCGTCGGTTGAAGCGACCTGGGCTGACTTCATAAGGCGGGTCAGCCAAAGACCTTCAAAACACCTCCATACCAAGCGGGGTGACAACCGAATCTTATCGCGACCGATTAAGCGCAACAATAACGCCAGACGTTGGCGATTGTCCACTGGTATTTAAAAATTCCGTCTCGTCGCTTGCGCCGTCCTATTTTGCTACGTGAAAGTGCCTTTACAGTCCCTATATCATGCAGACCCTGTCGTCAAAGCCATCGCCCGCCCGGCAGGACCGCCGAGCATCTCCCAATTCCCGGCTTGCACGTCCCGTCACGTTGGGCGTGGCGGCCGCGCGGAGCTCGAATCGGGATGGGGCGCTGCCCTGCGATTCGGAGATGAATGGGTTCCATTGCGTCCCAGCGCGGCCCACCGGTCCGCGAGGCCGAGGCGGACAAGGATGCCGATCGCCTGAGGGGTGTGCGATTCACCAACGGACGGGCCGGATGGCAATATCATCGGAACCGGAGGGTCGACAAGAACGGAGTGCGCAAGAATCATGGCGGCTGTTGACGCAACCGGCCGCGTTTGCCTCGT
>JAJZNF010000239.1:2167-2960 GCA_021847985.1 Actinomycetes bacterium | reverse complement strand
CGGCGCCACTATGACATACTCTGCCTCCCGACCGCCTGGGTGGAGGAGAAGGCTCCCTCCTTCGTGTGGCTGTTGCGCGCCAAAGAAGCAGGCTGCTACCTCATTGCGGCGGACCTGGCGGGTGTCGAAAACGGTGTGAGCTTTTCGGGCGGAAGCTGCGTGATATCGCCCGATGGCGAGCTCCTGGCCTCGATCGACGCGGGCGACGGCGTCGTCTCAGCCGAGGTGGATCACGCACCGCGACGTCGAGCGGCTTCGATCCCCTCCTCGCTCCAGCTATCGGTGCAGGCCTTCGAACCCGCCGAACTCGCGGTGAGGGCGCCGGCCGCCATTCCGCTGCAACCCGATCTGCGCTTCGACCTCGCCGCGCTGCGCATGGTTCACTACGACTTCACCCCCGAAGGACTGGCCCGGGTCGAGGAACTTCTCGCAAGGCGCCTCGGCGGGCCCCCGATATCGGCGACGCTCTTAGTGGCGCTGCCCTTCGCAGCCGGGGATACAGGCGGCGAAGTGGACTCGCTGGTCAGGGCCGCCAAAAGCATCGCCCGGCGCCTGGGTTATGAAGAGGCCATCCTGGGCCAGGTGCTCTCCTCCCCCGCCGGCGAGCAGCGGCTTGTCGCCAGCTCAGCCTGGCCCGAGGCGCGCCGCCAGGCCAAGGCGGCAACGCTCACCGGCCTGAGGCTGGAAGTGCTGTCCGGCCACGACCTGGACGACTGGGTGCCGCTGCGGCGTGCGGCAGTCGAGGGCGCATCCGTAGCCCTGGTCAGTGCCGACGACGCCGGCTCCCGCAGTC
>JAJZNF010000239.1:0-2155 GCA_021847985.1 Actinomycetes bacterium | reverse complement strand
ATCTGCCGTTCGGGGAAGAGCCGCAGATGGACACAGTCAACCGGGCGCGGCTCAGGGCCGGAGAGAACAACGTCGCTCTCGCCATCTCCGTCCGCGGCCGGGCGACCGGGTTGCAGGAGGCCGGAGTGTACGGGCCGGACATGCTCGCATATCCGTTCTACGAAACCATTGCGGACGGGGTCGAATGGGCCGGCCGCCTTGCCTTCGGCCCCGAAGCGGCGCCTGCACCCACCGAAACCCTCGCGCGCAGGCCCTATCTACGGCAGCGCAAACCCTGGCTCTACACGGGCTGAGCGCCGCCGCCTTCGACTCCCGAGCCTGGAACTTAAGCCCCAAGGGCCCAAGCCATGCGCGCTCGAGCCGCGGTGCGCCTCTCGGCCACCTGCACTACGCACGAGAGGCCCGAGGGGGTCGCCCTCGGGCCTCGTAGCGCTAGGCCTGGTATTTACGCAGCTCACGCCGCGCGATGGTCATGCGGTGCACTTCATCGGGCCCATCGGCAAGACGCAGGGTGCGCTGGCCGGCGTACATTCGCGCCAGCGGGGTGTCTTCGGAGACGCCGGCGCCGCCGAAGACCTGGATCGCGCGGTCGATGACCCTGAGGGCGACGTTCGGCGCCACCACTTTGATCTCGGAGATCTCGGTCCTCGCACCCTTGTTGCCGACGGTGTCCATCAGCCAGGCCGCGTTGAAGGTGAGCAAGCGCGCCTGGTCGATCTCGATGCGCGAGTCGGCGATCCAGGACTGGACCACTCCCTGCTCGGCCAAGGTGCGCCCGAAGGCCACGCGGCTGTTGGCGCGCTCGCACATGAGCTTTAGCGCCCGCTCCGCTGCGCCGATCGAGCGCATGCAGTGGTGGATACGGCCCGGACCGAGGCGGGCCTGGGCGATGGCGAAGCCGCCACCCTCCTCCCCCAGCAGATTCGAGGCGGGAACGCGTACGTTGTCGTAGAGGATCTCGCCATGGCCCTCGCGATCCTCGTAGCCGAATACCTTCAGATCTCTTACCTTGGTCACCCCGGGCGTGTCGAGCGGCACAAGGATCATCGACTGTTGGCGATAGGTGGGGGCGTCGGGATCGGTCTTCCCCATCACGATCGCCACCTTGCAGCGCTCCGAGGAGGCACCGGACGACCACCACTTGCGCCCGTTGATGACGTAGCTGTCTCCGTCGCGGGTGATCGAGCAGCGGATATTGGTCGCATCGGAGGAGGCCACCTCGGGCTCGGTCATCGAGAAGCAGGAGCGGATCTCACCCTCCAGAAGAGGCTTCAACCACTGTGCCTTCTGCTCGTCGGTTCCGAACATGGTGAGAATCTCCATGTTCCCCGTGTCCGGGGCGGCGCAGTTGAGCGCCTCCGGAGCCAGGTGGCTCATACCCGTAATCTCGGCCAACGGCGCATAGTCAAGGTTGGAAAGTCCATCGGTCCACTCGGTCTTGTGGGGGAGGAACAGGTTCCACAACCCCGCGGCACGAGCCTTCGCCTTCAACTCCTCCAGGACGGGCGGGTGAAAGTGCGGGTCGCCTGCGGCGCGCATCTGCTCTTCGTAAACCGCCTCGGCGGGATACACCGACTCCTCCATGAACGCCAGCAACCGCTCGCGCAGATCCTTGGCCTTCGGGCTCAGTTCAAAATCCATGGCACCACTCGTTCAGCTCCAAACAACACCGACAAAGCGCATCCTATACCCGGCTGAACTGGCCACCCTGGCCGAATTCCGATCGGGGGGATCCCCCCCCCAAAAACAAGAAGGCCCCCTCCGGAGCCGTGCGCGCCGGAGGGGGCCGGTAAAGACCCGCTATGCGGCCTTTACCGCCGCCACGAGCTTCAGCAGCGAGTCCTTGGCGTCTCCAAAGAGCATGATGGTCTTGGGGTCGTACATGAGCGGGTTGTCGACGCCCGCGAAACCGGGGCGCATGGAGCGCTTCATGAAGACGATGGTCTTGGACTGGTCCGCGTTCAGGATCGGCATCCCATAGATGGGGCTGGACGCCTCGTTGCGTGCCGATGGATTAACAACGTCGTTCGCGCCTACCACCAGGGTCACGTCGGTGTTGCGAAAGTCGTCGTTGATCTCGTCCATCTCCTTGAGCTGTTCGTAAGGCACGTCGGCTTCGGCAAGCAGGACGTTCATGTGCCCCGGCATGCGGCCG
>JAJZNF010000008.1 GCA_021847985.1 Actinomycetes bacterium | reverse complement strand
GCGCCAAGACCGCGATCCTAAAACCGAGCTTGCGCATGCCGCCCCGCACTCTCCTTTGCGCGCCATCCTACCCAGAGGCTGTTCATCGGGCCAGGCGGGCCGCCTGGGCGGCACTAGGTTTAAGTGGCGCGATGAGATTCAAGCCCATGGCCCTGCTGGCCCCGCTCGTCTTGGCCGCATGTGGCACCTCCACCGGCGGAGCGACCGGCACTTCACTGCCTCCCGCCACGACCAATCTTCCCAACCCTTCCACCAGCACGACGCTGCCCGTTACCCCCACAGCGGTCCCCGTCGCCCAACTCTGCAGCGCCTATTACCTGGTCCTGGCAGACAATGCGTTGATCGCCCAGATTGTTTCGGGCGCCGCATCCGAAGCCAAGGCCGCATCCGGGTCGTATCTCCAGGCGCTCCGGGAGTTGAAGACCTCCAAACTCTCGCCGCCTGAGCTGAAAAGTGGCGCCACCGTCCAGGAATTGGCCAAGCTGAGCTTTGCCGCGGCTCCGAGCCCGACCACCGACGTCCCGCCCGCGGCGCTCGCAGCGCTCTCGTCGGCACTCGGGACCACCTGTCAACCGGTGGTCGCCGACTCCGCCGAGGCGCCCAAGCTGGCTTCCGCGGCGGGGGCGGTGGGGTGGAGTTCGAGCTGCAATGCCGGAGCACAGACGATCATCTCGGCGGCCGACCCGAGTTACGGCGTGATCCAGACACCCGCAACCGGCCCTGCCACGACCACCACCTGCGTGCCCGACGGTTACACGGGCGTCCTAGAGCGGCAGACCGACCTCAGTTGGCAGGCTGTGCAGCCCTACGTGGAGGTTCCCTGCGGCCAGGCACCGCCGTTCATCCTCTACAGCCTCTTCGGCAAGGGAGCGCTCGGGACCTGTTATCCGTCCTGAGCCTCTCCGGGCGCGGGCGCTTCACCGCGGGGGGCGGATGCCTTGAGCTGCGCACCGGTCGCCACGATCATGCGCAAGCTGCTGGCCAGCGCAATCTGGGTGTCGGTATCCATGCCCGCCACCAGCCGGCTCTCCTCTTGGTTGTAGAGTGGCGCCACCTTCTCCACAACCCTGAGCCCCTCGCCGCTAAGCGAGACGATGGCGCGGCGCCGGTCCAGAGGATGAGCACTGCGCGTGCAGAGGCCACGCCGCTCCAACGTCTTGACCACACCGGTGAGCGTCCCCTTCGTGACGCCGGCCTTGCTGGCCAGCCGCTGGGGCTCCATGTCTCCCCAGACCCAGAGGGTGAACAGGGCGATGAAGGCGGTAAAAGACAGGCCGTATTCGCCCAGGACCTCGCGCTCCATGTGGTTTCGCAAGATGCTTGCCACCCGGTAGATATTGGTCATCACACCGCTCGCATAGACGTCAGCCTCGTAGCTGCCTATTCGAGCGCGGATGTCACGCTCAAGCGCAGTGATCTCTACCGGCTCGTTACCGATGAAACCCCATGCCAATTAAAGACCGCCAAACACCACGCCCAACGGGCACCAAGCCGATGATACTGCACAGCAACCCAGGCTTTCCCGGATTGCCAAGGTGCCACCTCGGTCTCAGGCGTTGCCTCCGCGTTCGAGACCGGAGGCCTCCTCCCAGCGAGTGACTCCCCACGTAAGAACCAGAAAGGTGGCGGGCGAACCGCCCAGGGATCCGTGCCAGTGCCTCTCTCCGGGAGGCACCACTACCAGCGAACCCTCATCCAGCTCGAGCTCATCGGTTTCTTCATTGCCGATGGAAGCCGTCTTGGAAAGGACATACAAGAGCTGCCCGCCCGGGTGTGAATGCCAGTTCGTAACAGTCCCCGGCTCGTAGGTGACCCTCAGGACGTCGGCGTCGGCAGGATTGGCGGCCATGCGCAAAGTTTCCATCGCAACGGCGCCGCTGTACCTCTCCGGCCGAAGTACGGCCTTTTCTCCACGGTCGACGATCTTCATACGCTTCACTCACCGCTCTGTAGCACGCCGCACCCGGCAGACATGCCCAAGTCTGATACCCGCCAACGACTCAAGAGCAGGCAGGCGTCTGTGAAATCCATCACACGGAGGGCGCGACGGTGGATCAAGCGTCCCAGTAGCGAGCGATATCCGGAAAGATTCCCCTCACACCGCCCCGCGGATCGGGCACGTCTCCCGAGTACCTGGGAATCAAGTGAAGGTGGGCGTGCATCACGGTCTGGCCGGCCGCGCGCCCGGCATTCACACCCAGGTTGTATCCGCTTGGTTCGAACCGCCGGTCGAGAACGTCCTTACAGCCCGCGACAAACGGGTACAGTTCAGCGGCCTCGTCCTGGTCGAACTCGAAGAAGCTCTCGAAATGGCGGAGGGGCACGATCAGGAGATGGCCCGGCGACACCGGGTAAGCATCGAAGAACGCCCCGAAGCGATCGCTTCGCTGAACGACTGTCTCGCTTTTCAGCAAGTCGCAGAAGACGCAATTGGCCACCTAGCCAGTCTTGCAGCAGCCGAGCCGCATTTTGGCCGCTCTGCGTAGGCGACGCTCCGGCAACTTCGCCCTCGTCGGCACCAGAGGCCACACAAATCAGCAGAGCAGGTGCCGTGCGATGGCATCTGCTCTCCCGAAAGACCTACCTGAAATCCCAACTGGAACTCATCGCATTGCCCGGCACGGAGCCCTCGATCAGCCGGCCTCGGTATGGCGCCTCTTCCAGGGGAAGATGACCACCGAACCGAGAAGACCCACCGCTCCAGCGGCTAGCTTCCAAGTGCCTGAGGTAAACGGCTGACCCGTCTTGGTGGATGGCACTGTCAGCACGGTGGTCTCACCCACCACGCTGGTGCTGGTGACGTTGGCTTCCTCTTCGCCGGCGCCGGTCGTCGTGGTAGTGGCACCGGTCGTCGTGGTCGAAGACACGCCACCTTCGTTGTCACCGCCGGTCGTCGTGGTCGGCTGCGTGGTCGACGTGGTCGGCTGCGTGGTCGACGTGGTCGGCTGCGTGGTCGACGTGGTCGGCT
>JAJZNF010000058.1 GCA_021847985.1 Actinomycetes bacterium | reverse complement strand
GCGCTTCTCGCGTCGAACGACCAGCCTCGGTTCTCGGATACGGCCCTGGTCGCGTTCGCTCTCCTCGTTGCCGAGAGCGACGCAGCGCACAAGGAGCTTGTCATCCGCCTCATCCTCAACCTGCTGGCGGAGGATCGCACATAGCGCGATCGTGGGTGCGCCTCCGGTGATGGCGCGCCACGCCAGAGCCGCGGCCTGGTGGCCCCTGGACGCCAGCGAGGCGGGGCCCACGCCGCGCCGCAGCACGACCGCACGGCCGGTGACGACTGCCCCACCGCCAAGGCCACCCGAAAGCTCCTGGCCACCCTGCCGACCGAGGACGCCGACGCCGCCGTCTCGGTGGAGGCCCTGCACGTCATCCGGGTCTCGACCCGCGTCGTGGTCGGCCCGGCCTGGACGGCCGGGGGCGGCATCATGGTGGCCCGCCTGCTCCAGCTCCGCTCGGACCGCCGCGCCGCCGTCCGGGCCCCAACGGGTGCCGATCCCCCGATCGTGCTGGTGCCGCCCCGCCTGACCGCCACGCCCCACCCGACGGGGAGTTCGACGCGGCTTCAGATCTCCCAGCGGCCCCGCGCCCGGGCCTTCGATGGTGTGCGACCCCTTTCCCACGAGCGAAGGCACCCCGTCGGCGCGTGCGACCGCCTTCCGCGGCCCACCGGAGCCCCACGAGCGCTCCCCCGGAGCAACCTTGCAACTCTCTTTGCAACAACCCGCGTAGGATTGTTGCAAGGTTCTGCTGGGAGCCCTCCGCGACTTCGGCCGGACATTAGTTGGACACATTCGGACATGCCTTGTACACGCCGCTACCGGTCTCCTGTACACAAGCCTGCTTGCTCTCGAGCTGAGATCAGGCGCCGACACTTTCCGGGACGAAAGCGACTCGGTTGGGGCCCAAGATCGGACGAAAGGGTCGCGCATGAGCCGCCGCGGGTCGGCCCCAGACAACAGTAGGCGGACACCCCCACCCGGCCCCGCACAAGGAAGAAGTAGCTGCTCTCAGGTGGTTAGAAGAGCCGCTGGCACGACAGCGACCCCGTCCTGCCGCCGGTAGGCATCGGCACCGGTTGTAACGATGACCATGTCGAGCAAGTCATCCTTGATCTGACCGGCGAGGTAGTGGAGATGACGGACATCGCGGTCGTCGACTACTGCCGCGAGCTTCACTTCGATGGCCACTACACGACCGTCATCACGCTCGACGATGAGGTCGATCTCATGCCGGCCGGACTTCTCCCGTAGATGGAAGACCCGGGCCTCTGCGGCTTGGGCGTAGACTCGCACGGACAGCGTCACCAGCGACTCAAAGAGGGCACCGAGCAGCGTCCCGTCTCGGGGCATCGGCGGCCCGAGCGGACGATCGTGGAGGAGCTTCGGGGCATCAGCCCCAAGTAGTCTCGCCGCGAGGGCAGGATCCGCCAGGTGGTGCTTCTCAGGTTGATCTAGGCGACCGAATTGATTGCGAGTCGGCCTCCAACCCGGTACCGGATCGACTATCCAGAGACGCTTTAGTGCGTCACGGTAGGACAATCCCGAGACCTTGGTCGGCATGGACTCCTGGCCGCCCGCAGTACCAGCGCTCTTGCGTATCGTCTCGAAGCTCGCCGTGGTGGAGGTGGCGGCGGCGTACGCCGTGAGCCAGCGCCGAAGTGCGGACGGGTTGCGCACGGTCCGACCAAGCTCAGCTTTGAAGTCTCGGTCAATAACCCGGCTGACGTAAGCATCGAGGGATTCCCGGAGGGGTCGTCCCCAGAAGTTACGCAGGCCTGGGAAACCAGATCTGAGGATCTCGTTCGTGTAGTCGGCAAGGGTGAGAGCTGAGGCTCCTTGGATGGGACCCCGGCCGCCTTGAAGCAGCGTGACAAGGCTCACTGTGGGCTTGGACAGCCGTCGCTCGGCCAGGGCCAGGGGGCGCATTTGGAGGTCGACGATTCGCCCTGCTCCCGAGTGGGCGCCGGCGTCTGGCGAGGCCGAGCCGGTGAGGAAGAACGAGGCCGCCACAGCGTTGTGATCGACGGCCCGTTTCATCGCATCCCAGATCGCCGGGTAGCGGTGCCACTCGTCGATGAGGACGGGCTTCTTGGATGCCAGGACTCGCTCCGGATCCCCGCGGGCCAACTCGAGGTCAGCAGGATTATCCAAGTGGAAGCGAGTGGCCGCGCGCCGTTCAGCGGTACTGGTCTTGCCTACGCCTTTGGCCCCTTCCAGCAGGATAGCGGGCAACTGGGGTAGCAGCTGGTCCAGAACGTCATCAAGGCTCCGCCTCTGGTACGTCACGTGGGTTCCTCCGTCGCGTGCGCCTGATGTCCCATTGGTCCGGATTATATTATCCCGTTTGTCCAGCTCCCGGGATACCGTATGTCCCAGTCATAGTATCCCATTTGTCCAGGACTGGAAGTCGTCGCTGAACAGCACCCCCTGCGCCCGGGCGGCCAGAAGCCCCTGTTGGGGCGCGATCAGCAGTCGAACCAGGGGTGTGGGTGCCGAGGACTCCAGCACCCCTTCCGATCGTAGGCGTCGAGTTCAGGGCCCGCCATCGGGATGGCGACCATCGGCGGCGGCGCGGGCCACAGGTTGGCGAGTCGGCCCACCGGTCCTGCCGCCTGATCGGAACTCCCCGCCAGCCGGGAGAGTTCCCCATGCCCTCGGGACAGCCGACCTCGCCCCTCGGCTGACCGGCGACAGTCAGCGGGCCGACTTCAGGCCCTCAGAGTTGAGCGCGACGCTCCTCCCGTCGCCCTCAAACCCCGTTTCCGAGCCCCAGAGGCTCCTCGGGGGCAACCTTGCAGCTCTCTTTGCAACAACCCGCGTACCCGCACGGGGAGTCGAACCCCGGTTACCACCTTGAAAGGGTGATGTCCTGACCGCTAGACGATGCGGGCTCGCCGGCGCCGGTGGCGTGGCCGGGCGTCCTTCCTATAATCGGGGAACGACCCGCTGTCCGGGTGCACCCCGCCCCAGAAGGAGACCGGCCCCCTTGC
>JAJZNF010000018.1 GCA_021847985.1 Actinomycetes bacterium | reverse complement strand
CGGCTCAGTGGGGGATGCTCACTCCTCCACGAGCTCACCGCCCAGACGTAACGACATGAACACGGGAGGGCCCTCGAGCGCGCTCACACCCGACCGGCCACTGCTCCGTTGAAGCGACCCCACACCACAGCCAGCAGCCACGCAGGCAGCCCATGCTTGTGCGTCATCCGATGCTCGCCCCCCACCAACCATCTACGGCGAGGAGCTCTCCATCAATTCCCTCAACCGGGTCCGATCGGAGCGGGACCCTGGCGACCATCTCTTTCACGAGCCCGAAGCTCAGCCGAAAAGCGTCACTGCCAGGGTCCCTCCCGACGCCACCCTACGTGGCCGCCGCCCGAGACGAGCGGACCCTCCAAGTGATACAAGCCGCATAACGTAGTAGGTCCGATTCCCACCGCGGGCTGACCGACCCTCCTTCTGGCCGACGCCGAAACTTCGGAGCGCCTGCAGCCCTGGTCGGCAACTACTATCTCCACACCTTTGTACGTCTGACAGAACCCAAGCACCGGCAAACGGTGCGCCGTCGATTCGCGCCGAGACGTTGTGAGCCACCCGCACCACTCTCAGCCGGCGGCGACCCCGCTGCTCTTCCGCGAGGGTCGAGACCGCGATCTCGCCGCCATGAGGTAGAGGAGCTGCCATAGGTCTGCTTATGGTAGCAACCGGGGACAGTCAGAGCGGCATTTTCCCCGAGTATCGTTCGAGGCAGAACGGAGTTGTGACAGAGGGCTGGACCTTGAGCGTACATTCTTGGCCAGGACACGCCCCCGCTCGGTGCGAGAAGTTACCGACTACAACATGGGCATTAAGTCTCTATTTGGCAGCATGTCATGTACGTCGCTTGTTGCGGCGCTAAACTCCAGTTACGAGGTTGCTCCGTATGAAGCTGACTAAGCTAGAAAACTCAGCAGGATCGCGGTTGCGAACATAGGCAAGGCATGCCTGGGTGTTTACGTACTCCTCGGACAGCCCTAGCTTGGTTGCCACCAACGTCGGATAGTCATGGAGGTCTCGTGCAGCTGTTAGTACGTCGGCAACGTCGATGTTGAAGTTCTCGGAGAAATCGGCTGCGACCGCGGGATCACGAAACACTACTTCTTCGGGAGGGGCGCCTCCGGGTAGAATGAAGGTGTCGGTTGTTGCCGTCATGTCCCCATCTCGCACGCCAGCGACTCGAACGTTGGCGCTCCTTAGTACTTTCAAAGCGCCCTTCATGGCGCTCTCACCTTTGGTCAAGACGATCCTGCATCCCGCCAACAGATGTGGATCTGCTCGCCGCAAAATGGATGTGAGAAAAACGCTCGCGAGTTCGTCTTCCACGCAGATGGCCCGTGCACCTGGAGTCGCGTTCCGCAGATAGGCATCAACCTGGTAGGCGGCAAGACCAGGGATCGGCTCGACTACGCCTGTCGATGGATCTCGCCGTAAATATATATTGGAGAGGCCTGGCAGTCTCAACAGTATGGATGCACTGTGCGTGGTAAGGAAGATCTGATGTCCACGACGATTGGAGACGTCAACGAAGTACTCCGCTAGCTTCTCCTGCGCGTCTCCATGGAGGGCAGTCTCTGGCTCCTCCAGGACGAAGAGGCTTTGAGCCGGTGATCTCTCCATGAGGGACACGGTGTGCACGACGCGTCCCTCTCCGAAACCCATGTGATTCTCCGAGTATCGGGCACCGGAGCGAGTTGCTGTTGCGAGTTCTGCATGGCGGTCGCGATGGCGCACGTCTGTGAAGTCCATCGACTCGTAGCTGATTCCAAGAATCCGCGATATGCACTCCCGTTCGGTCTCTCCTAGCGGAGCGGAATCTCCGAGTGTGGCGAATTTGCCCGCGTAGATGGAGAAGTCGCGCCGCTCGATTTTTGGAAGAAACTGCGTGAAGCCAACATAATAGCAAGCCTTCTCAGGTTGCCGCTTGTAGCCGCCCCATTCCTTCGACGCACGCGTGACCGTCACGCGTTGTGCTTCGGCCGTCTTTTCGACTCCATACTCGAAGACGACGCTCGCGTCATGGGTGAAGGGCATGGGGTCAGCTACGGAGACAGGAAAGAAGTCTTTGACGTAGTACCTTTGACGGGCCGCTGTTGAGGGTTTCTTGAAGGCACACGCCGCTAATTGTGTAACGGTGCTCTTACCGCTGCCGTTCAGGCCTGAAAACGCGGTAATAGGTGATGAAACTGGTAGCGCAAGGTGGACGAGACCGCGAAAGCCATGCACCTCGATATGTTGGACTACCGTTCCGAAGTTCTGGTAGCGATTCGCCGGAAGGAACTTCTTGGCAAGCCGGTTCAGCTCATCGACGTACGCCATCGATGCCGAGGATACTCGGGCGATAGCTGGGTAGCTGTGGATGGGTGCCGATCCATTGAGTCGAGCAGGAAGACGATCTCGTGGCGTACACGGTCAGGGGTTGGGAGGATCCGCGCCGGACGGCTCAGCTATGCGAGGTCAGCGGAGATGGGCGGACGCGTTGAGGGTGCGTGGACCCGTCGCACGGGTCCCCAGCAGGGTGATCCGGCCGCACATAATGATGCGGTCGACGACCCAGCCACAGTCCGAGCGCTGCAAGAGAACCGGCGATATCGTGCGTGTGCTCGAAGGCCGGCGGCCAGCGCTGGTGGGAGTTGCGCGAGGCCGGTTCACTGGCTGCACATGCTCCACGTACAGGCGGCTGGCCGCCCCCACCGGCCTGTCCCCGGGGTGCCCAGCCAGCGCTCCCAGGCGGTCCCGCCCACGGTCTGCGCGCCACGGTGGGCGCTGCCGAGCTTCGGGCAGAGGCAAGCCCCGGGCCCTGCCCCTGGCCGCGTGTCAGAGCTTGTTCTGGCAGGAGCGGCACGACACCTTCGCCTCACCCAGGGCCCGGGTGATGGCCTCAGGTGACCACCCCTGCTTCAGCAGCCGCTTCAGGCTGCCCCCGGTCGGGCCCACCGCGATGAGCCGGTGCGTCGCACCGCAGCGGGCGCAGCGCCGGCCGTCCTC
>JAJZNF010000250.1 GCA_021847985.1 Actinomycetes bacterium | reverse complement strand
GAGCAGGACGGAGTGCCCCACGTTCAGGCCAAGAATCCCGGCTGCCGCCCGGACGCTGATAGCCGTCGCCCCCATCGCGATCCAGTACGCGGGGGCCATCTGGTTTGCGGTCAGCTCGATGAGAATCAGTCGCATGAAGATGATCACGATCAACACCAGGTAAAGCATCACACCCAAGCCCCAGAGGCAGACGGCAAGTGCCTCGAGGGCCGGCACCTCTCCGGCGCTAGCCCCGTGTGCGCTGAGCGCGGAGGCGACGATGGAAAGGGACTGCGTCGCCACAACGATGATCAGCCATGCGCCGTTGATGTCCCCCGGACGCGGACGATGATGCGTTGCGACTATGGAGCCGGGGACCGCGTAGATGAAGACGAGCCACACGATCGCGGCGACTGCAGCGAACACCCAGGTCGTCATGACGTGCCCGTCCATTGCCAAGCGGACGGCAGCAACGTCCAGGCCCGCAACGATGGTGAGGTAACCGATCGCCGAGTTCGGATCCCGAAGGCTCGCCTTCATGGCGCCCGGGAAAAGCGCAAGCCGGGCGATATAAGCGATGGTCAAGAAGCCGATGGCGAAGACAAGGACCCACAAGGTAACTCTTGAGGCTGCCTTGATGCCCATTAATTGGGTACCCACTGAGACAATTCCCGTCGCCATCACCCATGCAAAATATGCGGTGTCGAGGTTCTCGAGATTGCGGGCCACGAGTTCGCGCCCGACGCGATCCGCCTCGGGGCCCGAACGACGATCGTCGGGCTGCAAACTTGCACCGTCGGCCCCTGGATCCGGCGAGACCATCAGTACCGGACCCCTATCCGGCGCCAACGCTTGGCACCGGTGCCAGGCTCACTGGGTCGCCCGGCCACGCGTGAGCGGTAGACGAGGAAGGGCCTCCACAAATACCAGACCGGATAGCTCCAAGCGTGCACCAGTCTCGAGAATGGCCAGACGGCCAGGATCACCCAGGCTGCGAGAGCATGGACCTGATAGAGGAGGGGCGCATGGGCAATGGCGCGCACATCCGGGTTGCCCACGAACAAGCCTCTGAACCAAAGCGCGACGCTCTGTCGGTAGTCGTAGCCGCCGCCAAGGAGATTGACCCCTACCGTCTCCGCCACGCCGAGGGCAATTACGATCGCCAACAGGATGAGCGCCACCCAGTCGACTGCAGTGGTGGTCGCCCTCACCCGCTCCACGAAGAGACGTCTGTAGGCGAGGATCAAGACGCCCACTACCACGCCCGCGGCCGCCAGGGACCCCGCCGTGGCCGAGAAAAGGTGATAAGTGCCCTCTGATATTCCTACGGCCCGCGTCCAGCTCTCCGGGATGAGTATTCCGATGACATGGCCACCGATGGCCAACAATGCCGAGTAGTGGAACAAGGGAGAGCCGATCGAGAGCAGCTTCTTCTCCTGCAGCTGCGTCGACCGGCTGGTCCAGCCGAACTGGTCGTATCTGTAGCGCCAGATATGGCCTACCACGAAGACCGAAAGTGCGATATATGGCAGGATCACCCAGATGAGGAGCTGGAAAGTCGTGATGCCCCTCATGATGATCCTCCGCCGCCGTGCGCAACGCCGTAGCCAGGCAAGTTCCCCAGGCCGACCATTTCGAGCGGGGGTCCATCCTCGGAAAGGCGCAACTCCGGCCGGTTTCGCCGCCCGCTTCTGGGAAGCGTCGCTATCAACACCTCTACGACTTCCTGGTATATGGAGTCATCATGGGCCAAGGCGTCTGCGAGCGTGCGCAGGGAAGCCTCCTGGCGGGCGAGTATCTCGGCTTCCACTTTCGTGCTCGCTGCCAATTCCAGAAGTGCCGGTAGAAAGTCAGGGAGCTCGCCTCCGCTCAACTCCATCCCGGCCATGGCGTACTCCTCCGCCAGTGCGGCAAGAGCCGCTCCACGGCTCCTGGTATCCCCATGGCTGTAGAAGGTGAGGTTCAGGGTTATACGACGCCCCAGATCGAAGGTGCTGACGTAGACGCGCTCCGCCTCGCGCTTGCCCATGCGATCAAGGGTTTGGGCCAACGAGGCCAAAGCCGGCCCGGCTCCCCTGCGCCCCAGGCCCTCGGCAGCAAAGCGAACCGCCTCCAAGTCTTCGGCAATCTGCTCGCCGGGATAGCTGAGCAGAACCGCTGCACACCCGTAAACGATTCGATCCTCCCTGGTGGTCACCATGCGCCTCCCGGTTCGAGCCCAGGCCCCAGCTCGAGCATTTCGAGATGGAGCCGGCCCCGGCTATCCCTCTCTCGTCGACTGGGTCCGTCAACGTGGGAAGAGGTCACGTCGGACTCGTCGCCGCATCCACCCGACGACTCCAGCGAGCATCCCGAAAGGTCATGCTGGGCTAGCAGCCGCCCTGCCTGCTCCGCATGAGTGGGAGGAACGACGAAGCGGTCTTCATATCGAGCGATTGCAAGCAACTTGAAAAGGTCCCGCGCTTCGGACACGTCCATGCCGGCCCCGGCCGCCACCACCCCGGCACTGAAGCCGAGCTGCTCAGCGCGCATCACGGTGCGGACGGCGGCCAGCTTGAGCAGGCTGCGCCGCACAGGCTCGACGTCGCCGGCGCTGAAAAGGCTCGCCAGGTATTCGAGCGGGATCCTCATGGCGTCGATGGTCGCAAAGACATCCGCCGGATTCTCCGGATTGCCCCCCACCGAAGCGGTGGCGTCCGAGATGGGCGAAAGCGGCGGGACGTACCAGACCATCGGCATGGTGCGGAACTCCGGATGAAGCGGTAGCGCGACTCGATGGCGCGCTATCAGCGCATATGCAGGGGATCGCCGTGCCGCTGCAATCCAGTCATACGGAATGCCCGATTCCTCCGCGTTTCGCTCCACCTCGGGGTCCTCCGGGTCCAGCAATAGCTCTAGCTGCGCCTCGTAAAGAGCGGCCGGGTCGGCCGTGGCAGCCGCGCGGGTGACGCGGTCGGCGTCGTATAGAACGATGCCCAGGTAGCGGAGGCGCCCCACGCAGGTCTCCGAGCAGACGGTAGGAAGACCGGC
>JAJZNF010000241.1 GCA_021847985.1 Actinomycetes bacterium | reverse complement strand
CCCTACATCCTCTTCTACTCGGCCAAGATCTCCTCGGTGAACGAGGTGCTCCCGGTGCTGGAGAAGGTCATGCAGTCCGGCAAGGGCCTGGTCATCGTGGCCGAGGACGTCGACGGGGAGGCGCTCGCCACCCTGGTTGTGAACAAGATCCGCGGCACCTTCTCGTCGATCGCCGTCAAGGCCCCCGGCTTTGGCGAGCGTCGCAAGGCGATGCTGCAGGACATGGCCATTCTCACCGGCGGCCAGGTCATCGCCGAAGAGGTGGGTCTCAAGCTTGAGAGCGCCACTCTTGACCTTCTGGGCCGCGCCCGCCGCGTCGAGGTGACCAAGGACGAGACCAAGATCGTCGGCGGCTATGGCGACAAGGCCGAGGTGGATGGGCGAATCGCCCAGATCCGGCGCGAGATCGACGATACCGACTCCGACTGGGATCGCGAGAAGCTGCAGGAGCGCCTGGCCAAGCTGGCCGGAGGCGTTGCGGTTGTCAAGGTCGGCGCCGCCACCGAGGTGGAGCTGAAGGAGAAGAAGCACCGCATCGAGGACGCCCTGTCGGCGACCCGTGCTGCGATCGAGGAGGGCATCGTTGCCGGAGGCGGCACCGCCCTGCTCCGTTCGCGGGCCGACGTCGAGGCTCTTGCCGCTTCGCTCACCGGTGACGAGGCCACCGGCGCCGCGCTGGTCGCCAAGGCTCTGGAGGAGCCGGTTCGCTGGATCGCCTACAACGCCGGTTTCGAGGGCGCGGTTGTGGTCGAGCGCGTGAGCTCCGAGACCGGCTCGGTCGGCTTCAACGCCCGCACCGGCGTCTACGAGGACCTGGTGAAGTCCGGCGTCATCGATCCCGCCAAGGTGACCCGCTCCGCGCTGCAGAACGCGGCTTCCATTGCGGCTCTGCTCCTCACCACCGAGGCGCTGGTTGCAGAGAAGCCCGAGCCCGCAGGCGCCGCCCCGGCAATGCCCGGTGGCGGAATGGGCGGAATGATGTAGCAAGGCGCATCGAGCGCCTTCCGGCCCTGCCGGAATCCCACGTGACGGGCCCGGGCATATGCCCGGGCCCGTCCTCGTTTTCACACCCGTCGATCGGAAGTGCGTCCGCCGCATTAGGTTTTGATGTGGAGCGATGCCCGCTGTAGACGATCGCAGGTGAGGCTGTTTTGGGGGAGATCATCGAGCTTTCCAGCCGGTTTCGCCAGCTGGTGCCGAGGCCATCGGGCTCAAGGCGTATCGGGCGCCCTGAATGGGTGGACGAGTTGAGTTCGCTTCTGCCTGAAAACCGCTATGCGGTGGCGCGCGCCTTCGAACGTTCGCCGTCCATCCCGAATTCCAGGCTGCGTATGCCCCCGGCTCCTCCCGACGTGGGACCCCAGCGGCCGGCGGGAGTGCTGGCATTGCTGGTGGGGAAGGCCTTTGCCCCTGCCATCGTCCTCACCCGGCGGGCCGAGAGCTTGAAAATGCATGCCGGGGAGATCGCGTTTCCAGGGGGAAAGGTCGAGCCTGGCGAGACCCCTTTGGATGCCGCCGTCCGAGAGAGCTATGAGGAGATAGGGGTCGAACCTGAGTCGATCGAGCTGGTTGGCCCGATAACCGAGCTTGCCACCGCCTCCAGCGGCGTTTCCATGACGGCCTTTCTCGGCGTGTCGGCGCTCGCCTCGCCGCAGTACTACTTGAGCGAGGGAGAGGTGGACGTGGTGCTGGAGGTGCCCATCCGCAACCTCCTGGCGCCGGGCGTCTATCACCGTGAACTGTGGACCCGGGGTGCCGAGACCCGGGAGATGCACTTCTTCGCGCTCGAGGAAGACCTCGTGTGGGGAGCAACGGGATTCATCACCATCCAGTTGCTGCGCCGCGTCTACCTCGGGCTGAGACCACTGGCGCGAGGGGAAGCCCAGGGCGCGCCCCGCTGAGAGAGAGGCAAGGTCAGATCATGGCCACCGTAACCTTCGAAGCCGAGACACTCGGTGAGCTGATCCGCAAGATGAAGATGTGGATCGGAGAAGCCGAGTCCGGAACCGGCCCGGGCGGTATCACCGGTGCCGTCGAAAAGACCACCGGAGCCACCTCCGAGCTGGCCAAGGCGGCAATCGGACTGGTGGCCAGCGCCGCTCCCGAGCCCATCTCGTCCTCCGAGATCTTCAAGCGACTCACCTCGCTGGGCTTCGAGATCTCCGACACGGCCCAGAAGACGATCGTGTCCACCCTGGATTCGCTGGCTCAGGACGGTGCCGACGAGGGTCTCATCGAGAAGGTGGACAGGGCCCGCGACGCCGCCATCTACGAGATGAGCCAAGCTGTGGCCAGGGGAGTCCTCCGAGTGCTGGGGCTCTGAGTCGGTTGCCGGGCCGACGTTCCTGCATCAAGCGGGGCGCAGGTCTAGGCTTGCCGCATGCCTGATTTCGTGGACGAGCATGGGCGGGTGCAACCCCCGCTTGCGGGCGACGAAGCAGCGACGTTGCTGGGCTTCCTTGATTACCAGCGTGAGACGCTGGCTTGGAAGTGTGGGGGGCTGGGATCCGCCGGGCTGACCACCAAGGTGGCCGCCTCGCAGATCACCTTGGGTGGCCTGCTGAAGCACATGGCGCTGGTCGAGGATTGGTGGTTCTCGCAGTGGCTGATGGGGGAGGGGTGGCGTCCTCCGTTCGACGCCGTCGACTGGGAGGCCGATCCCGACTGGGAGTGGAGGACCGCAGCGGATGATTCCCCGGAGGATCTTGTCGCCCGGTGGCAGGCATCGGTCGAGCGTTCCAGAGAGCATGTCGCTAAGGCCCTGCAGGAGGGTGGAATGGGCCTACCGGCCAAGAAGAGCGAAGAGGGCTGGGGCTCTCCCAGTCTGCGCTGGATCATCTGCCACATGATCGAGGAGTACGCACGCCACAACGGCCACGCGGATCTCATTCGCGAGTCGGTGGACGGGGAAACGGGCGAATAGCACGGCGGCGCCATTTCCCCGGTCGAACCCGCCCTAGCTTGCGGTCATGCCGACGATCGGCTTGTTGAGGACGGTCCCGCCCATGGAGCCGTAGA
>JAJZNF010000109.1 GCA_021847985.1 Actinomycetes bacterium | reverse complement strand
ATCGCGTGCACGCCATCGGGCTTATGGATACCAGGCTCCCGAGGCGCCATCGCACTCTGGGTTAGAATGGGGCCGCGTGGAGGCAAGTCGCTCAGCGGGATTGGTGATCATTCCCGCCTACAACGAAGCACCGGTCATTGGACGTGTCATATGCGAACTTCGCCAGGTTCGGCCCGACCTCGACATCGTGGTTGTCGACGACGGCTCGAGCGACGCCACCGTAGCCGTAGCGAACGAGACGGGAGTCCCTGTTATACGGCTTCCCTACAACCTTGGTGTCGGTGGAGCCATGCGGGCGGGCTTCAAGTATGCCGCGTCGTGTGACTACAGCTACGCAATACAGCTCGACGCGGACGGCCAGCATGACCCGCGCTCGATCGCAAATCTGGAGGCCGCTCTTGGCCGAGCCGATGTAGTGGTGGGGTCGCGCTTCGTGAACCAAGGCTCCTACGCCGTCCGGGGGCCGCGTAGGTGGATGATGCATCTGCTCAGGTTGGTTGTAAGTCGCATATGCGGCACCAGGATCTCCGACACCACCAGTGGATTTAGGGGAAGCAGCAAGGCCGCCATCGAGCTCTTTGCCAGGTTCTATCCAACCGAGTATCTCGGCGACACTGTCGAGTCGCTAATCCTGGCGCACCGGGCCGGCCTTGCGGTCACCGAGGCTCCGACGGACATGCGCCCGCGCTTGGAGGGTCGCTCGAGCGCCTCCTTCGCCAAGGCATCGGCCTACTTGCTCCGTGCTCTCCTTGTGATTGCCGTTTCCCTTACGCGCCCATCACCACGGCGAGCCTGAGGTGGGATCCTTGCCGACGCTCCCTCGCGCCCTCTCGATCCTGCTGTCGCTCGGCCTTCTCGCGCTCATTGCCTCGATGCTGCGCCGCAGGAAGCTGCGCGAAAAATACGTCGCCCTCTGGATCGTCGTCGGGCTCGCGGCAACGGTGCTCTCCATCTGGCCCGCCGCCCTGGTGAGCATATCCAACTCCCTGGGCTTCCAGGTCCCGTCCAACTTCCTCTTCTTCGTCGACGGCCTCCTGCTCCTGCTTGTCAGCATCCAGCTTTCAGCTGAAGTCTCCAAGCTGGAGGACAGGACAGAAGTGATCGCCCAGGAACTGGCCATCATTTCGATGCGTCTTACAAGCGCCCAAACGAAATCGGGAACTGAAGTTGAGCCCGGGCCGGTCGATCCTCCGGAGCGCAACTCCTCACTTGATCTGCAGCAGAGCCAATCCGACCAGGATCGCGGCAATGCCGCCGATCTGATAGACCCCGAAGCGCTCATGCAGAAAGACGAACGAACTGGCGAAGACAACTACGTAAACCAGCCCAGTGGTCAAGGGGACAATGAATCCGAGGCTGAAGCGTGAGATCAACACCACGTACAGCACGAAGCTGATCAGGTAGAGCAGGATTCCCAAAAGCGCGGCAATGCCAAAGTGAAGCGTGACCCGACCGGCACTGAGCTTGATGAGGGTGCCGCCCGTCGTGCCCACGCGGATCAGGAGGAGTCCGGCGGAGGTGGCCAGGACATAAAGTGCCAGAATCACGCTGCTAACCATTGGCCACCCCGTCGGAAAAGACGAATTTATAAACGTCGTCAAGTATCAGCTCGCGCCGCAAGTTCTCCATATGGTAGACCTCGCCACGCAACCCCATCTGCCTGCGATCCTCCTGGCTCATGCCTTCAATCGCCAGGATATTCTCGGCCAGGGCCAGGGCATCCTCGGCGGGGCCGACCAGACCGCATCCGATCACGCTTCCGACCAGGCGTGCGGCCTCGCCGTCCATTGCCAGCACCACCGGCTTTCCCGCGGCGATGTAGGAGAGCACCTTGGCTGGCACGGTCGCTTCGAGCAGGTCGCTTCGCACAAGGCTTCCCACCAGCACATCCGCAACGTCGAAGTACCGCGGCATCTCCTCCACCGGATGATGCCCTTCCAGGACGAAATCCTCCTGTAGCCCGAGATCGGCGATCCTGCCCTCCAGCCAGCGCCGCGACATCCCGTCTCCAACCACGATCCATCGCACCGGTCGCGAGGTGCGTACCCGCACCAGCGCAGCGGCATCAAGGACGGTCTCGAACGACTGGGCGGGGCTTATGTTGCCGGCGATGACGACATTGAACGAACCGGCGAACCGGGTACGCAAGTCTTCGGCTACCACGCGGGTCTCGTAAACCGACTCGCAGGCCTGAGGTGCCACCAGGATGCGCTCGGCCGGCAGCCCGGTCACCTCCATCAGGCGCTCCTTCATCGAGTCCGACAGGGCAATCAAGGTGTCCGCCTGCCGGTAGTGCCAGTTCGAGACGGCCCCGAGCCAGCGCCTGAGCACGGCGCTCCTTGGCCTGATGACGGAAAAGAGGTTCTCGGGCCACAGGTCGAGCACGTACATCGTCAACTTTGCCCCGGTCAGGCGGGCGACCAGGATGCCGGCGATAGCCATCATCACCGGCGATAGCTGGTAGACAAAGACCCGCTTTGGCCGCTTGGCTACCATCGCGGGCACCTTGAGCAGGCTCGCAATGGGAAATGACATGTAATTGAGGAAAATCATGGGGTTGGTGTTCGAGCCGCGCGGTATCTCCAAGGCCCTGACTATATCGACCCCGTTACGCAGCTGATGCCGCTTCCTACGGACCCCGTAACCCTCGTAGAGCTTGCCTCCCGGATAGTTCGGCAAGCCGCACAGAACGCTCACACGCTGCCCACGCTCGACGAAGTAGTCGCAGATGTCATTGATGCGGAAGGCCTCGGGCCAGAAATGCTGACAAACCACCAACACGTCGGTTCCTGCGTCGTGCGCCCGACTCACGCCTTGAACCACACCCTCTTATCGACGACGGCCGTCCACCCCGCGACGATTCCCGCGACCTTGCGCGAGACATCGCTGGCTCTGTAGTCGGGGACGTCCCATCCGGTTCCCCTTCGCCCGGCGGTGCGCTCGACGGCAATATCGATGGCCGCCAGCACTCCCCCGCTGGACAGCCCTCCCAGCACGAAGCCTCCGGCCTCGAGCGCCTCCGGCC
>JAJZNF010000016.1 GCA_021847985.1 Actinomycetes bacterium | reverse complement strand
TCATAGGCAACCCCGCCAGCCTGGATGCCAGTACCAGCTCTATCTTGGCTGCTTCCAGTGTCGGCGAGAGGCCCTCCGGATCCGGCCATTCCAGGCCGATGTCGCGGGAGTAGTCGCCGGCTCCGAAGCCGAGGCGCTCCAGCCGCCCTCCGACCGCCGCGATGGCCCGGGCGTTGGCAAGTCCTCGGACGGTCTCGATGCTGGCCATCACTTTCACGCTTCCCGGCTCAGCCCCGTTCTCCTGCTCGGCCAAGCGGAGCAGCTCGTCTATCTCGATCAGTTGCTCCGCTTCCTCGACCTTGGGGACCACGATCCCCTGCAGCCCCGGCAGTGCGACGGCGGCGATGTCCGCCCGCCCCCAAGCCGAGGGCAGGGCGTTGATCCGGACCCAGAGGCACTCCGACCGGCCCGAGGCAGTGATGTGAGCGGCGGCGACGGCGCGCGCGGAGTCCTTGAGTGCTATGGCCACGGAGTCCTCGAGGTCGATGATGCAGGGAAGCGCTCCGAAGCCGGCGATCTTGGCCAGCTTTTCTGCGCTGGTGGCGGGAACGAAGAGCATGGAGCGGAAGTATCCACCCTGGGGAATCTGCACGGCGTGTGCGCTCACGACGCCCTCCCCGCCAGTCGCGCGGCGTCCTCGGCCGCGAGGAAGGCGAGGCCGAGAGCGGGCAGCAGTCCGTTGCCCGCCAGATAACCGGACGCGCCATGCCCGGACATGCCGACCGCAGCGCCTCCGGAGGCGTAAAGGTGGTCCACGCGAGTGCCATCGTGTCGGAGAACCGCGGCGTGCTCGTCGACCCGGAGGCCGCCCTGGGTGTGGAAGAGCGCACCGGTTACCCTGACCCCGCCCAGCCTGCCGCTCAGGGTGTGTGGCCACCAGTTGCGCCCGAAGGCGTCCTCCCGCCCCTCCTCGGAGCAGGCTCGGGCGTCCGCCAGGGTCGCGGAGAGTTCGCCGGCATCGAGGCCGAAGAGGTCCGCGAGCTCCTCGACGCTGTCGGCCCACCTGAGAGCGCCGGCTTCGACCGTGGCCCGGAAGTCGTCGAAAGGCTGGCACTTGTCGAATACGTATTCGTCGATGATGGCGATTGCCGTGCCTCCGGGCTGGGCGAGCACTTCGGCGGCGTACTCGGAGTACCCGCGGGACTCGTCCCCGAAGCGCCTGCCCTTGCTGTTGACGAGGATGCCACCGTGCATCATGGTCGCCCAACCCAAAAGCGTCGCGTAGGGCACCGCCAGGGCGGCGTGTCCCTGGTAGGCGTCTAGGCAGTCGGCGTCCGCCCCGAGCCCCAGGCCGATGCGCAGCCCGTCGCCCCTGGACTCGGCGCTCCCGTGGTAGGTCGCGCCCGCGATCTCGGGGATGTAGCGCTCCACCATCTCCCGGTTGGCCCCGAAGCCGTTGGTGGCCAGGAGCAGCGCGCCGCACTCGACTGTCTCGCGGGAGCCGTCGGGAAATTCGATCACCGCCGCCACGCCGTCAACAGCGGGCTTGGCATCCACCAGCCGTGCCGGGGCGAGGATGTCGATCCTCGAGTCCGCCTCGGCTTTGGCGATCAGGCCGGCCAGCATCTTGGCTCCGCTGCGGCCGGGGACGGTATGGCAGCGGAAGTTGGTGTGGCCCGGGTAGGGGATGTCCGTGGCGAGCTCCATAGGGAGCCCTACATAGTCGGCAAGCCAGGTCACCAGGCGCGCGCCTACCTCGGTCAGCGCATGGGCGACGGACCCGTCGGCCTTGCCCTTGGTCTTGGCCATCACGTCGGCCAGGAAGATTTCGGGGGAGTCGTCGATGCCCGCCTCCTTTTGCCACCGGCTGCCCGCGCCGGGAACCATGGCGGTCGACATCGAAGTGTTGTTCCCATGTGCGTAGTGTTGGCTGGCTTCCACCACCACCACCCGAAGGCCGAGCTCCGCTGCTCGCAGAGCCCCGGCCAGGCCGCCGCCGGCCCCCGCGACCACCAGATCAGGCCTCAGGCCGTCCTTTTCCGCCTCGGCCATTCCCTCTTCGCTCATGGCTGTCTCCGTTCACCCTCCGTGTCGAAGGCGGGTTCTTGTTCCGAATAACGGTACTGCTTTCCGACTTTAGCAAAAGGGGGGCGACCGAAACTTGCGGAACACTGTTCCGCAAATGCCTTGCGCGACCGATCTCGGCGTGCTAAAAGTATTTGGCGGAACACCGATTCCGATTATCGGGACAGAGATTCCAAGACTGTTTTAGGGAGTGCCAGCGGTGAAGGTCGAACGCAATGAGCGTGCCAGAGAAGAGGTTCCGGCACGCTCACTCGCCGATGTTGGCGAGGCCGCAATGCGTTTCGTCGCCCAGGAGGCGGGTTTCGCGCAGGTCTACACGGTTAATCGCGAGGGCTTCCCGGTCGGGCGGACCATGGTGGCCGTGCTGAATCCGGACTGGAGTGTCAGCCTGGTGCAGCGCAAGGTGCACAGGCGAGTCGGCCAGCTGCAGCGCAACCCCAACGTCGAGGTCCTCTGGCTCGGGGATCCCGCCCCCGATTCGGTGAACGACCGGCCGCACGTCTACGACTGGGGCCTGGCCATTCCACGCGCCGTCTTCCTCCGCGGAACAGCGCGCTTCATGAGCGACGAAGAGCTTGTGGAGACCTTCACCACCCAGACGGCGATCCAGAGGGGCAAGGGTCTGACCAAGGCCCCCGAGAGGGAGCGGGACAACATCTTGGAGGAGCTGGTGGGCATCGTCATCGAGCCCGTCCAGGTCCGCGTGGAGGGCTTCGGCACCGGCGCGGAGTCTTTTACCTGGAAGGCAGGGGAACTTTGAGTATCAGGACCATCCTGGGCTACGACATCGTCGAGCGTGTCTCGGAAGAGGAGTACGAGCGCTGGCTCTTCGATATCCATGTGCCCGACATCCTTGCCAATCCGCACGTCGACCGCCTTTCCTTCAACAAGGTTCTGGGCCCGGTCGGGCGGGCGAGCGACGGCTCAGCGACCGCCGACGGGCAGCTGACGTTCTACCGCATAGCCGAGATGGAGTTCGCTGACATGGAGGCCTACCAGGCTTACCTC
>JAJZNF010000233.1 GCA_021847985.1 Actinomycetes bacterium | reverse complement strand
CGGGGCGGGCACTGGACATATTAACGATCCGGCGCCCTATGAGGCGCAGCGCCCGTTGGCGCGTCTATCGGCGGATCAGCCGTCCATGCCCCAGGAGGCCCATCCTCCCAGGTCCTGCGCCAGCGCATTCGCCCGAATGGGACCCTGTGAGCCGCGATAATAGATGTCGCATTGTGGGGGGTCGGAGATGGCCGGTTCGACGATCCGCCATGCTTCGATCACCGCGTCCTGGCGGGCGAAGCGCGACAGGTCGCCGTTCATGGCGTCGCCAAGCAGGACCTGGTAGGCCTCGGTGGTGCTGGCCGAGAGACAGGGGTCGGCCACTTCCAGGTCGACCGGCATGGGTACCATCTCCGAGCCGGGGGTCTTTACATGCAGGCGCAAGGTGATCCGCTCCGCCGGCTTCATTTCGAAACGAAGTTCGTTGGGAAGCAGTGAAGCAGGGGAGGCCTGGCCGAAGAGGCGCGAGGGGGGCTCCTTGAAGCGCACCACCGCCTCGGTGCAGGTGGCGTTCAGATTCTTGCCTGTCCTGATCAGGAAAGGCACTCCGGCCCATCGCCAGTTGTCGATCTCGGTGCGAAAGGCGACGTAGGTCTCGGTTGCCGAACGCGGGTCCACACCGACTTCGCTTCGATACCCTTCGAACTGCCCGCGCACCACCTGACTCCGTTCCGGGGCGCGCATCGCCTTGAGCACCTTCAGCTTCTCGTCGCGGAGGGCGTCCGGGTCGCCGGAGGCGGGAGGCTCGAGCGCGAGAAGTGCCACAAGCTGGAGCAAATGGTTCTGGACCACGTCACGGGTGGCTCCGATGCGGTCGTAGAAGGCGCCCCGCCCTTCGATCCCGTAGTTCTCGGCCATTGTGATCTGAACGCTGGAGATGAAGTTGCGGTTCCATATCGGTTCCAGGATGGAGTTCGCGAAGCGGAACACCATCAGGTTCTGCACCGGCTCCTTGCCCAGGAAGTGGTCGATCCGATAGATGGAATCTTCGGGAAAGTGGCGATGAAGGTGGGAGTTCAGATCCATCGCCGACTCGGTGTCGCGTCCGAATGGCTTTTCCACCACCACCCTGGCTGCCCGGTTCAGTCGCCGGGCGGCGATCCCGTCCACCACCGTCTCGAACATGTCGGGCGGAACCGCCAGGTAGAAAATGGGCCGATGGAATCCCGCCAGCTCGGCCTCCAGCTTTTCGAAGAGGAAGGCGTCCTGGTAGTTGCCGGAGAGATAGTAGAGGCTGTCGCACATGCTGTCGAGCACCTCGATGTCGACATCCTCACCGGCAAGCTTGATGGCGTTGATGGCGTAGTGGCGGAACTGATCGTCGCTCCACGCGGTTGCCGCGACGCCGATGACCTTGGATGGGAGCTGGCCGCGGGCTGCGAGACGATAACAGGCCGGGAGCAGTTTCTTCTGGGCGAGGTCGCCTGATGCTCCAAAGAGCACCAGCGCATCGGATTTCGGCCTTCTCCTGCCCGTAGCTGCCGTCAAGCTCAACTCCATTCCGGGCCAGCTCCGACCCTCTGGAGCCGAACCTACCACGGGACGTCCGATTGGGTGCTTCGCCTGCCCCCTGCCTGGTTTGTCTTGCTCTCGCGGAGGCGTAGTAGGGTTTTTTGTCAGGCTGCCTACGGAGAGAAACATAGATGTCATTTTCCAGTTCGGAAGCGCACGGGCGTCTGAACCCCTACGTCACCTTCGGCACCACCCCAGCGGGTTTCTGGCGACGGGTCTTTTCCACCCTCGTGGACGAGCTAGCCGTGTTCATGATCGTCATCGCCTTGGCCAAGGTCGTGGCACCGGGCACCTCGATAACCGGCGCCACCAGCGGCGCCGCCTTCTACCACGCCGCTTTCGTATTCACCTCGCTGATGGTGGTGGTCTACACCGCCTACGAAGTGATCCTTATCGGCAGGGGGTCCGGGCGGACGCTTGGCTGCTACGTGGCGGGGATCCAGGTGGTATCGACCCTGATGGACACCCCGGGCTATGGCCGGTCATCCAAGCGAGTGGCCGTTTACCTGGCCAGCGAGGTGCTCGGGTTCACCCCCATACCACTGCTGGGACAGCTCCTCTTCCTGGTCGACAACCTGTGGATGCTCTTCGACCGCGATCGCCAGACCTTGCACGACAAGATCGCGGAAACCTATGTGATCATCCACCGCCGCAGCATCGTTGAGAACCGGTCCGAGAGCTTCTAGCCCCACGCTTCGGACCTGCGGCGACACTGTTAGGCTTTTCGCATGCCGCAATGGGATGCAACCGGGCCGATCAGCACCATAATCGCCTGGGCGGAGAAGGTACTCTACATCGCCGTGGCCGTGCTCTTGGTCACGATGTCCGCTTTCGTGATCATCCAGTCGGTTCGAGATCTGTACCGTCTCGATCTCTCCACGTCGCTCACCGCCGACCTGGCGATAGTCCTCAATGACGTACTGGTCGCCATCATCATCCTCGAGCTGCACTCGACGGTTGTGGCGCACCTGCGCAAGGGGGGATTCCAGGTCAAGGCGTTCCTCTATATCGGCATCATCTCCTCGGTTCGCCGGATTCTTGTGCTTGGCGCGCAACTTTCCGCCAACGCGAAGCTGCCGGCGCGCGCTTTCCGCCACGGAATTCTCGAGCTGGGAGTCGACGCCGGGGTGGTCCTGGTGCTGGCCATAGCGCTCCTGGTGGTCCGCTCCCGGGGCGCCCGCCTCCCGTCGTCCCCCGCAAGGGCGACGCGAGAGCCTGAGCCGACCGCCTAGAGGCCCGCGTCCCCAAAGCGGAAGTGGTGTGTGATCTCCTCGAGCAGGGTGAGAACGTCGTTCCCAAGTTGCACCTCGAGAGCGGCCACCGTGTCCAAGAGCTGCTCCGGCGCGCTTGCGCCTATTATCGGCGCCGTTATCACCGGGTTGTGAAGCACCCAGGCCAGCGCAAGCGTGGCGGTCTTCAGACCCGCCTCGGCGGCGACACGGCCGATATCGGCGACCGCCTCGAAGGCAGAGCCGTGCCAGTAGCGGCGCTGATAGCGGCCCTGGGCGGTTCCCAGGGTGAAGCGGGTG
>JAJZNF010000236.1 GCA_021847985.1 Actinomycetes bacterium | reverse complement strand
AGAAACGACCACTGCGGGTAGTACCGGGTCACGTAGAGCGGCACCCACACGGTGTACCATTGCTTGTACCAGCGGTAGATCCAGCCGGAAATCGGGACCCGAAATTCGGTCCCGCCTTTCCTGCCCCAGATGGCCACCGAACCTGGAGGGACCCGCCACCCGGTCTGGATGAATTCGTACTTCCAGCCGATAACGCCCCATCGGCGCGCCAGCGTCCACCGCCACCGGGACTGCGGGTACCAAGCGTAGATCACCCGCCGCGGCACTTGCTTCCATCCCCAGGCCTGCCGCCAGCTCGTGTTGTATCCCCCCAGCACCCTGCGCGACGCCTGCCGCCAGACCGTGTAGGAGACCTGCTGTGTTCCCGTGATCTCCCAGCGGTTCCGGATGGTTCTGGCGGTGCTCAGCGTCTGATCGGCAACGTCCGGAGCAGCGCCGGGCTGGGGCGTCACGCTGTATTCGGTGGGTGTATTAAGCCACCAGACATTGTGCGGGTACATCGTGACGCTCTGGATCCCCGCCCCGTCGCCATTCAAATTGATGGTGGCCGCCGACGCGGGCGAGGCGGTGGCGAAGATTGCGCCAAGCATGGCCAGGGTCACGCCCAGCATCCCCATCATGAGCTTCACCGGCCGCACCATCCGGAGCATCACTTCGTCCTGTCCCGCTGCACGTCCGCCTCCCGTCGCCGGCGCTCACACTGCCCCCTCGGCTGTGCCAATACCTATGCCACGGTGCGCATCAGTTGAAATTCGCACACGACGCCACGCCTTCGTCGTAAAGACTCACGTCCGCACCTGGAGGCAGAGACGATGGCCCCGCCGTCACATTCGGTCCGGCAAAGACCGTCGAGGGGCCGGCGTTCATCGCGGGCATCCTTCTTTGGTTGGCGAGCTTGCCCTCGTAGACCCAGGCGTAGGGCATTGGCACGCAAAAAGCGGGCATGGTGGTCGCTCGGACCTGGAGGGTCCCCACCGGGGCGGCCTGGATCTCCAGGTTGCTCGGCGCTACCAGCACCAGCGAATTCGCCGGCAAGGCACTCGCCGCGAAGCTGGCGCTCGACACGATCGCATGCAGGCCTCGGGCGTCGATCGCGATCGGGCTACTGTGGACAACCGACATCGACGCAGGGTTGTAAATGGCCACGATCGTTGCATTCCACCCCATCTCGGTGTTCTTGACATCGACCACTGCCGCCGACTCCGAGCCGGAGGTGCTGCCCACGTAATACCAAGTGGGAGCCCGCGTGGCTGGTTGTGCGTTATTCCCCGCCGGGGCGACGAGGTTCTCGTTCGATCGCATCCAGTCATTGGGCTTGGCCAGGCCCGCGGCATAAGCCGGGTCGGCCTTGGCGAGCGCCAGCTCGTCGGCCGGCAGCACCCCGAGCTTGAAGGGAAGATTGAACGCGGTGTGTGCCGCGTTGAACCCGGCGGGAGAGTTCGCCGGCATGGTCACTGGGGGGACCGTGGTGGTCGTCGCCGAGTTCCCATTCGACACGGAGCATGCCGCCAGGCCAAGCGCCGAGATGGTACCCCCCGCCAGTAGCTTCGCTGTTGGTCTCATCGCGAAATTCTCCTTCCGTGTCGAAACACACATATCCTCGACAATGTACGCACCAAGTACAGGCACCGCCGCGAACAGCCTCCCATAGGGCAGTTACGCCGCTTGACCCGCTACCTGTCGCAATTTGCGGGAAATCATCGACGATGAGCGATATCCAGGCCATTTCCGGCCGCCAGTATCGACTCTCAGCCAACGGATCATCAGGAGCGACGGCCGTAGCCGTAACCACCCGAGTGCCCTCGGGAGCTTCCCTCGCCAGAACCCGCACCGCCGCTCGGCTTATAGGATCCACGGCCCCGCGCGGCATAACGCTCCGCCTCGGCGTGCTCCCGCTCCACCTCTGCCAGCAGCTCCGCAGTGGGGATATACCACTCGTTCGGTGCGATCTCCACCGGCTTGGTTATATCAAAGAGTTCCCTCCAGCGCTCGGGGCTGACGCGGGCCGGCGTCGACTGGAGCCTCACACCTATCCGCCACAGCTCACTGCGCCTCTCCTGATCCACGCACCAGGTGCCCTCGGCGTTCTTGTAGTAGAAGCCGCGCACGTACTCGCGCGCCCCCGCCGCAGCCGTGGCCCCACTCTTGGTCGCCGATGGCGGCTGGACGCTCTCCTCGGGCGAAGTGACGCTCGTGCTATCGCCGCCGATGGCGGCCGCTGGCGCCGGGACGGTCTCCGGGTTGCCCACCGGGGACGAAGTATCGTCGAGCAGCCCAGCGGGATCGGCATCGGGCACACTGTCCCAGGTGCCCCAGATCAGATCGGGGCGCCTCTTCTTCTCGGGGGCCTGGCCGGTTGAGTCGGGCTTTGCGCGAGAGGGCAGGTCACCCGAGGGTGAGTTCGGCGCGGGATCTTGCTGGCCCGGCGCGTCGCAAGAGCTGGGCTCGGCATCGCCGCCGAACTCGTCGCCGCAGCGGTATTCCGGCTCGGGCTCCGCCTCCCCTTCTCCGGGCACCCAGAAGTCGCCGCCATCCCGGTCGATGTCGTCCTCTTCGGGGGGCTCGCCATCTTCGCCATCTTCGTCCTCCGATCTCGCCGCACTCCGCTCGCGCGAGTCGCGTTCCGCCCGCCGCTCCCTGCGATCCGAGACCGATTCGGTCATCTCGCCGATCAGCGCCACCAATTCCTGGTCCACCCCCTCCGCGAGATCCTCACTGGCGATCGTGCGGAGGGTGACCGGATGCCCGACGGGAGTGGGATGGGCACGGCCTATCGCCACAGCGGCCAGGGCCTCGCGCAACCGGAGGTGATCATCGTCGGACACGTCAACCCTCGCGAGCACCTCGGCCGGCGAGAGGCCATCGGCCATCGCTCGATCGTAAAGGCCCTCGGCCAGGCGCATCCAGGCCGACGCCACCCGGTAGCTCACCGAGCAGAACAGCTTGGCCTTGGTGTCGAGATCCACTTCGCGCTCCGAGCTCACGTCCACCACTTCGCGCGAGGTGTTCTCCGGCAGGGGGACGGCAATGGCGCTGCCATCTGGCACCTCTGTCCA
>JAJZNF010000074.1 GCA_021847985.1 Actinomycetes bacterium | reverse complement strand
GAGCCGGCGGGACGTTGCCCTTGGGTGGCCATGTCGAACTGGGATGCCGGTTGAGAGGTGCCGTATCCGAGGCCCCCGACCAGCGCCTCGATGGCCCCGGTGGAGGGATTGACGGAGGCAAGGGCCCCGGATGGGGTCTGGCCGAGATGAGGCACCGCCCGCGCCAAAGCGGCCTGGGCCGCCGTCTCGTCGGCGGGGACCTCCGTGGTCACGATGCGGAGGCCGCCGTGCTCGAGGCGGGACAGGCGCTGTGCCGGGGTCGCGCCCAAGGCGGGAAGCGTCTCCGCCTCGCTGATGACCTCCTGGCTGAAGTAGCCCAAGGATGGCAGAAGCCCCGCTACGGAGGGGTCCAGCTCCAGTCCGGCTCTGATGTCCTGCCTGTAGGTGGCGCTGCTGATCTCGTGCTGTGAGTACATGGTGGCCAGCACCACGTTGCGCCTTGAAAGCGCAAATGCCGGATGCACCAGCGGGTCGTAGGCGGAGGGCGCGTTGATCAAGCCCGCCAGCGTGGCGGCTTGCACGAGATTCAGCTCGTTGGCGGGCCGGTTGAAGTAGCGGTAGGAGGCGGCCTGCACGCCGTAGGTGCCTTCTCCCAGGTAGACATCGTTGAGATACTTTGCCAGCACCTGTTGTCGGCTGGTCCCCGAAAGCGAACCCAGGGAGAGGAGAATTTCGTGCAGCTTCTCGACCAGAGTCCTCTTGGGGGTGCCGAGTTCGAGTTTGACGAGCTGCTCCTCGATGGTGGAGCCGCCTTGCAGAGCTGACCCGCTGCTGATGTCGGCCACCGCGGCGCGCAGTATGGCCCGAAGGTCTATCGGGCCCCTGGACCAGTAGCGGCGATCCTCGATCGCCACCACGGCCTGGGGCAGGAACGGGCCGAGTTGGGAGTAGCCGATCGGCATTCGCAGGATGTCCGTGGGGACGGTGGTGATCAGCGAGCCGTCCGAGGCGTAAATGGAGCTGATGGAGGACGAGACGACCGGGTTGTCAGGATGGACCTTGGGAGCCGTGCATCCGGAGGCGAAACCCAGGGTCACGAGGACCGCTGCCAGGCGTAGCGCCCGCTTGGCTCTCAGCGTCATGGCCCTTTGCTTCAACGGCTACCGGCTCCGCCTCGACTCCTGCTCGCGCGCTCACTCGCGAACGCTGTTTACGCATCTCCTGGATGCAAGGCTACCCGAGTGTACGGCGCTGTAATAGGCGAGGAGCAAGGAGCTTCCGGTGGAGATGACGACCGCGGATTTTGCGGGTGCGTCAGTCGGAGTCGGCGACGAAGGAACCTATCCGTTCCGCGAGGCCCGGATCCCTGCGGCTCAAGTGGAAGGCGTAGGCGACGGAGAGGGCGACGATGGCCAGGGCGATGTAGGGGAAGTAGCCAAACGGGGCGCCCTGGCCCGGCTTGAGCAGCTCGTACAAGGGCAAACCGATGCAAAGCACGCCGAGTGCCGGGAGAACGAGATGGCGGGAAATGTCGAACTCGTCCGGGTGGTGCCGACGGTAGTAAAAGGGCAGCGCCAGGTTGGAAACCAGATAGACCAGGGCGACGAGAATTGTTCCGAGGGTTGCGATCTGGCCGAAGAAGACGACGGGGTCGGTTCTGCGCCCGAAGACAAAGGAGATCGTCAACGCGGCGCCCAGGAAGAGCGCGATGCCGGACCACGGAGTCCTGCGCCCGGCCGAGACGCGGGCGCTGAAACCCGGCAGGATGCCCTCGCGCCCGGAGGAAAAGATGATCCGCGACTGGGAGTTCGCCGCCGACATGAGCGAGCCGACAATGGAGGTCATGCCCGCCAGGTAAGCAAAGAAGAGGAGTAGCCCGCTCAGTCCGTTGGCGGCATCGAGAAACGGTACCGACGAGCCGGCAATTGCTCGAACGTTTCCCCCGAACGCGACTTCCGTCGCATAGCTGAGGACGACGTAGGCCAGCGCCATGATTCCGACCGAGGCGTAGATTGCCCTCGGCACGTTGTGGCGCGGCTCCGACGTCTCCTCTGCAAGGGACGCCGAATTCTCCCATCCGACGAACATGAACATCGCAAGCGGGAATCCGAGTGACAGACCCGAGAGGCCCCCGCTCAGCTTGGCCGGGTTGAAGGGCTGCAGTGTCAAGGATCGATGATGGTCGACCAGCAGTGCCACGGAGACGACCAGGAGGATGGCCATCTCAGTTATGAGGAGGGCTGCTGCCAGCTTGGTGGAGACCCTCACTCCCCGGTACATCATGTAGGCCGCACCAATCACGAATGCCGACGCGTATATCTCCCACGGCGCTGAAAAACGCAGGTAGCGCTGGACCATGGTGTCGAACCACCCTCCGGATATGACGACGACCGCGGATATCGCGATCACATACCCGGCTGAAATCGTCAGCGCGGTCGTGACCCCGGCAATCGGGCCGAAGCTCTTGCCCACGAAGGCCACGAAGGAGCCGGCGGAGGGCGTCGAGCGGGAAAACTCCGCAACAGTGTTGCCGAGGATGGCTATTGCCACGGCGGCCAGGATGATGACGAGAGGCGACGCGAGGCCGGAGGTCCCTGCGATGATGGCGAAGGAGAAGTAGAAGCTCATCGCTGGGGCGATGTTTGCCATCGTGGAGGACGCGACGTCGAATGTGCTTAGCACCCCCCGGGCCAGCCGCTCTGTTCCCTGCGCCGGCTGCATCGAATGGAGGAACCTCGCTCCGCGCCGATCCCCCTCCACGGGGATCGCGTCGAACTCATCGGTGTCGTCCATCCCCAAAACCACCCTCCCTCACCCGCCGCCCAAAGCGATCTCGCCACCTCCAGTCTGTTCTTCCCAGTCACCCGCCCAGGCCCACCTCATTACCGGTTCCCAACCTCCTGTCATCGTTTCCCCTCACCCCCGCTGTTCCCTCTCCCCTCCCCCCCAGGCCGCCTTCACCCTTTCCACACCGCCTGCAGTCCCACCCCCCAAAAATTCTCCCCCCACCTCTGCACGGCCCCCCCGAAAACCCGTTAGGATATCTAATCCCACTCCACGGAGGCATCCGGAGAAGCCCAGCCCCACAAGGGCCGAAAGCTTTCCCGGGTCCCCTAGTGT
>JAJZNF010000078.1 GCA_021847985.1 Actinomycetes bacterium | reverse complement strand
CCGTTGCCGCCGCAAGCGGGACAAGCACCCACAGGGCCGCGAGCGTCAGCTTCGCGTTGGCCACCAGCATCACCCCGGCTACACCCACAAAGCTGAGCACGTTGACCAGGGCATTTGTGATCCCGCTCTGCAGGAGATTGGAGAGCGCGTCCGGATCAGTGGTCATGCGGGTGAGGATGCGCCCGCTCATTTCGCTCTCGTAGTAGTCCATGCCCAGCCGGCTGAGATGCGAGAAAATGCGCAGACGAAGCGCATAGAGGGCCCGCTCGGCCGTGATGCCGGTCACGCGGGCCTGCGCCCACACCACCAGCCAGTCCACCAACGCGACCAGCAGGTATGCGGCCGACACGAGCACTATCACCAGAGGAGCTTTGGCCCCCACTCCGCTGTCGATGCCCGCGCGCACCAAAGATGGCCCGGTTAGGGAAAGGATGGTGTCGGCGCCGAGCAGCGCCAAGCCAAGCACCAATCCGCGGCGGAATGGCCTCAGGAACCTTCTGAACGAGAAGGACTTGGCCGGCGCCGTAACCGCTGCCTCGTCGACCTCGGGAACGCGTGTCTCCTCCGGGAGGCGGGCCAGCGCCTCGAGCAGCTTGGGCGTGGCGGAAAGAGCAGCCCCCATGGCGCCGCCCATGCCTCCGCCTCCTCCGCCGCGGACCATGGACAACGGAGCGGCCGCCATCGTCCGGCCCTGCGCGCCTACAGGCGCCACCGATGCGCGGCCATCGCTCTCCTCGGCCAGTGCGTCACCCTGACCCTCCATCGGGGCCCTGAAGGCCCCGCTGGACCCGGCGAGTTGCTCTTGGGTCCCTTGGCCGGCGACCTTTCCGCGGTCCAGCACCACCACGGTGTCCGCAAGCTCCAACGTGGAGCGGCGGTGCGCGATCAGAAGCACGGTCCGCTCCCGGGCAAACCGCTTGATGGACTCATGTATCGCCGACTCGGTCACGGCGTCCACCGCCGAGGTGGCGTCGTCCAGGATCAGGATCTCGGGGTCGGAAATGAGAGCCCGGGCCAGCGCCACGCGCTGGCGTTGCCCGCCCGAGAGGGTTATCCCGGCCTCGCCCACGGTCGTCTCGAATCCACCTGGAAGCCGCTCGATGAATTCCCTGGCCCCCGCCATCTCCGCAGCGCGCTCGATCTCACTCCGGCTGGCACCCGGCGTGCCGTAGGCGATGTTGGCCGCGATGGTGTCCGAGAACAGGAAGCTCTCCTCGAAAACGACCCCGATCCTCTTGCGCAGGTCGGAGAGCCTCAGACTCCGGATATCGACTCCACCGATGGTCACCGCTCCACCGGTCACGTCATAGAAGCGTGGAAGCAGTAGCGCAAGGGTCGACTTGCCGGAGCCGGACCTGCCGACCACGGCGGTGACGCGCCCTGCCGCGACGACGAGGTCAAGTCCGTCGAGCACCTTGCTACCGGGCTGGTAGGCAAAGTCGACCCCCGAGAAGACCACGTCCCCAGCAGGGAAGTCGGTCAACGGCTCGGCCGGATCCGTGACGAGGGGATTGGCATCAAGCAGCTCGAAGATCCGCTCGGCTCCCGCCCGTGCCTGCTGGGAAAAGGCGATAAGAGTGCTGAGCTGTCGGACCGGGGCCTGCATTTGGGTGATGTAGGAGAAGAAGACCAGAAAGGTCCCCACGGTCAGGTGGCCGTGGAGTGCGAGGTACCCACCGATAAGCAGGACCAGGGCCTGCACTATCCCCGGGATGGCCGAGAGCGTCGAGCTCAGGCCCGCCTGCAGCTTGACCAGGCGGACACGGGCCTGGAAGAGCTCGAGTGCAGCGGAGGCGAGGCTGCGGACCTGTGCCTGTTCCCTGCCAAAGCCCTTGACCACCCGAACTCCGGCGATGGACTCCTCGGCAACGGTTACGACCTGCCCCTCTTTCTGCTGGGCGTCGTAGCTCGCCGGGAAAACGCGCGACCGGAGCGACACGGAGACAAACGCCAGCAGCGGCAGGGCCAGGGTCTCGACCAGCGCCAGCTCGGGCGAAAGGACAAACATCACGACCAGCGAGACGGCCAGCATCACCAGGTTGCCGATCATCAAGGGCATAAACGAGAGCAGGCCCTGGACCAGCCCTATGTCGGAGTTGGCCCGGGAGACGAGCTGGCCCGTCTGGAGCTCGTCGTGGCGGGCGAAATCGAGGCGCTGGAGATGACTGAAGATCTGCTCGCGCAGGTCGTGCTGAACGTCGAAGGCCAGCCGGCCACCGAAGTAGCGGCGAAGGAAGGACAGGCCGAAAGTGGCGATGGCGATGGCGACGATGAGGATCACATATGGCCGCGCCGAGCCATGATGGGCAACCATCACCCGGTCGATGATGTCCCGCTCGACCAGGGGCACGACCACCCCGGCCAGCATTCCCACCACCGCGGTGGAGAGGGTCAGGAAAACCGAGAGGCGCCGAGTGAGGACGACGGAGGCAAGACGTCGGACCCAGCCGCTTTGCGAGCCTCCCGGCCCGCGCGGCTTCATCGGCACAAAGAGCCGCGGCGGGGGGTCCCGCCGCTTGGCTCCGTGCAAATTGGCTCACCTGCGAATCCGCCCGGCGATCCGGGCAAGTCCGCATCCGTTGGCATCAGCTCTCCAGTTCCAGCAGCGCCGCCTCGCAGCGCCCACGGATTAAGCGCCTAGAGGCGCCCTCAAATTCCTATCCGGGTGCGCATGGCGCGCAGAGCCCGGTTACCCGCCGAGTCACGATACAGATCCGACGCCGCCTCCAGTTCGGCGACCTCCTCCCGGCCAAGCTCGATATCCGCCGCGGCCGCGTTGGCCTCGAGTTGAGCGACCGACGACGCACCGGGGATGGCGATCACGTTGGGGTGGGAAACGACCCAGGCCAGGGCGATCTGAGCCGAAGTCGCGTCGTGGGCTTTTGCGATGCGGGCCAGCGCGGCCAGGAGCGGCTGCATCCGCTCCAGGGAGTCCGGGGCGAAGTTGCGGTTCATGCGACGGATGTCGCGGGGCCGATTAGAGCGGCCGTACTTGCCCGACAACACCCCCTGCTCGATCGGCGAATAGGCGATGACCACCTTGGAGTTGGCAAGTGCGTAG
>JAJZNF010000195.1 GCA_021847985.1 Actinomycetes bacterium | reverse complement strand
ATGCGCGCCGTGAATCCGCTCGGGATGCTCTCCAGGGGCGTAGCCGGGGTTCGCGATGGTGCCCTCATTCTCAACACGCCGGGCTCGCCAAAGGGTTCGGTGGAGATGCTCGGCGCGGTCATGAAGTACATTCCGCACGCCCTCGCCCTCATGGGCGATCCGCACGCGGAGCACCCGGGCCCCTCGGCGGGCTGAGTTGGCACGCCTGCCCAGCGACGAGCAGATGGTGGAGCTGGCAGCAACGGTTGCCGAAAGTTCCCGTCGCCTGGCCAGGCCGAATCCTTGGGTCGGTGCGGTGGTGCGCTCCCCGCAAGGAAGGATCGCCACAGGCGCTACCGGCCGGCCCGGTCACGACCACGCCGAGGTCGTCGCCCTGAAAAAGCTCGGTCGCGATGCCGCCGGAGCAACCATGTGGGTGACTCTTGAGCCCTGCTCGCATTGGGGCAAGACCCCACCGTGCGTAGAACGGATAATCGAAGCCGGAGTGAAGCGCGTGGTCGTCTCGCTCAGGGACCCGGATCCCAGGGTCAACGGGAGTGGAATCGCCATGCTGCGCCAAGCCGGCATTGATGTCGAGATGGGAGTGGGCGCGGGGCGGCGCCTCCAAGAGCTCAGGCCCTACCTGGTATCCCGCTCGCTCGGCCGGCCGTACGTGCTGTTGAAGATGGCGATGACCGCGGACGGGTACACCGCCGCGGCCGACGGCTCCTCGAAATGGATCACGGGCGAAGCCGCCAGATTACGGGTGCAGGAGTTGCGCGCCGACTCCGACGCGATTCTGGTAGGGTCGGGCACCCTCCGAGCGGACAACCCGCGCCTCGACCTGCGTCCGGACGGGGTGAGCCGCTCAGCCGACTCCCCCCTGCGAGTCGTCCTGGGTGACATACCCGCCGAAGCAAACGTCAATCCCGCACTTTCCTGGCATGGAACCATAAACGCCCTGCTCGACCGGCTCAAGACCGATGGGATAATCCAGTTGATGGTAGAGGGGGGTGCGAGTGTCGCACACTCCTTCCTCGCGGGCGGACTGGTGGACGAGTTTCGGCTCTTCATCGCCCCAAAACTGCTAGGCGGAAGTGACGGGCGGCGCCTCTTCGAGGGGATCGGCGCTCAAAGCATGTCCGAGGCGCTGGGGATGCGCACCCTGGAGGTCCGGAGCTGTGAGGGCGACCTCGAAATGGCCATGCTTTCCGAAAGAGTGCATGCTCTCCTGGAAGGTGTGGGCGGAGGCCCGGACTCGCGCCCTTCCTAGCCTTTGCCCAGCTGGGAAAGGACCGAGACCATCTCCAGCGCGGCCAAGGCGGCGTCGAAGCCCTTGTTGCCGTCCTTGGTTCCCGACCGCTCGAAGGCCTGCTCGATCGTGTCCGTGGTTAGAACACCCATGATCACCGGCACCCCGCTGGCGAGTGTCGTCGAGAGAATCCCGCTGGCCATGTTGGAGACGACCACGTCGTAGTGGCTCGTCGCCCCACGAATCACCGCCCCGAGGCAGATCACCGCTTCGTAACGTCCCGATTCCGCACCAACCTTCGCGGCAAGTGGCAGCTCGGCTGCGCCGGGCACGTATGCAAGGTCGATCGCCTCATCGGAGACACCGTGGCGCACCAGGCAGTCCTTTGCTCCCGCAACGAGCCGGTCAACGACCAGTTCGTTGAAGCGGGAGGCGACGATGAGCACCTGCCCGGAGAAAGGCTGATATCCGCCGGCAAAGGTCTTGGCCATGGTTAGACATTACCGCAGGCACCGCCGGTGGCAGGCGGCCCCGGCGTCATACCCCATCGATAATGTGACCGAGGCGATCCTTCTTGGTGCGCAGGTAGGCGATGTTGTTTGGATTGGGCGCAATGTTAAGCGGCACGCGCTCCACGATGTCCAGGCCGAAGCCGGCCAGGCCGCCGTACTTGGCCGGATTGTTGGTCATCAGGCGCATCTTGCCGACCCCAAGGTCGACGAGGATCTGAGCGCCGATACCATACTCGCGCGAATCCACAGGCAAGCCGAGCTCGAGGTTGGCATCCACGGTGTCGAGGCCCTTCTCCTGGAGCGAATAAGCGCGAATCTTGTGCGCTATCCCGATTCCTCGCCCCTCGTGACCGCGCAGGTAGACGATGACGCCACTGCCCTCCTCGGCGATGGTTCGCATTGCCGCCTGTAGCTGCGGACCACAATCACAGCGCTCAGAGCCGAAGACATCCCCGGTCAGGCACTCGGAATGGACGCGAACCAGGGTGGGAGTATCCGGATCGATCTCACCCAGGACCATGGCGAAATGGTTCTCGGAGTCGAGCACGGACTGGTAGACGATTCCAACGAAGTCCCCGAAAGCGGTCGGGATCTTCGCTTGAGCCCCCTCCACTCGGCGGACGAGCTTCTCCTTGGTGCGGCGATACCGGACCAGGTCGGCTATGGAGACCATGAGCAGGCCGTGCTCGCCCGCGAAGCGCTCGAGCTCATCGAAGCGGGCCATGGCCGTCTTATCCTTGGTGACGATCTCGCACAGGATTCCCGAGGGCGCCAAGCCGGCCAGCTTGGCCAGATCCACGCTCGCCTCGGTGTGTCCCTGACGTTTGAGCACCCCGCCATCGCGATACCTGAGCGGCAGAATGTGGCCGGGCCTGGCCAGATCCCGCGGTTTCGCGTCCGGGTCCACCAAGGTGCGGATCGTCGTCGCGCGGTCGGCGGCGGATATGCCGGTTGTGGTGCCATGCGCGGCGTCCACGGTCACCGTGAACGCGGTCCGCTGGGACTCCGTGTTATCGTGCACCATCAGGGGTATGTCAAGCTCGTCCAACCGCGTGCCCGTCAGCGCTATGCAGATCAGGCCCGAGGTGAACTCGAGATAGAAGGAGAGCGCCTCCGGGGTCACGAACTCCGACGCCATGATTAGGTCGCCCTCGTTCTCCCGGTCCTCGTCGTCGACGACGACCACCATCTCTCCGCGCCGTATAGCTTCCACGGCTTCGGCAATCGACGCTAACGGCATCTCGCTCCTTGCATAAGGGTCCCGGGGCTATTTGCCTCCGGGCTCTCCCAGGCGCGCTTCGATCATCCGGGCCACGTACTTT
>JAJZNF010000266.1 GCA_021847985.1 Actinomycetes bacterium | reverse complement strand
CCTTCTGTCCGTTAATCCTCGACATTCGGGACGGAGGCCTTGAGTGGCGGTACGCTACGCTCCAACCAGCCGGACCAGAGCGGCTCCCAGCTCAGCCGGGTCTTCGTGCCAGGCGATGCGCGGGTCGCGCCGGAACCAGGAGCGCTGTCTGCGGGCCAGCCTGCGGGTACGCGCAACGATGACGGGCACCGCCTGCGCAAGGGTCGCCTCGCCTCGCAGCACTGAGAAGAGCTCGCGGTATCCGATGGCCTGCGCGGCGGTGCGCGAGAGAGGCCCGGCGGCGAGCAGGCGCTCGCACTCGGCAAGCCAGCCCAACCCGAGCAGCTCCTCCACCCGCGCCTCTATACGCCGATCGAGCAAATCGAAGTCCATCTGCAGGCCGAACAGCTTCCCTCCGGGCTCGTGATATGCGGACAGCCCCGGTCCGAAGCTGGAGAATCGGCGGCCGGTTATGGCTATGACCTCTAGCGCCCGCGCTATCCGCCTCGCATTGCCCGGCTCCATGCGCGAGGCGGCCAGCGGATCGAGCTCGGAGAGGCGCCGGTGCATCTCCGGGGCCCCAACGGCCCTCAGCTCCGCCTCGATCCCCTCCCGTACCAGGGGATCGCTGGGAGGAATGGCCAGGCGGTCGAAGACCGAATTGACATAGAGCCCGGTCCCCCCGACATAGAGAGGCACCTGTCCCGGCTCGAGCGCCGCCTCGGCGGCCTCGGCGGCGCGCTGGTAGTCGGCGACCGAGAACTCCTTTCCGGGGTCGGCCAGGTCCACCAGGCGGTAGGCAATCCCGCGCAGCTCGTCGGGGTCCGGCTTGGCGGTGCCCAGGTCCATGCCGCGATATACGGCCATGGAGTCGCACGAGAACAGGGCCAGCCGCGGCTCCGCCCTGGCCAGCTCAAGCGCCAATCCAGTCTTACCCACGCCGGTGGCCCCGACCAGGCCGATTCGCATCCCAACCATCCCGCCGACAAGCCCTCGCCAGGCACTTCATCATAAACGTCAGGCCCTTGCCGCGCCAGGTGGCCGGGCTACACTTGTCCGGGCCGGAAGGGAGCATCGGATGACCCAGAAGAGGCTGCGAGCGGAGCCGCCCTACCGCCTGCGGCGGAACAAGGGGCAGGGCGACAACTCCACCGAGCGCATCTACGCGCTGCTCGACTCGGCGGCGGTCTGCCATCTGGCAGTGGTCGAGGACGGCCTCCCGGTGGTCATTCCCACCTTGTACGCGCGAATGGGGGACGAGATCCTGATACACGGTTCACGCGCCTCCTCGGTGCTGAAGGCCGCCCAGTCCCAGGCGATGGTCAATCTGGTGGTAACCCTGGTGGACGCGCTGGTCCTTCCGGACAACATCTTCAACCACACCGTCGACTACCGGACGGTCTCGGTTGCGGGGCGGGCGCGGCTCCTCGAGGATCCTATGGAAAAGAGCCGGGCGCTCGAGCACTTGTCCGGGAAGGTCCTGCCCGGGCGCTACCAGACAGTGCGGGAGCCGACCGCCAAGGAACTGCGCCAGACCTCGGTGATAGCGGTCGCAATCGAGCAGGCGGTCATGAAGTTCAGCGAGACCGGCCTCGAAGAGTTGGACTCCCCCGACGCCTGGACGGGCAAGCTGATCCTTGGCCCCAGGCCGGTCTCCCCCCAGCCCTCGAGAAGCTGGGAGCGGGCCACAGCCGGGATCGACGCCGCCGAGGTGGCATCACGCTTCCTGCGCTGAGCCTGGGCCTAGACCGCGGCCACCTGCAGATGGGTGCGATGCCTGGGAGCAGCGGTCACCTCGCGCAGCTCCCCCCGCAGGAAGTGCGGCGCCGCATCGACTATCTCAACCAGGGCGTACGAGCCGGCCCCAAGCCGCTCGGAGCTTTCCGAAAGTGGCGTGCGCGGGAAGTGGACCAGCTTGTTCTGGCGCGTGCGGCCCGAGACCATCTCCGGATTCCGCTTGCTCGGCCCCTCCACCAGAACCTCCTCCACCCGGCCGATGCGAGCACGATGGCGCGCATAGGCCGAACGGTCGGTCACCACCTTCAGGCGTTCGAAGCGCTCGGCGACGACGGCCTCCGGCACGAAAAGCTCTTCCATCCCCGCCGCCTCGGTCCCGGGCCGCGGGGAGAAGATGAAGGTGTAGGCCCCGTCGAAGGCGGCTTCGGCCGCCACCTCGAGGGTGGCCGCGAAGTCGTCCTCGCTCTCGCCGGGGAATCCGACGATGATGTCCGTGCTCACCGCCAAATCCTCGATGCCGGCCCGCGCTGCGGCCAGTTTCTCCAGATAGCGACGGCCGGTGTACCCGCGATGCATGGCGGCCAGTATCCGATCCGAGCCGGACTGCAACGGGAAGTGCAGCTGGTTCATGATCCGGGCGGAGCCGGCCATGGCAGCGATGGTCTCCGGGCGCATGTCCTTGGGATGCGGCGAGGTGTAGCGCACCCGGCGGATGCCATCCACGTTGGCGACCGCCGTCAGTAGGTCGGCGAAGAGGGGCGCAAGGCGCCGCTCTCCTCTGGCGACGTAGGCGCCGCCAAGCACCGCCTCCTCGAAGGCGCCCCCTTGGCGAGCCGCGATGGTCAGGTCCCGTCCGTAGGAGTTCACGTTCTGGCCGAGCAAGGTGACCTCGGTGACGCCACGGGCCGCAAGCGCCTCCACCTCGGAGACAAGCTCACCAAAAGGCCGGGAGATTTCGGAGCCGCGCACGCTGGGGACGATGCAGAAGGCGCAGTTGTTGTCGCAGCCAATCTGAATGGTCACGTAGGCGGAGTAGGGCGCCTCGGCCCTGGTTGTCGGACCCGAGGCGAACTCGAGCTCAGGATCGGCGGCCTCCAGGATCTCGACCACCCGGCCCTCCGAATAGCTCCGGGTGAGCAGCTTGGGCACGTTGCCCACGTTGTGGGTCCCGAGCACTACGTCGACCCAGCCGGCCCGCTCCAGGACCGCGTCCCGGTCCTTCTGGGCCAGACAGCCGGCCACGACGATCTTCATCTCCGGCCTGGTTTGCTTGAGAGCCTTCAGACGCCCGAGATGCCCGTAGAGCTTGTTGTCGGCATTTTCGCGGATGCAGCAGGTGTTGAGCACGACGAC
>JAJZNF010000248.1 GCA_021847985.1 Actinomycetes bacterium | reverse complement strand
CTGGCGCCTTTGCCGAGCTGGGAGCACCGGCGTCGAATCCACTGGGGGAGGTTGATTCTCGTCCTGGCGGTGCTCCTGGTCGTACTTGCCCTGGTGATCGCCGGAGGAGCCTACGCCGTATACAGCCACGAAGTGGGCGGGAGTGCCAAGGGGCCCACCGTCGACTTCGTCGTCGGGCCGGGTGACAGCCTTTCGTCTGTTGCAGACCGGCTGGCGGGCGACGCTGTGGTGAGGTCGGGCCTCTTTTTCCGGCTTTACGTCCACCTGCATCCACAGCCTGCGCTTCGCCCGGGCACATACCTTCTTCACAAGGGGGAATCCGTCGCCGACGTGCTGGCCGCCTTCCGCAACATGGAAGTCGCGGAGTACCGCTTCACCGTCATCCCGGGAATGAACCTCACCCAGATCGCCGCGGTCGCGGGGAAGATCCCCGGCCACACCAGCGCGGGCTTTGCCCGGGCGCTCCAGGCCGGTGGCTACCGGAGCCCCTTCCTGCCTACTCCGGCCTCCTCGCTGGAGGGACTGCTCTCGCCCGACACGTATTTCGTGCTGAAGAGCGAGCCGGACCGCAAGATCATCCAACAGATGCTGAATCAGACCACCAAGGTGGCTGCGGCGGCCGGCCTCATTCCGGGCAGCACCCATTTCGGTCTTGACCCCTACCAGATCCTCACCGTCGCCTCTTTGATCCAGCGCGAGGCCCTCCAGGCGGGGGATTATCCCAAGGTGGCCAGGGTAATCTACAACCGGTTGTCCGCCGGCATGCCCCTACAGCTCGATTCAACCGTGCTCTACGGGCTACACCTGAGCGGCGGCTCGCCTACACTTGATCAGTTGAAGATTGCAACTCCCTATAACACCTATCTGATCACGGGGTTGCCGCCTACGCCGATATCAGCCCCAACCAGGGCGGCGATCCAGGCGGCACTTAATCCCACCCCCGGGTCCTGGCTCTACTTCGTGGTGGTGCGAGCGGACGGCACGGAGGCTTTCTCCACGACATACCAGGAGCAGTTGGCAAATGAAAATCTTGCGGCGCAGAGGGGGCTCGGATGAGCTCGAATGAGGATGGCGCCCTCCACCAGTCCTGGGCCTGGCCGACCGGCACGACCCGGGTTGCGGCGGTCATCGGCGATCCGGTGTCGCATTCGCTTTCCCCGGTGTTGCACAACGCTGCCATCAGGCGGCTAGGGCTGGACATGGTCGTGGTTGCCTTTCGGACCACCAAGGCCGGCATCGGTACCGCCATGGCGGCGGCTCGCGAGTTCGGGCTGGCCGGGCTGATGGTGACCATGCCCCACAAGCAGTCGATCATCGACCACCTCGACGCGGTGTCGGAGCGCTCACAGCGGCTCCAGAGCGTCAACTACGTCTACTGGGAGGGCGACAAGCTCGTCGGGGATTCCGCCGACGGCATCGCCTTGATCAACTCACTTCGGACCGACTTCGACGTCTCGATCCGAGGCAAGGCGGTGGCCCTTCTCGGCAGCGGCGGCGCCGCGCGCTCGATCGCCCTCGCGGCGGCCGAGGCGGGGGCGGCCAGCGTGTGCGTCATCTCGCGCAACCTCCAGACCGCCTCGGCAGCCGCCGACCTGGCCGGATCTGTGGGCTACGTAGGAGTGGCCGCCGACGCCGCCCAGGCGGACGTGGTCATCAACGCCACCCCGGTGGGAATGGCGGGGACCAGTGTCGCCGGACTCAGCCCGGTGGGAGTGGACTACCTGCACCAGGGGCAGTTTGTCTACGACATCGTCTACAACCCGCTCGTCACACCGCTGATGGAGCTTGCGGCGGCAAAGGGAATTCCGGCCGGAAATGGGGTCGGAATGCTGGTGCACGCCGTGGCCACAGCCTTCGAAGCATGGACCGGGATTGCCGCACCGCTGGAGGAGATGCAAGCGGCCGCACGTGCCGAAACATTGCGACGCCTCTAAATCCTGTAATTCGTCGTATTTTTCGGATAAAGTTGCGGTACGACGGCAGCGCGACGGGTATTGGATGAGTGAATGTTTTTCTCGCATAACATTGAAGTTGCGCGCCCTGCAAGACGAAGATGATTGTTGATGACCACAACTGGACCGCCACAATCGTCGGTTGACCTCCACCCGGTCCGGCGGGCCAATCCGCAGATCGGCTCTGCACAGGCTTTCTCTCCGCTTGCCCGTTTTTTGCTCCAGGACGGCGTGGTTTCGGAGGAGAACCTCCGCAAGGCGTCCGAGGAACAGCGCAGGCGCAACGTCCCACTTTCCCGCGTTCTCATCGAGCGCCGCCTCGTGGACGAGGCCGTGCTCGGCAAGATGCTGGCCACCAGGCTCGGGCTCGAATATGTGGATCTCAGCAAGATAGCCATCGATCCCTCCGCGGCGTCGATGGTTCCGCGGGTGCTCGCTGTCAAACACGAGATGATTCCGGTAGGCTTTCGCGACTCCCGTGTGGTAATCGCCGCGGCCGATCCCAATAACGTCCAGGGAATCGATGATTTCCGCGCATATTTGCGCAAGGACTTGTTGCTTGTCGTGGCGGCGCGTGCGGCTGTTCTGGGCGCCATCGAGCGGCTGGTGGGGCTGTCTTCGGACACCGTCGAAGCAAATGCGAAGGCTGCCGTCGAGCAAAGCGAGGTGGATAGCCAGCTCCCGGAGATCACCGAAGACGGCCCGATTGTGAAGTTGGTGAACGCCACCATCGCCCAGGCGGTGGCGGACCGATCCAGCGATATTCACATCGAGCCGGCCGCGGACTCGGTCAAAATTCGACATCGCATAGACGGAGTGCTGCACAACGTCTCCTCCATGCCTCGCAACCTGCACGCGGCGATCGTCTCCCGCGTGAAGATCATGGCCGATCTGAACATCGCCGAGCGCCGAGTGCCCCAGGACGGCCGCATCTCGGGAATGATCTCCGGCCGTCAGCTGGACCTGCGCGTTGCGACGCTGCCCACCATCTACGGCGAAAAGGTGGTGCTGCGAATCCTGGAGAGCGCCACGGCCATGATGGACCTCGAGGAGCTCGGGTTCCTCCCCGAGTCGCTCGAGCGCTACCGGTCGGCGTTCATGAAGCCTTATGGCACGATCCTGGTGACCGGCCCGACCGGCTCCGGCAAGTCG
>JAJZNF010000222.1 GCA_021847985.1 Actinomycetes bacterium | reverse complement strand
CGGCCTCGATATCGTCGAGCGCGTGCCCCTCAACATCGCACCCAATCCCAACAACATCGCCTACCTGCGCACCAAGAGGGACCGGCTCGGCCACATAATCGACGGGGTATGAGGCCGGGGCCGCGTGCCCCCGCCAGCGCCTGCGGTAATGTCTAACCATGGCCAAGACCTTTGCCGGCGGATATCAGCCTTTCTCCGGGCAGGTGCTCATCGTCGCCTCCCGCTTTAACGAGTTGGTCGTGGACCGCTTGGTGGCCGGGGCCAAGGACTGCCTCGTGCGTCACGGGGTGTCTGAGGAGGCGATCGACCTCGCCTACGTGCCGGGTGCGGCCGAGCTGCCACTGGCCGCCAAGGTGGGTGCCGAATCCGGACGCTACGAAGCGGTTATCTGCCTCGGCGCGGTGATTCGCGGGGCCACGAGCCACTATGACGTGGTCGTCTCCAATATGGCCAGCGGAATTCTGTCCGCGACTCTCGGAAGCGGAGTTCCGGTGATCATGGGCGTGCTCACCACCGACACCATCGAGCAGGCCTTCGAGCGGGCGGGTACCAAGGACGGCAACAAGGGCTTCGACGCCGCTTTGGCCGCGCTTGAGATGGTCTCGGTCCTCTCCCAGCTCGGCAAAGGCTAGGACGGCCGCTGGGCCGGGCCGGCTTCGAAATCCTCCAGAAGAGCCTGTGCCCGCTCCGATAGCAGAGCCACCTCCAGGTCGCCTTCCCAGCTCCTGAACTCCAGGGTGCGCATCCCCAGCGCCCGGGACATGTTCTTTGCGCCGGCCCCTTCGAAGAGACGCCTCCCGTCGCTTCCCCCGAGCAGCTTGGGGGCGATGAAGAGCCGAAATTCGTCCACGAGACCGCCCGAGAGGAACGAGTGTGCGACACTCGCCCCTCCCTCGACCATCAACTGGATGACACCTTCGCCACTGAGCGTATCGAGCAGTGCGTCGATCGTACCTGACCAGGCGAGCGCGGGATTGACCTTCGCTTGGGCCGGTATCTCGCCCAGGACCACTCGTAAGGGGGAGTCGGCCGAGCGCTCCGCCCCGTCGGGACGCAGGTCGAGGCGCGGGTCGTCGGCACGGATGGTGCCTGCGCCCACCAGAATCGCATCCGAGTCGGCGCGCAGCTCCTGGACACGCAACCGGGCGGCCTCGCCGGTGATCCATTTGGAGGAGCCGTCGGCCGCCGCGGTGTACCCGTCTGCGGTCATCGCCATCTTGAGCAGTACGTATGGGCGGCCGAGCGAACGTGAGACCAGGTAGGGCCTCAACTCCTGGACGCGCCGCTGCGCGCCCACGCCGACCTCGACTTCGATGCCCGCTTCGCGCAGCATCGCGATCCCCGTTCCGTTCACTCTGGGATCCGGGTCGGTGAGCGAGACGACCACTCGGGACACCCCGGCTTCGACGATCCGCTCGGCACATGGCGGGGTCTTGCCCCAATGCGAGCAGGGCTCAAGCGTCACCCACATGGTTGCCCCGGCGGCATCGCGCCCGAGCTTCTTCAGGGCGACGATCTCCGCGTGGTCGTGCCCGGGCCGGCCGGTGGCGCCGGTGGCGATCCTCCCGTCGGCCGAGCGCACCACTGCTCCGACCCAGGGATTCGGACGGGCCAGGCGGCGCGAGGTCTCCGCGACGGTCGCCGCCAACTCAATCATCTGCTCGTCGCTGGGCAGACGCGACAACTCAGCCCACCGAGGAGCCGGGATGCTCCGCATGCGGATCGCCGAGGAGGGCGAGCGCATGCGGAATGTACTTTATGACGGCGCCGAGCATCTCCACCGAGCCTTTCGGCGATCCCGGGGTGTTGAGAATGAGTGCGCCATCGCGAACGCCCGCCACGCCTCGGGAGAGCATCCCGAGCGGATTCACTGCTCGCATCGCCTCGGCGAAGCCCGGGGCTTCGCGGTGGATCACCGAAATGGTGGCCTCAGGAGTGAGGTCGCGTTCCGTGAACCCGGTTCCGCCGGTGGTGACAATCAGGCCCCTGAATCCCGCCGCCATCGACTTGAGGGTCTCCGAGACGGGATCGATCCCGTCCGAGCAGGCCCTTCGCTCCTCCAAGTTGAAACCGTGCTCGACCAGGAGCGCTGCAAGCGCCTCTCCCGAAGCGTCCTGGCGGGTGCCGGCCATGACGCCGTCGGAGACGGTGAGCACCTTGGCTCTGGGGTGCGAATCTTGGCTCACGCTCCCAGGTTAGCGATGCCCTTGAGTGGCCCCGCTGGCAAAGATATGGGCTGTAGCTGGCGTAGAGTTTTGAATGTCATTGGTCGGCATGCCCGGCGTCGCCCACTATGCGGCCGTCGGTGCCGCACACAGGGGGGTGCAGGGAACGTGGCCTTCTCGGTCAGTGTCAACGGTGAATCGGTGGAAGCCTTGGAGGGCGAACTCCTGCTCGAGGTGGTCAACCGCTCAGGCACCTGGCTCCCTCAGGTCTGCTACAACCCGGCCCTGGGGCCGCTGCAAAGCTGTGACAGTTGCTGGGTGGAGCTGGACGGGAAGCTGGTTCGCGCTTGTGGCGAGCGCGTCCATGGCGATTGCCGGGTGCAGACCGGAGGTGCCAGGGTCGCTGGCGCCCGCGAGGAGGGGCTCAGCCGGATACTGCGGAACCACGACCTCTATTGCACCCTTTGCGAGAACAACAACGGGGACTGCGTGGTGCACGAAACCGTAGCCCTGAGCGGGATCATGCATCCGCGATACGAATTCGAGCCCAAGCCCTACGAGGTCGACGAAAGCCATCCCTTCTACCGCTACGACCCGAACCAATGCATCCTCTGCGGGCGCTGCGTGGAGGCTTGCCAGGACCTGCAAGTGAACGAGACGCTTTCCATCGACTGGACTCTCGAGAGGCCGCGCGTGGTTTGGGACGGTGGGGTCCCGGCCGGCCAGTCGAGCTGTGTCGGATGCGGCCACTGCGTGACGGTGTGCCCCTGCAACGCGCTCATGGAGAAGGGCATGCTGGGCGAGGCCGGCTATCTCAGCTCCCTGCCACTTGCACTGAAAGAGCCGATGATCTCAATCACCAAGGCCGCGGAACCGGCCACCGGCATCCAGGCGGTGATGGCTCTATCCGAGGCGGAACGGAAGATGCGCAAGGCGCAGATCAAGCGC
>JAJZNF010000055.1 GCA_021847985.1 Actinomycetes bacterium | reverse complement strand
TGATAGGACTTGGAAATGGACAGGGAAGGTTCCAGTTGAAAGTAATTGTCGATCTCAACAAGTGCAACGACCACGGCCAGTGCGTCTACTCGGCCCCGGATGTTTTCGTGCTCAACGACCGTGGCGAGCTGAGCTTCCGAGACGAAGCCAAGGACCTCTACGTCTCGGGCGACCTGGACGAGGGGCTCAGGGATGCGCTCGAGGAGGCGGCCGACATCTGCCCCATGCAGGCTATCGAGATCGAGGGCTAGGGCTTTGGCCGGCGTCGTGGTGGTGGGTGCTTCGCTCGCCGGGCTCCGGGCGGCCGATGCGCTCGCGCGCTCGGGCTACGGGGGCGGGATAACTTTGGTCGGCGAGGAGCCGCATCCGCCCTACAACCGTCCACCTCTTTCCAAGGAGGCCCTGCTCGAGGAGCAGGAATTCGAAACGATACGCCTGCGCTCCTCGGCCAAAGGGGGCGCCGTCACGCTGGTGACCGGGCTGCGGGCGGTTTCAGCCGACCTCGCGCGGGGCCTGGTCCGGTTCTCTGACGGGAGTGAAACGGCTTTCGAGGGCCTGGTGGCGGCGACGGGGCTGCGCTCGCGCGCTCTGCCCATTGCCAAACCCGCAAAAGGAGTGGTGGCCCTGCGCACCTTTGCCGACCTGCTGCGTCTCCGCGCCGAGCTGGCCGGTGTTCGCGAGGTCGCCATCATCGGAGCCGGTTTCATCGGCTGTGAGCTCGCGGCCACCTTGACCCGGCTCGGCTACAAGGTCTCGGTGATAGCCCCTGAAGACGTGCCCATGCTGCGGCCCTTGGGAGAGGAGCTGGGTGGGGCCCTCCTGCGCCACCATTCGGCCGCCGGGGTCGAGTTCGGGCTGTCACGGCTGCCTATGGCCATCGAAGGGGTGGAGCGTCCTGAGCGGGTCGTCTGCGACGACGGGAGCAGCTTTGCCGCCCAGCTCGTCATCGAGGCGGTGGGATCGGCCACCAACACCGAATGGCTGGAGGGCAACGGACTCGACCTTTCGGACGGCGTTCTCTGTGACGAACGGCTGTCTTTCGGGGGTGGCGGCCGCTTTGTTGCCGTGGGAGATATCGCCCGCTTTCCCAACCTTTCCTTCGACGCGCTTCCGCGCCGCGTCGAACACTGGGGGATAGCCGTCGACACCGGACGCTACGCGGGAAAGGCGCTGGGCCGGCTTCTGGGCTCGGGAGAGGCCGAAGCGGCCTTCACGCCCATGCCGGCCTTTTGGTCGGACCAGTTCGAGCTGCGGATCCAGTCCTATGGAATGCCGGGGCTGACCACCGACCCCGCCGCGATCAGAGTGCTCGAGGGAGACCTGGACGGCGAGGTGGTGGTGGGGTATTACCGCGAGGACACCCTGGTCGGGGTGGTTCTGGTCGGATTCGCCCAAAGCCATATGAAGTACCGGGCCGCGGTCGCGGCGAGCCTCGAGGCGGACGGCACCTCAGCCTAGGAGGCGCGCTACCCGTGGGTGGACTGCGCCAGGTGCACCAACGCCTGGTTCAGCGCCAGCACGTTCACATAAGGGGAGCCGAGAAAGCCCAGCTGCCGGCCGTGAATCTGCGAAGCGACGAGCTTGTCCAGCGTGGCGACGGAGAGCCCTCTCGCCTTTGCGACCATGGGAACCTGGGCATAAGCCGCGGCAGGCGAGATGTCCGGGTCCAGCCCCGAGCCAGATGTCGTCACAAGATCGTTGGTGGGGGAGACCCCGAGACGATGCCAGTAGGCGATCTGGGACTTCACCTGGGCCACCAGCTTCCCAGAGCGCGGCCCGAGGTTGGTGCCGCCCGATGCCATCGGGTTGTTCGAATCGGGCCGGGTGTGGAAGAAGGATGTGCCTGTGAAGGTCTGCCCGATCAGCGCCGAGCCGTTGGCACCGAGCGAGCCGTTGGCCTGGTAGCCGAAGATACCCTGGGCGGCCGCGGTCTCGGCCAACGGGTATGCCAGTCCGCAAACCACCAGGAACAATACCGCGAGCACGACCGCCCTGCGCAGCTGCCTGAGAATCATCAGTGCACCCCCATGAGTGCTAGTAGGAGATCGATCGCTTTAATCCCCACAAAGGGGAGGGCCAGCCCGCCCAATCCGTAGACGAGGACGTTCCGCCTCAGCACCGCCGTTGCACCCGCGGCACGGAACTTCACCCCGCGCAGTGCCAGAGGCACCAGGGCGATGATGATCAGTGCGTTGAAGATGACCGCGGAGAGAATGGCGGTGATGGGATTGGTGAGGCCCATGATGTTGAGCACCGCCAGGCCCGGGAATGCGGTCTGGAAGATGGCGGGAATGATGGCGAAGTACTTCGCCACGTCGTTGGCTATGGAGAAGGTGGTAAGCGCCCCACGCGTGATGAGCAGCTGCTTGCCGATCTCCACTATGTCGATGAGCTTGGCCGGGTTGGAGTCGAGATCCACCATGTTGCCGGCCTCCTTGGCGGCATTGGTCCCGGTGTTCATCGCCACGCCGACGTCAGCTTGAGCCAACGCGGGCGCGTCGTTGGTGCCGTCCCCGGTCATGGCGACGAGCTTCCCCTTGGCCTGCTCGGCGCGGATCAGCTCCATCTTGGTCTCGGGGGTGGCCTCGGCGAGGAAGTCGTCCACGCCGGCATCGGCTGCGATAGCCGCGGCGGTCAAGGGGTTGTCGCCGGTGATCATGACGGTGCGGATGCCCATCCGCCTCAAGGTTGCGAATCGCTCGGCGATCCCGTCCTTCACCACGTCGCGCAGCTCGATGACTCCGAGCACGCGAGAGCCTTCGGAGACCGCCAGGGGCGTCGAACCCGCTCTGGAGACCGCGTCCACGCGATCCTGCAGCTCGGCCGGGAAGGTGCCGCCCTGGCTCTCCACCCAGCCCTTCACTGCTGCCGATGCCCCCTTGCGGATGACCCGCCCGCCAAAGTCGACTCCCGACATCCGCGTCGCCGCGCTGAAGGGGACGAACTGGTAATCGGGCCCCATGGTGCGCTCACGCAGGTTGAAGCGCTGCTTGGCCAGCACCACTATGGAGCGGCCTTCCGGGGTCTCGTCGGCCAGCGAGGCAAGCTGGGCCGCATCGGCCAGGTCGCTTTCCTCCACGCCGGTGGCGGGGTAGAAGGCCGAGGCCATGCGGTCC
>JAJZNF010000095.1 GCA_021847985.1 Actinomycetes bacterium | reverse complement strand
CGTGGTTGGCCGCGAAGATGACCGGGGCCTTGATGTGGGCGATGCGCTCCAGCCCGGTGACCTCCGGAGAGGTGACCGCGCGAAGCGCGGGCCGGGTGAGATAGTCGGTGATTAGAGCCCGAACCGCCCTTACCTCCCTGCGCCGGCCCCAGGCCGAGTCGAAATTGGCCCCGAGCGTCGATTTCGGCGCCGCCCTGGGCACGTCGGCGGGCCAGTTGGGACGGGAGAACGGGAAGGGTAGCCGCACTTTGGCCACCCAAGGGGATAGCCGTGCCATCACAGCACCTCCGCCATCACCAGCGGCGGGGAGTGCAGGTGGGTGATGGATGGGTTGGTGCCCACGTATTGGGAGGCCATCTCCAGCGCGTCGTTCATCGTCGACGCGGACATGAAGCCGAGCCGCCGAGCCGACTTGGCGTCGCCGCCCAGGATGATGACCGCGCCCAGGTGGTCCAAGGCGTGTGCGCCCCAGTACCACATGTAGAAGGGGTGCACGCCATGGTAGGCGTGGCCGGTGCGGTAGAGGTGGATGTACCACGGGTCCTCGGCGAAGTCACGCTCGAAGCGGGCCTCGATCTCCTTGGGGTCGCGCGTCTCGGTCAGCACGTTCTCCCAGAAGTCGATGTAGGAGGGGTGGAAGACCGGATCGAACTCGGGCCGGGTGGGGTGGCTCATGATCAGCACTCCGCCCTGACGTACCAGCGGCTGACGCTTGTACATGTTGAAGAAGTAGCCGAGCCCGAGGCAGTAGACCAGTATCGGGTTCATGATCGAGTTGACGTTGTATGGGCCTACATAAGGGAGCCCCATGGTCAGGATGTCGGTCTGGCCCTCCACTTGCACGAGCTGCTGCTTGTAGACGTTCTCGAGAGTGCGGGCGTGCACCGCTTCCACCTCGCCGGCGTTCACCCCGGTGAGACCGTAGGGCGAGCGGATGGATGAGAAGATGTTGCGTGCCAGCCAGGGAGGGGTGACCTCGAGGGACTTGGAGGTTGAGAGGAAGGCGGCGCGGTCCTTCAGAGTCCACTCCCATTCGCGCTTTTGCAAGAAGGAGAAGGACTTGGGGAAGGTGTTGGTGTTCAGGGTGGTCTCGATCTGGAAGATCTTGATCCCGCTCTCGGCTATGACACGGCCCATGCGCCAGTTGGAGGAGTGGAGTTCGGAGTGGTGCATGTCCATGAACGAGCGCGAATGCACCATGGTGTCCACGTTGTGGTGGTGGCGAAGGCTCCTGTAGCTGGATAGGCCGGTGGCGACGCTCTTGTGCCCGCCGTCCATGGAGACCAGGTTGATATTCACGTAGACGATGAGGTCGCTCTCGGCGGCCCGCTTGGAGATCTCCACGTCCTCGCCGTGCGCCGTCTTGCCCAGGTGGGTCATGCCGTCCGGGTCCTCGGCATCGTGTTGGAGCAGCAGGCCGCGTGGGTTGAAGGCGTCGTAGACGCGGTCTCCGAGCGCGTGGCGCAACTCCGATTCGGTCATGCGACGATGAAGCGCAAGGGCGGCGATGAGGACCACGTCTTCCACGCCGGCGCGGGCGGCGCGCTCCAGCACCCGCTCGATCACCAGGGACCGCACGTCAGGGGCGGCCATGGGGGGTAGCGGGAGGGAGACGTCGTCGAAAGCGATGGTGAGCTTCATGCCCGGCCGGAGCAGCGCCGAGAGTGGCTCGCTATCGCCCTGCGGGTTGTCGAGGGCCTCGTCGATGGCGGCTCCGGGGTCCTTGATTGCGGGGAGGGCCTCGGGCGGATAGAGGACCCGGGATCCCTCCGGGAGCTTCTCGAGGCGGAAGCCTTCACCGTGCCAGAAGAGAGTTCCTGGGTATGACTTGTCGACGTTGAGGACGAAGCCGGGTCTCGGACTCAATCTATGAACCTTTCTGGCTGCTGCGCGACGACTTGGCGCGCGGGTCGAAAGCGATCTTCACCGCGGAGCGCCTGCCGGCCGACAGGGCGTGGTTGACGGCCTCCTCATAGTCCTCCAGAGGGTAGACCACGCTTACCAGGCGACCGAGGCCGAGGGGTGCCATGGTGGCAAGTGCCAGCTCGAAGGTGTTCCATTCCCGCCCTTGATGGGTCTCCTGACCGTAGGCGTAGGTGCCGGCAAGCTTGAGCTGCTTGTGCCAAAGGGCGCTCAAGTCGATTCTCTGGGGGGAGGGCATGCCGGCCAGCACCACCGTGGCGCCCGGGTTGGCAAGCTCCAGGGCCGCCTCGATGGAGTCCCCGGTGCCGACGCAGTCGAAGACGACGTCGAAGCCACCGGTCACCCTCGAGCCCACCTGCATGGTCCGCGAGAGGGAGCGCGCGGCACGGCGCGCCTCGTCATGATTGCGCACCACCTGCGCGCCGAAGGAGGCGGCAAGGGCGGCCTGGTGGCTGTAGCGGGCCAGCGCGGTGACCGAGCCGGGCTGGAACATGGCGCGCAGCGCGGCGAGCGTCAGCAGGCCCACGCTGCCGGCTCCCAGCACCAGGACATTCTCCCCGCCGCTGATGGGGGCGCCGAGCACGGAGTGAAGAGCGCAGGCGAAGGGCTCGGCCATCAGCGCCTCCTCGTCGGAGAGGTCCTCCGGCACCAGGTGCAGCTGAGAGGGGTGCGCATACAGCTGCTCCGACCAGCCCCCGCCGGTGGAGGAGCAGTAGCCCGTCTGCACGCCCGGCTCCAGCTTGCCGGCCACTGTCGAGGTGCAAAGCTCCGGGTGCCCGGCGGCGCACTGGGAGCAGAGGTCGGAGATGCCCCGCGCGCGGCATCCCAGAACCGATTCGACCACGACCCGCACCTCCTCGCCCTCTCGGCCCGGCATCTCCCGGGTGGTGGCCAGGATCTCATGTCCGGGCACGAACGGGAAGCTGGTCAGGTCCTCGAAGTAGCGGGACGATTTGGCCCTCAGCAGGCCCAGGTCGGATCCGCAGATTCCCGAGAGCCTCACCTGTAGCGTGGCGTATTCGGGCGCCGGCGGCGACAGCTCGAAGAAGTCGTCCAGCCTAAGCGAGGAAGCCCCGGCGCGAAAGCGGGCGCCCAGCGCGTCAAGCGCCTTGGATGCCGCGTATTTGGAGGGAGAGCGGTCGAAGACGCGCGCTTTCACAAGCTCCTCCCGATGGGGAGCAGCAACGGCGAGTAGC
>JAJZNF010000041.1:1719-3147 GCA_021847985.1 Actinomycetes bacterium | reverse complement strand
CGCCAACGGCAAGGTGGTGGCGACCACCGCCAACGTCGCCCATCTCGGGACCTTCGCCACTATCACCCCGGGCACCAACTCCATTCTCCAGAACTTGAAACTGGGCGATCACCGAATAGTCGGCGACCTAAAGGGGGACAGTGAGGGGGTGCTGGTAGGGGAGCGCGTAAGCGTACCCTCCGATGGGCTGCGAGTGGTGCGCTACTCAACGGCGACGCAGGCGGACACCCAGCCACGCGAGATCTCCGAGATACAGGTCAAGACCTCTCCCACCTCCGGTTCGGGCACCAGCAGCGCTGCTCCGGGTTCCCAGAGCGTCTTCGTGCTGGTCTTTGCCTCGCTGGGCACAACGGTGCAGTCCACGCGAGCCACCGAGAATTCGCTCTTCATCCTCTTCCCGATATTGGTGGTCCTGGTGGGGGTGGTGGTCTGGTATTTGACCGGCAGGGCCCTGCGGCCGGTGGAGAAGATCCGATCCGAGGTGGCGGCCATTTCCGGGGCAAACCTCCATGCTCGCGTGCACGAGCCGACCTCCAGAGACGAGATCGCCAAACTGGCCGCCACCATGAACGAGATGCTTGACCGCCTCGAACAGTCGTCCGAGCGCATGCGGGCCTTCGTGTCGGATGCCTCCCACGAGCTTCGCAGCCCCATCGCGTCCATACGCGCGGAGCTGGAGGTCTCGCTCCTGCACCCTGAGGCCACCGAGATGCCGGTGGCGCTCTCGGCCGCTCTCGAGGAGGCCGCGCGCATGCAGCGCATCGTCGACGATCTCTTGACTCTGGCCAAGATCGACGAGAAGGTGCTGATCCCCAAAGCCGAGAGTGTCGATCTGGACGAAATTGTCGCCACCGAGGCGAGGCGCATCCGGGCCCAGTACGGTAAGAACGTGGACACCACCGAGGTGCACGCCGCCCGGATAGTGGGTGATCGGGACCAGATCTTCCGCGTGGTGCGCAACCTGTTGGACAACGCCGCCCGCTACTCGCGTTCCAGGGTGCTGATCGTGCTGCGGGTGTTCGACGGAGTCGTCGAGCTGCGCGTGTCGGACGACGGACCCGGAGTCCCGCCGGAGATGAGGGAGAAGGTCTTCGAGCGCTTCCATCGAGTTGACAAGGATCGCTCGAGAATCTCGGGCGGCTCGGGCCTCGGCCTTGCCATCGCGGCCTCGCTGGTCGAGCTGCATCACGGCCGGCTATTCGTTGAGGATGGTCCCTCTGAGCTGGGCGGAGCGGAGTTTGTGCTGGAGCTTCCGGCGGATCCGGCCTTCAGCGCCAGCGGGGCGATTCAGCCTATTCACACTTTGGAGCCTTAGTCTGTTTACCGTAATTATCGACCGTGCCGAGCCGACAGCCCATGGGGGTGGAGCCGCGCGACCGCACGGCTGACGAGAATCGAGACCATGCAGCGCACTTACGTAAAGCGGCG
>JAJZNF010000041.1:0-1709 GCA_021847985.1 Actinomycetes bacterium | reverse complement strand
GATCCGGCCCCGCTACTTCAGGATCTCAATCGTTCTTGCAGCTTTTCTGCTGCTGGTTTCCGTCTCGTGGTCCTACGGTACGGCGCTCACCCAGCCGGGTGGGGGAAGCTTCGGGATACGGACGGTCGAGTGGGTTCGCGGCCACGGTGGCGCATCGGTCGTCGCCTGGGCCGAAAACACCTGGTATGGGCTGCACAAGCCGCCGGTGGGTGGCAAGCCGCCCAAGGGCGCCATTGCCTTCTCCTCCAAGCGCTCCACGCCTACCACGGTCGCGGCGGGGCCCGCCCATCTGCCCGCGCCCCGGAACCTCAAGCCGTTCGTCACCCCGGCCCTGCCGGGCGAGGGCGTCTGGCAGCCCCAGGGCCGGCTGGTGGACGGATTGGCCGGTCTCTACACGACCAGCATCCGCCCCTCCAACGTCTATAGCTCGCTGGTGACCGGTGTGGCCTGGATGGATCCCAAGCTGGTCTCCTTCACCCTCTTTGCCGGCGGCCAGGAGCCCGGGCACGGACCTTGGCAGAACATGGCGCCGTTCACAACCTCGCAGGAGGCCTCCCTCGTCGCGGCCTTCAACTCCGGCTTCCGCATGCAGGACGCCCGCGGAGGCTGGTACTCCGAGGGGCGCATGGCCTACCCGCTCGTCAACGGGGCGGCGTCGTTCGTGATCTACAAGAACGGGTCCGCCAACGTCGTGAATTGGACCGGTGGACTCAACGTCCCCTCCAACGTGGCATCGGTGCGCCAGAACCTCTCCCTCATCGTCGACGGCGGCAAGGTCAATCCCGCCGTCTACTCGGGCAGCTTCTCGGACTGGGGCGCAACCGTCAACAACGCGGTGCTGGTCTGGCGCTCGGCGGTGGGTGTCACCAAGGACGGCGCCATCATCTACGCCTCCGGTGACGGCCTTTCGGTTGGCGAACTCGCCCAGGTGATGCTGAGGGCCGGGGCGGTTAGGGCCATGGAAATGGACATCAACTCCTACTGGACGGACTTCTTCTACTTCAATCCGCCCAACAACGGCCTGGCCGGTCCCACCAATGCGACCAAGCTGGTTTACAACATGGTTCGGCCGCCCCAGCGCTACTTCGAGGGCACGGCAAGGGACTTTATAGCGGTCTTCGCCCGCAACCTGGGCGCAAACACGGCCTCGGGCAGCGCCACCGCTACGGCGGCGGCCGGCTGACCTACTCGCCGGCCTCGATCTCGTCCAGCACCTGGGATAGCGTATTCCAGGCCAGCGTGGCGCACTTGATGCGCACCGGGAACTTGACCACTCCCTGGAGCGCGGCCAGCTCCCCGAGCGTCCTGAGATCGGCCGGCCCGGCCTGGTCCTCGGCCTCGGAGCCCATCGAGGCTTCGTGGATTGACATCATGTTCTTGAAGGTCCTGATCGCCTCGCGGGCCTCGGCCACGGTCTTGCCCTTAACGGCAACGGTCATCAGCGAAGCCGAGGAGCGGGAGATCGAGCAGCCTTGGCCACTCATCTTGATGTCGACGATGCTCTCGCCGTCGCTGTCCACGTAAACGGTCACCTCGTCGCCGCAGAGGGGGTTGTAGCCTTCGGCGCGATGCGCAGGAGGCGCGTCGAGCTGCCCCGAGTTGCGCGGGTTCTTGTAATGGTCGAGGATGATCTCGCGGTAGAGGTCTTCGAGTCCCTGCATCTTTAGGCTCCGTCTTCGGTCCCGGGCTGCGGTCTTCCCGTGGCGGGC
>JAJZNF010000106.1 GCA_021847985.1 Actinomycetes bacterium | reverse complement strand
GAGTGTCGCAATGTCGGCCGCCACGATGCCGCGCCAGTGGCGCCTCGATCAACAGGATAGGTGGGCGCCGCGATGACCTCCGTCAGTTCGGCGACCAGCCGCGCGATCTACGACGATACCCAGACCGCCTATCGTGACCCACCCGACCCATGCCACGTCTTCGCCTATCTACAGGCGGTTGCCGGCCATCTCGACGATCAAGAGTGGGGCCTCCCGATCCCGTTTCTGGAGACTGGTGCGAATCAGGGGCTCGTGTTCGTGGGCCGAACCTCAGCTACTCGAAGGCCGATCCGGATCCTCGAGTCGGCAACTCATACCTCGCCGGGGTCACTGGGACTCCAAATGCTATCAATCCTAGCCATCGGCACTCGGACTGGCTCTAAGGAGATGGTCTCCGCTCTCACGCACGACCACCGTTCAGAAGGCAATTAGGAGTTCTGCGAGGCTCGGAAAGCAAACCGTAATTGGAGGCGAACCATGAAACTCATTGGCTATGACGTGAGCTGTCTGCCGGTTAGGTGGGATCATGTGATTGAATGGCAGTCTGAAACTGGGCAAGAGTGGGCGATAGATTTGCTGAGTGCGGCACTAAACCCTGAACTCAACGCCACAACCACGATTCGCGGAACCGACTATATGGTCATGCGGGGTGGTGTGCTCGAGCTGCCGAACCAAATTTTCTTCGTAGCCACATATCCGGATCGGATAGCGCACTACGCGGCTCTCTTCGTCGATCCGGAGAGCCACAGCCTCGTATCCGATTTGAACCAGCTCTTCCACTTGAAAAACGTCGGCACCGCCGACGAGATGGCGACCGCGACGGTTGATCTCGTCCCAAGGGCGCCGGCCATCGTATTCGTACGGCTCTTATCCACTATACCTGAGAGCACGCAGACGGAAATAGAACAACTCATTCTCCAGTTAGGGGCGGCGCAATGTGCGCCCTAGTACCGGCACCAGGCAGTGTTAGCGGTAAGCCAATGCTGACTGTCGGCTCATCCCGAAACCACTCCACCAGCAACTCTCGTACCTCCACTGCCTCGGACCTGTCATGAGCACGGAGACTGCGTACGCGTCGCAGCAAGTTCGCGGCCCGTCCATAGTCAACGACTTCGAGAGGTGCCAACTTCTGATGTCTGGAACCGCAGGATGGTGAAGGCATGACGGCAACTTAGCCTACCGGGCGCCGTCTGTCAAATAATTGTCGTTGCGCGCGCATAGGTGCCGCAAGCGTTCTCTACTACCCCGAATGTGCCGAAAAGATCATCCGTCTCTCCCCCGAGATAATAGCGCGCAGGCTGCGCTATGGCCACGCAGCCCACTGTCCAGCAACGGTCCGGAGTCGGTTCGCCGGCGCGGGACCTACCGGGGCCGCCACGACCCGGCACCGGTCCAAGGTTCGGGTCCCTCGCCATTGGACCGACCCTCCTTAGGAGGGTGATGATCCACTTGACGCAGGGTAGCCGTGTCCATAGGCTGGGGCCGTGACTCCGCACAACCACATCACGCCCTGTGGAGCGGGATAGGGGCCATCTTGTTATCCCCCGTGATTGCTTATGCCGTTGCCGTTGTCACTGGCTATGACAAGAGATTCGCTTGGGCTATTCTGGGCGTCGTACTCGTGTGCAATCGCCAGTGAGCCGCGAGCGGCGGCGCCCCACGGTCATCAAGCCGGGCGAGTCTAGCGCGGGGATGGCCCAGCGGGAAGTGTGCCGAGGCGGAAATGTGGGACAACCCCCACCAGGCGCTCGGGCTCGGAGGGATCGCGCTGGGCGCCGTCTTCGGCGTCCTGCTACGCCCTCGGACCTTGAGGAATGAGGTTCGACGACGGGATTGACGAGCGCGACTTGTATGCCCTTCTGGGTGTGAGCCAGGCCGCAACAGCGGCAGACCTACGGCGCGGATACCGCACTCAGGCAAAGCTCTGGCATCCGGATCAGAACAAACAGCACGGCGAAGCAACGCGACGCATGGCGGCGATCAACGGCGCCTTCGAGCGACTGCGTGACCCCGTGAAGAGGCAGCAGTATGACGAGTCCCTCAAGCCAGAGCAGCGACCGAAGACGGCAAGCGAGCCAACGGGTGCGGGCCCTCCTCGCCATGACTCGGCGGATCCCACGGAGACACGTGGCCCGCGTCCCTCCAGGCGGCGCACACAGCCGCGAGCTAGAGCGGTCTCGCTGGTCGCCTACTTCCGCGCCCGCGAGCTCCACGTGATCGATAAGCGCAGTAAGGGCGGTGCGCTCTGGGTGGTCGGCGGCCCCGAGCTGGGGCCCGTTATGGAGTTGCTGCGCCGGCGGGGCTTCGCCTTTGACTACGCGGCCAAGGGTGGGCGAGCGACCAACCACAAGCCCGCCTGGTGGACGGAGTCACCTGGATAGGGTCGCCGACCTGTGGGTGCCGAAGCCCTGTAGGTCCGAAAGTCTCGTCCGCGAGTTCGGGCCACGGACTGAGGGGAACACCGCGGCTGCGTAAGCGGTCCCACGAACCTCAAGGGCAGAGCCCCGACAGTGCCACGAGACATGAGCCGCCAACGGCCTCCCGCACCACCTATACTTCGGGCCGCGATGACCTCCGTCAGCTCGGCGACCAGCCGCGGGATCTACGACGATGCCATGGTCGCGTACGAAGACCCGGGTCATCCTTGCCATGTCTTTAGAGACCTTCAACCCGTATTCCACCCAGGAGACGACCCCAACTGGATACTGCCAGTCCCTTTCCTCGGGGCCACCGCAGCCAAGGGCTTGGTCTTTCTGGGCCTGAACCCCAACTACAACAACTCCCCCGGGGACACGGACCCGCGCTTTGGTACCTCCTTCGAAGCCTGGGACCAGTCGGCGAGGAACTACTTCGAAGAGGTGCCTCGGCCGTGGGCGCGCCTGTACCGGCTCTACCAAGCAATTGGAGAGGCGGCCTTCGGTCCCGACTTCCGGCTCGGACGCGATGCCCTGGTCTTGGAGTGCATTCGATTCCGCAGCACGGCCGGCCAAGGGACCACCGGACGCGAATCGATCCCAGCCTGGAAGCACGAAATGCGGTTTACCAAGCAGCTCATCGAGGACATCCGGCCCTCTGTCATTGTGACCATCGGGACCTCCCCCTTCGGAGCGGTTCGCGGGATGTTTCCCACTCTGGAGCCCCGTCTGACG
>JAJZNF010000322.1 GCA_021847985.1 Actinomycetes bacterium | reverse complement strand
CGATCTCAGCCAGTCGGATCGATCTCGGCCGCCGGCGGCTCGCGGATACCCCTATTTCGGACTGGCCCGAGCGTGTGGTCAAGGGTGCTCCGTCGGACCTTTAGCTTTCTGGCGGCTTCGGCCCGGTTGAGGTGCCCGGCAGCAAGGCCAGCGAGGACCACAGGCCAGAGCGGATGGGATTCGACCGATTGTGCTCTCGGCGGCCGTCCCAGCCGTTGGCCGCGCGCTCGAGCCTGCTCGATGCCAGCCTTGACCCGCTCTCGAACGAGCTCTCTCTCCATCTCGGCCACAGCGGCCAGCACCGTGAACACCAGCCGCCCGGCCGAAGTGGTGGTGTCGATCTGCTGGGTCAGGATCTTCAGCCCTACTCCGGCGCTGTCGAGCTGCTGGAGCCACTGGAGCGCGTCGAGAGCCGAGCGAGCAAAGCGGTCTAATTTCCAAACCAGCACCACGTCGGTCCGGCCACTCTGGGCGTCTTCGAGCAAGCGGCGCCACTGGCGGCGGCCTCGGAGATCGGATGCCGAGGCGTGGTCGACGTATTCCGAGACCAGCCAGCCTCTTGCGGCCGCGAGCTCGCGCATTGGGGCAAGCTGGACCTCCGGGTCCTGTCCCCGGTCGTCGGTTGACACCCGCGCGTAGAGTGCAGCCCTCACTTCGGCTTCCGCCATTCAGCACTCAGATTGACTGCGAACTCGCGGCCCCGTCGCCAAACCGGCGTGGCCAGCAGCCAGTCGACGACGGGGGAGACGAGCATTTAACGGAGTGGGCACGGGGTCACGCGTCGGGCCCCCCGAGCAGAGCCTCGACTGGGAGCAGGTCGATCCGGGCGTCGGCCTTCGGCTTGGAGCCGTGGGCATCGGCCCTATTCGGGAACCCTCGTACCAGTACCTAGCCGGGAGCGGTTCGCAGCGCTGGTGCCAATCGGGAGGAGCCGTCTGAAGCTGGACGCGCTGCAGGTCGGGACCCGGCCGAAGTGCCCAGTGACGCCTCGTCCGGCCCCCCAGGAAGGGAAACATCCGAAACATCGGAAACTGCGGTCGGCGCTTGATCTCGACTGACCGCCTGTCCGCTGAGTTCAGGACCCTCAAGTCGTTTCCCCTGTTTCGGTTGTTTCGCTTTGTGCGGAGGGGGTGGGAAGGTATCGCGCCCATGGGTCAGCCAGCTCGGCCGCCACGTAGCCCTTTACCGTGACTGCCCCCAATCGCACCTGCTTGGGCCCTGCCCCGAACTTGCGCAAGCGCCCGGCCAGACTGCGGGAATCGAGCTCGCGTCCATGGCCCAGGTCGCCCCAGGGCGACTCGTCCAGAGCCTTCAGCCGTTCTAGAAGCTCTTCCGTTCGAAGGTACTTAGGCCGACCGATCTCTTCCCAGATGGCGCGAACGTCTGCCAGAAGACGAACTCCCAAGCTCCTGTCTGCCTCCCGACCTACCCGGGCCAGCTCCACTGCGGCGCGGCGACCACGGCTCGGCCAGCTCCCTCCGGCCAAGTCCGCGATGGCAAGCAGGGGTTCCCAGAGATCAGCGGCCCTATCGCTCAAACCGGCGGGCATCGCGGGCCTGGCGCGCTCCAGCTCTTCCAGATTCTCCGCGGCCCAAGCCCGCAGCCGTTCTCGGACAAGTTGGGCCTCTGGCTCCACCACGCGGCGCCGGAAGGCTCGTACGCGCTCATCAGGGCGTCGGCGGCGCTGCTCCACAATGATCGAGCGGTCGCTGACGGTGTCGGGCTGGTTGCCTATCCCGGCGAGGACTACCGGGGCGAAGGTGGCAAACGCCTTCACCGCCATCTTCGTGCCTTCACCCACGACGCGGAGCACCGAGGCGCCGCGGCGGTACCCCGAGTTGAGCAGGGCACGGAGATCTTCGCGGCTGGAGTCGTTTCCGCCCCTGAACAGCGCATCAATCTCGTCCCAGAGGATGGTCGGCGGCGGCTCGCCGATGCTGCGGAACAGCACGGCGACCGAAACGTTGACCGCCATGATTGGGCGAGCCACCACGAGCTCCAGCACCTCAAGCAACCTTGTCTTGCCCGACTGCTTCTCTACAGATCGGATGCTGAGCCGGGGCGTGGTCCCGGCGGCGCCGATCGCCCACGTGTGGGCCGCCCACAGGGCCACGGCGTCGCGGGCCTCCACCGACGAGAAGACGACGTAGGAACCGAGGAAGTCGGCCAGCTCGGACAGCGGAGCTGTGAGGTCAGCCGCCAGTCGGTCCGCGTCGGCTAGGGCGATCACCGGCAGCACCCCGCCCGGGCGGCCCGATAGGTCTCAGCCCAACCCTGCGCCAGCTGTCGCGCGGCGGCGGCGGAGTAGGGCGCCGTGTACCGGTCAAGCTCACTGGCCAAGGCAGCCGAACTGGCCAGGACGGAGGCGAGCGCTTGGCAGACTGGGCAGGGGGTCGGCGAACTAAGCTCGTCGAGGGATTCGGCCAACACCGCTGCCTCCTTGCGCCACGTCGGGTGTCGACCCTGCAGCGACACCTTTCGGATCGGACGCCGCCGCGGCGGAAGTGTCTCCACCAGTCCGCAGCCCGGCCAGCAAGCCGTCAGCTCCGGGTATGGGGGCACTCTCGCTTAGGGCGATGGCGATGGCCCGCAAGGTGCCTGCGGATACCGGGCGCCCAGCGAGGGCATGGCTGATCGTCGCGGGGGCCAGGTGGGCCTTGGACGCCAGATCGACAGGCCGCAGCCCCCTGACCGCCATCCGGCCCGCCAACTCCAGTGCATCGAGCACGTGTCCCATCACCGGGACCGCCGAGCCAGAGCCTCGGCTCGCACAGATCGGAGCACCTGCCGCTCAGCCCTTCGCTTGGGGGCGAGGATGGGGTCCCGCTCCGTCCTAGTGGACCGCTCCATGAGTCTGGCAGCGAACTCGGCGACGATCTGGGGATCTGCGCTCAGGCCCACGACCTCGGCGTGGGCCACCGATTCGCCCCGGTACAGAGCGACGAATGTGACCACTGGGGTGCCTCCAATTGACCTCCTTGGAGCCCCGCCGGCTCCTACCCCATACCCGCAGTCAGCCGGCCGAACCGTGACAACTTGGTCTGCGGAGCCCGCACCGAGCCACCGGCGGCGCCCCACTCCCGCTCAGTTGGGATTGGCCACGCGCCCAGTGGTTACCGGCCGAGGACGACTCTGGCGACCCCTCGGGCCCGACGAAG
>JAJZNF010000226.1 GCA_021847985.1 Actinomycetes bacterium | reverse complement strand
GGAGTGGGACGTCTCGGGCAGCTGGAACCGGATGTTCGAGTCGCGCGTGCTCACCGATTACAGCTACGAGGGCCTGGGGCGCATCGCCGCCCTTCCCGGGGGCGAGAGCCTGGAGTACTGCTACGGCTGCGGAAAGTGCGTGCCGGTCTGTCCGGTGGATCTGGTCTCGGAGTACGGGCCGCGCAAGATCCACCGAAAGGTGCAGACCGGGCTGGACCTTTTCACCTCCGACGAGCTGTGGAAGTGCACCACCTGCGGCAACTGCCTGAGGGTCTGCCCCAAGGAAGTGAACATGATCAAGATCATGCCCGCAGTGCGCGAGAAGGCCATCGACTCGGGCAGTGTTCCGGACGAGCTCTCCCAGGTCTTCGAGAAGACCTTCCGCTATGGCAACGCCATGGGGGAGAACCCGCGTCGCCGGCACGCGTGGACCAAGGGCGCGGGCGTCGAGGTGCCGGTGCTGGCCGGTGATCCCCGCGAGGTCGACGTCCTCTTCTACGTGGAGGACTACTGGAGCTACCATCCCCGGGGCCAGCAGGCCGCCCAGGCCTTCTCCCGGTTGCTCACCTTGGCCGGGGTGGACTTCGCCATCCTGGGAGCCGAGGAGAAGACCATCGGCGACTCCCAGCGCCTGGCCGGTGAGAAGGGGCTTTTCGAGGCGCTGATGGAGGACGTGGTCGCCACGCTCTCCAAGTACAGTTTCAACCGCATCGTCACCCCCGACCCGCACGGCTACAACGCGCTTCGCAAGGAGTATCCCAAGCACGGGCATGAGTACCCCGTGCTCCACTACACCCAGCTGCTCGCCGACCTGGTGGACAAGCTCCCCCTGGTGAACTCCCTGGACAAGAAGGTCACCTTCCACGACCCCTGCTACCTGGGCCGTCACAATGGTGAGTACGACGCGCCGCGCAAGCTGATCGAGGCCATCCCCGGGGTCGATTTCGTGGAGATGGGCCGCTGCAAGGGGAACTCCTATTGCTGTGGCGGAGGGGGAGGGGGCATGTGGCTGGACGGCTTCAACTCCAACCACCTCACCGAGCGCCTCTCCGAGCGGCGCGTGCGCGAGGCCGCCGAAACCGGGGCGGAGATCCTGGCGGTGTGCTGCCCGTACGAGGTCTCCCGCTTCGAAGACGCTGCAAAGTCGACGGGCAACTCGCACCTGGCGGTGATGGACATCGCCGAGATGCTGGACTACGCCACCGGCGGGCTTTCCGCCCTGGGTTCAGGAGCCTAGATGGCGGGAAAGCTGCGCGTTCTCGATTTCGGACCGGTCAGCCCGCTGCGCAGCCAGAGTATCTGGCATGCGCTGGCCGAAGCCGCCGGGGAGACCGGGCGCGCCACGCTTTCGTTCATGCGCCCCGCCGCGCCATACGTGGGTATCGGCATGCAGCGCTCGATCGCCGAGGTCGACCTCGACTACTGCCACTCCGCCGGGCTGTCGGTGATCCGTCGCCGGGTGGGCGGCGGTCCGGTCTACCTGGATGCGCGCCAGCTTTTCTTCCAGGTGACCATGCCCCGCCGGGACCTCCCCGCGTCGCGGGGCGAGGCGATCTCGGGGCTGCTCGCCCCGCTGGCCCCCGCCTTTTCAGCCGCGGGCGTGGACGCCGGCCTGGATTCCGCCGGGGAGCTCTCCGCCTCCGGAGCCAAGGTCTGCGGGCATGGCGCCGGCGAAATCGGCGACGGGGTGGCGGTGGTGGGGAACCTGATAACCGCATTCAACCACGCGCGGGCCGCCGGCATCTGCTGGACCGGCTCGGCCGTCGTCACCGAGCGCCTCGAGGGGCTCATGCGGCGCTACGTCGGCGCCTTCCCTCGCGACCTGGATACCGCCGCCTTCACGGCGACGGCGCCCTCGGCCCTGGGGCGGGCGCTGGGGATGGAGGCCGAGGTGGGCGAGCTCGATTTGCGCGAGCAGCAACTGATTCGCGCCTGGGACAACCAGCTCTCCGATCCGGGATGGACCAGGGAGGGGGAGTTCCCGCCACCGGCGCCGGGTGCGCTGCGGGTGGTAAAGATCCGATCCGGGGTGCACGCCATCTTCCGCACCACGGCGGGGCCAAATTTCTTCGCCACCGCCGAGTGGGGACGCCTGACCGGCTTCGAGCCCCTCGGCGAGGAGCGGGCGCCCGCGGTGGAGGGCGAGGAGGTTCGCGCCGCGCTGGGGGTGCTCGCAGGCGCCGGATGGCTGGACGAGTCCGAGCTGCGCGCCATCGCGCGCGCCGGAGTGATGGAAAGTGAGGGGGTGCGGGCATGAAGCGCCTGAACGTCGAAGGCTACGAGCTGCGAGGCGATCTCTACTACGACGCCAGGGCCGACATGTGGCTGTCCGTCGAGGACGGGCTGGCCAAGGTCGGCTACGATCCGCTGGGGCTGGAGATCAACGGAACGCTGGCCGCCCTGGTCCTGGCGGAGCCGGGCCGCCAGGTTGCCCGCGGCCAGGCGGCGGGATCGCTGGAGGCGGAGAAGTTCGTCGGCCCGGTCACCGCTCCCGTCAGCGGAGTGGTCGAGGCGGTCAACGAGGAGGCCGTCGCCAACCTTTCCAAGATCTATGCCGACCCTTACGGCTCCTGGCTGCTGGCCATACGCATGAGCGACCCCTCCGAGCTCGACGAGCTGGTGACAGGGGACGCTTTGAACGAATCCTTCGCCCAGCGCCTGCAGGCCTATCGCGCCCAGGGAGTCCTGGCGCGATGATCGCGCTCTCACCTGCGGATATCCGCTCGGCGAACTTCGACGACACCTTCGAGTTCTACGCCCCCGGGCTGAAGAGCTGGCAGACCAGCGAGTGGAAGCCCACCAACCCCCGGCGCTTCCTGCCCGTATCGGTGACCGGCTCGGCCTGCGCGCTCTCCTGCGACCACTGCCAGACCAAGGTCCTGCAGGGGATGCTCTCGGTGCCCTTCGGAGAGACGCTCTTCGACGTGGCCGCGCGCCTGCAGGCCGGCGGGAGCCAAGGACTCCTCATCTCGGGTGGCTCCACCAAGAACGGAGGCGTTCCGCTCGAGCGCCATCTTCGCCACGTGCCCCGCATCAAAGAGGAGCTGGGCATGACCGTCATCGCCCATTCGGGGGTGGTTTCCCCGCGCCTGGCCGAGGCTCTGGCGGGTTCGGGGGTGGACGGGGTGATGCTCGACATCATCGGCGCCGAGGAGACCATCCGCGACGTCTACCACCTGGATCTCACCCCTGCCGACTTCGACGCCTCG
>JAJZNF010000149.1 GCA_021847985.1 Actinomycetes bacterium | reverse complement strand
CCTTGCCGTAGCCGCGCTCTTCGGGCCCGCCGAGCACCTGAATACGGTGCCCGGCTTCACGGCCTACAAGTCCTCGATGGCGGTGATGATCATCGGCGCGGTATGGGGCCTGCTCCTGAGCACCCGCCTTCTGCGGGGCGAGGAAGACGCCGGCCGCTGGGACCTGCTCGCGAGCGGGGCGACCACTCGACGCCGGGCGGCCGGCCAGGCCCTGGCCGGCTTTGCGGCGGCCGCTGCCCTGGTCTGGGTGATCACCTTCGTCATCACCGCCGCTGTCGGGCAGGCGGCCTCGGTCCAAATCGGCGTGCCGGCGAGCCTCTACATGTCGACTGCAATGGTCTCCACTGCCGTCATCTTCCTTGCCATCGGATCTCTCACCAGCCAGCTGGCCGCAAGCCGCCGCCGCGCCGCCTCTTACGCCGGAGTTGTCCTCGGCGTTGCCTATGGCCTGCGCATGGTCGGTGACGGCGTGCCGGGCCTGCATTGGCTCGTCTGGCTCTCCCCTCTTGGCTGGGTCGAGGAGCTCCGGCCGCTCACCGATCCCCATCCATCGGCATTTCTCCCCATCGTGGCCTTCACCGCCGCTGTCTCTTTGGCCACAGTCCGCCTGGCCGGCCTTAGGGACGTGGGAGGCGCGATTTGGGCGGATCGCTACTCGCGGGCGCCCCGCTTGCGAACACTCTCCGGCACCTTCGGCTTCACCTTCCGCTCGATGCAATCGTCGATCATCTCCTGGGTGGTGGCCGTGGCCATCTCTGGAGCGCTCGTGGGCCTCACCGCCCAAGCAGCGGGCTCGACCGTCGCCGGCTCGTCGGTGGAGCAGGTCTTCAGCCGTCTTGGGGCTAATGGGATAGGCGCCAAGGCGTTTCTCGGCGTCATCTTCGTGATCCTGGCCATCACCGTAGGATTTCAGGCCGCCGCCCAGCTCAGCGCCATGAGGAGCGAAGAGGCAGCAGGGCGGGCCGACAATTTGCTGGTGGGGAACGTCAGCCGTTCGCGCTGGTTTATCGGATGGCTGTCGATCGTGGCGGCATCCCTGCTCGCAAGCTCGCTTGCTGCGGGCTTCTTCACCTGGATCGGAGCCTCCCTGCAAGGCTCCGGCCTCGGCATCGGCTCCGCGTTGGCAGCCGGTGTGAACATCTTCCCGCCCGCACTCTTCATCGTGGGCGCCGGAGCGCTCACCATGGGCTTCGCGCCACGCTTCACCGGAGTGGTCATGTACACCGTCCTGGGATGGTCGGCGCTGGTGGAGCTGGTAGGTGGGCTCGTGAGCGAAAGCCACTGGGCCCTCGACACCTCGCTATTCCACCAAATGGCCGCCGCTCCGGCGGTACCTCCCAACTGGCAGACCAGCGCGGTCCTTGCCGGGCTAGGGATCGTGATGGCCTTTGCCGGCCACCAGGCGCTGCTGCGCCGTGACCTGGAAGGAGATTGAGCGCCGCCGGCCGCTCCGGCATTGGCTTGGCGGCACGCGGCCCACATCGACGGGTCCATGATCGCGCTGCGCTACGCCGTAGTGGGCGCCATGGTGGTGTCTGTCCCCGGCGCCACTTCGGTGCTCCTGACCCGGCTTCTACTAACCGGAGCTATTGCATCGGCGCTGGGAGCCATATGCGGCGGGCTCTGTTCGTGCCGGCACCTTCGCCATCTGCATCCCTGGCACGTCGCCGCCGGCGCCGCTAACGCCTAGGGGCTGCGCTGGCCGGTGCCATACCCACCTCTGGCGGCGCGGCCCGAGATCAGGCCAGCTTGAGAGGCGCGTAAGCCAGGATCAGCTTCTTCACTCCCAGGGAGCCGAAGTTGACGGCGACCGTTGCCGAGTCTCCGCTGCCTTCGATGGCGATGACCCTGCCCTCCCCCCAGCTCCCGTGCACGACCTTGGTGCCCACTCTTACTTCATCGAGGCGAAGCCGGGGGCCGGCCGACGAGTGCTGCGGCTTGGCATCGGGATCGATCCCGTAGAGCCGCATGGTGCTCCGGTTGAAGCCGGATGCGGAGGTGTAAGCCGAGTAGCTGCGCCGCTCCTCGTCGTAGCTCCGTTGGGCGGAGAGATCCGACAGGAGATCGGCGGGGATCTCCTCCAGGAAGCGGCTGGCCACCGAGCTCTGCGGCTCTCCGAAGGTGGAGCGCAACCTGGCACGCGTCAGGTAGAGAACCTCCCGTGCCCGGGTGACGCCCACGTAGCAAAGGCGCCTCTCCTCCTCCAGCTCGGCAGGCTCGTACATGGAGCGTGAGTGGGGGAAGATCCCGTCCTCCATGGCCGCTATGAAGACCACAGGGAATTCAAGGCCCTTGGCGGTGTGCACCGTCATCAGCGTTACCGCGTCGTCGCCGGTGATGGAGTCGGCTTGGCTGACCAGGGCGGAGGCATCGAGAAACTCCTCCAGCGTCTCGTGAGCCGAGGCGACCGAGATGAGCTCGTTCAGGTTGTCGATTCGTGAGAGGCCTTCGACGCTGGTGTCGGCATCCAATTCGGCCCTGTAAGCGCTGACCTCGAGCATCAGCTCGATCAGCTCCTTGGGCGGCGTGCGCTCGAGGTGCGCCTCGCGGAGCCGGTCGAGCACGGATACGAACTCTCCGAGCCCGGAGGCGGCGCGGCCCGAGACCCCGGCCTCGGCCGGGCGCAAAAGGGCGTCGTACAGGTTGATCCCGGCGTCGGTCGCGTAGCTGGCAAGCTTGCCGAAGCTCTGATCACCCACCCCTCGCTTGGGCACGTTGACCACCCTGCGCAGAGCCACCTCGTCGCTCGGGTTGAGGATGAGGCGCAGATAGGCCATGGCGTCCTTGATCTCGCGCCGATCGTAGAAGCGCGTGCCCCCCACCACCCGGTAGGGGATGCCCCGGCGGATCAGCGCCTCCTCGAGAGCTCGCGAGTGCGAGTTGACCCGGTAGAAGACCGCGAAGTCGGCGAACCGCCTTGAGGAGTCGACCTTCTCCTGGTAGATCTGGCCGGCTATGAAGTTCGCCTCCTCGCGCTCGTCGTCGGCGACGAAGATGCGTATTCGCTCCCCCTTGCCGAGATCGCTCCAGAGACGCTTGGGCTCGCGCATGGTGTTGTTGCCGATCAGCGCGTTGGCGGCGGAGAGGATGTTCTGTGTCGAGCGGTAGTTTTGCTCGAGCTTGATCACCTCGGTGTCGGCAAAGGCTTTCTCGAAGTCGAGGATGTTCCGGATGTCAGCGCCGCGGAAGCCGTAGCCACTCTGGTCGGAGTCG